>NZ_JBIARA010000034.1:0-38462 GCF_042889525.1 Micromonospora sp. NPDC002575 | reverse complement strand
TCCGGAAGAACTCTGCCTTGACCTCAGCGGAAACGACCACGGTCCTCGCAACCCCCAGAAGAACTAGGCGTTGCGAGGACCGCTAGACCCCAAGCGGTAGAGAAGGGGCCCCTTCTCACCGCCCCTCCCCGGTGGGCGGGGCGGCGGCGGGTGAGGCAGCGGGCAGGGCGTTGGCGGTGGGCGGGGTGTCGGCGGGGCGGGGCTCCACGCGGACGCGGGTCGTCGCGCCCAGGCCGCGCCGAGACTCGTAGGCGTCCTCCACCATGCGGCGCACGCGCTCCGGCTCCCGGCGGATCTGCGCCGGCGTGAAGTGCAGGATCAGCACCCCGTGCCGGCTCAGCTCGTTGTGCCGGTCCAGCGTCCGGGCCCAGTCGGCCGGGCTGAAGTGGAACTCCTGCGAGTCCACCTCCAGGGCCACCGCCGCGTCGGCCAGGTAGCCGTCCGGGGTCGGCAGCACGACGCCGTCGCCGCTGACCAGGCGCGGGTTCCAGCGGATCTCCGGCACCACCCTGCTGCCGGCCAGGCACTCCCGCAGCTCGGCCTCCGGCGCCGACCGGGTGCCGTCGACGATCTCCGCGAACGCCTTGCGGACCAGCGCCGTCCGGCTGCGCCGGGCCCGGCGGATCTCCTCGTCCAGGGCGGGCAGGTCGGCGTACCCCCGTTGCACCGCCTCGGCGACGATCGCGCGGACCGGACGCAGCTCGCGCAGGTCGCGGGCCGCGTCGACCACGGCCCGGGCGGGCGAACACACCGGGTAGAGCGCCGTCTGCCGGGCCCGCTCGTCGAGCGCCAGCGCCCTGGTGATCACCGCGTGCCCGGCCGACCGGCGTCGCGCGTGGTGCGGCACGACCAGGTGTACGTCGTCGCTGCGCGGGCTGTAGCGGAAGCCGTACCAGGTCAGGGCGGCCAGCCCGGTGAGCTGCGCCTGCCGGCCGGCGTACAGGGCGGCGGAGATGCGCCGCTGCTCGTCGGTCAGCGTGCCGGTGAACAGGGCGTACGTCGCCGGGAGGACGCGCTGCCAGCGGCCCCGGCGGGCCTGCCGGTAGAGGTGCATGTCGTCGAAGCCGGCGGCCAGCAGCTGCGCCCGCGTGACGATCTGCTGCTGGCGGTGCGCCGCCCGGTCCAGCTCGGGTGAGTAGTCGGCCATGCCCGGCAGCATGGCGCGTCGCCCCCGCCCCGTCCCGCCCGACGGCCCCGCCTGTGGACAACGACCGGCCCTGTGGACAAGCCCCGCCGGCTCGGCGGGTGTGCTATGGGCGGTTGTTAACAGGGGACCCCTGCTATGCAGAAAGCGTTAACAGGGGGCCCCTCCTTACACTTGGCGGGTGAGTGGGAGCGGAAGGCCGGGCGGCGGGCTGCGCATCGGGCGGCACGAGGTGTGGCCGCCGGTGGTGCTCGCCCCGATGGCCGGGATCACCAACGTCGGGTTCCGCCGGCTGTGCCGGGAGCAGGGCGGCGGCATCTACGTCTGCGAGATGATCACCACGGTCGCGCTGGTCGAGCGGAACCCGAAGACGCTGCGGATGATCGCCTTCGGCGACGACGAGCGGCCCCGCAGCCTCCAGCTCTACGGCACCGACCCGGAGATCACCGCCGCCGCCGTGCGGATCGTGGTGGAGAAGGATCTCGCCGACCACATCGACCTCAACTTCGGCTGCCCCGTCCCCAAGGTCACCCGGCGCGGCGGCGGGTCGGCCCTGCCCTGGCGGCGGCGGCTGTTCGCCCGCCTCGTCCGGGCCGCCGTGGACGCCGCGTCGCCCGCCGGGGTGCCGGTCACCGTGAAGATGCGCAAGGGCATCGACGACGACCACCTGACGTACGTCGAGGCGGGGCTCGCCGCCCAGGACGCGGGCGTCGCGGCGGTGGCCCTGCACGGGCGTACGGCCGCGCAGCGCTACTCGGGCACCGCCGACTGGGACGCCATCGCCACGCTCAAGCAGGCGCTCGACGTGCCGGTGCTCGGCAACGGCGACATCTGGGAGGCCGACGACGCGCTGCGGATGGTCGCCCACACCGGCGTCGACGGCGTGGTGATCGGGCGCGGCTGCCTGGGCCGGCCGTGGCTCTTCGCCGACCTGGAGGCCGCGTTCGAGGGCCGGCCCGAGCGGCGGCTACCCACCCTCGGCGAGGTGGCGACGACCATGCGCCGGCACGCCGAGCTGCTGGTCGACCAGTTCACGGCGGGCGCGCGCAACCCGGCCCGGGGCGAGCGGGACGGCTGCACGGACTTCCGCAAGCACGTGGCCTGGTATCTCAAGGGCTTCCCGGTCGGCAGCGAGCTGCGCCGCGAACTGGCGATGATCGAGAGCCTGGCCCAGCTCGACGACCTGCTCGGCAAGCTCGACCCGGCCGAGCCGTTCCCGGTGGCGACGCTGGGTCAGCCGCGCGGCCGGACGAACTCGCCCGGCAAGGTCTTCCTGCCCGACGGCTGGCTGGCCAGCCGGGACGACGACACCGTCCCGGAGGGCGCGGAGCTGGCCGACTCGGGCGGCTGACGGTTTGCAGGGGCCCCCTGTACAACAGAAAGCGTTAACAGGGGGCCCTTCGGGTCAGGAGGCGTAGCCGCGGCTGGCGATCCAGTGCGCCAGGGCGTCGACGTCGATGCGGTAGCTGGCCTGGTCCGGGTTGGCCGAGTCGGCGATCGTCACGGTCTTCCCGCCCTCGGAGTAGCCGACGACGCTGATGTAGTGGCCGCCCTCGAAGGAGTGGCTGACGCCGTCGGTGTCGGTGGCGGTGCCGGCGATGTTGGCCACCACGGCCCGGCCGTCGTCGACCGCGCGGACGATGTCGGCGCGCAGCTTGTCGACGCGCTTGCCGTCGACCTTGTCGGCCGGCATCTCCGTGCTGTGGTACGCCTTGCGGCCGGTCTCCTTGTTCAGGACGGGGGTGATGTCGTTGATGGAGTTGGTGCCGGCCTCGGTGGTGCCCATCTCCTTGGCCATGGTGTCCACGTCGATGTTCTTGCCCTGCACGCTCAGCGCGTTGCGCGCCGCCGCCGGGCCGCAGTAGTAGAAGTTCGGCTGCGCCTCGTAGCGCACGTCCAGCTGACGCTCACCCGCCGCACGACGCTCGGCCTGCACCGACGCGACCCGCTCCACGGAAGCAGGGGCAGGGGCGGCCTGCGCGGCCAGCGCCGGACCCGCGATCCCACCAGCGGTCGCAGCGACACCAGCAACGGTCAGGGCGGTACGACGAATCAGATCGGTACGCATAACAGCGTGCTCCTCTGCTCGGGGGAAACGGCACCGCGAAAGGGGGATACGCGCGGCGGCACCGCGAAGAGAAAAGTCCGGGGGAGGGACGACCCGGCGGCGGGGGCCTGCTCGGGCGTCCGGAGGGTGTAACGACCCCGACCCCATCGGCATTCCGGGGTTCCCGGCCCCCGGCGTCCCGGCGCGCGGGGCGGGGGTGGGGCGGCTCAGGGCCCGACCGGGCGGCAGAGCCCCGGTCGCATGCCATGTACAACGCCCCCGCCCCCGACCCGATTCCGCCCCCGGGGTGACCCCGGCCACCGGACCCGACGGCGCAAACCGGGCATACCTCGCGTCAGGGCAGGTCGGCCGCGGGGGCCGCCGGCCGCGGCGCCGGGCGGGGGCTGGGGAGCCCGCCGGGAGCCGTGGTCGGCCAGGGGACCTCCGGTGCGGGGTGGAAGGTGATGCCGGCGGTGCTCCAGCGGGGGCCGTGACCGGCGAGGCGACGGCGGAAGGACGCCCAGTCGTGCGTGTGCCGGGGCGACCAGGCCAGCTCGGCGAGGGCGGGCAGCCGGGGCAGCAGCATGAACTCGATCTCGGCCAGCGAGGTCACCGACTCGGTCCAGAGCGGGGCCTCCACGCCGAGCACCGCCTCGGCGGGCACACCGGTCAGGTGTGTGCCCGGATCCCAGCCGTACGCGCGTTCCACGTCGATGAGGCCCGCCCAGTCGTGCCCGATCGGGGTGTCCGGGGCGTACTTCATGTCCAGGTATGCGCGGTTTGCGGGGGAGAGGATCACCCGTGCGCCGCGCCGGACCGCCTCGACCGTCACGGCGTCGTCGCCTGCGGTGCCCCACCACTGGAGGACCCGCCCGTCGGCGTGCCCGGCCGGGGCGATCTGGTGCCAGCCGACCACGGTCTTGCCGGTGGCGGCGACGATGTCCTGCGTCCGCTCCACGAAGCGGACGTACGCGTCGGCGGGAACCTTGAACGCCTCGTCCCCGCCGATGTGCAGCCACGGCCCCGGGGTGAGCGCGGCGACCTCGCCGAGCACGTCGGCGACGAAGGCGTACGTGCGCTCGTCGGCCGGGTCGAGATAGCTGAAGCCGACCTCGGTGCCCGTGTACGGCGGCGGCGCGACCCCGTCCGGCGCGAGCTGCGGGTACGCGGTCAGCGCCGCGTTGGTGTGGCCGGGCAGGTCGATCTCCGGGACGACGGTGACGTGCCGGCGGGCGGCGTAGGCGACGATGCGCCGGTAGTCGGCCCGGGTGTACGCCCCGCCGGGGCCGCCGCCCACCTGGGTCGCCCCGCCGACGGCGGCCAGCCTCGGCCAGCCGTCGACGGCGATCCGCCAGCCCTGGTCGTCGGTGAGGTGCAGGTGCAGGTGGTTGAGCTTGTAGCGGGCCAGGTGGTCGATCACCCGCAGCACGTCGGCGACGCCGAAGAAGTGCCGCGCCACGTCGAGCATCGCGCCCCGGTAGGGGAACCGGGGCCGGTCGACGATCACCCCGCCGGGCACCGCCCAGCGGGCGGCCACGGGGGCGGGGCTCTCGACGGCGGGCGGCAGGAGCTGGCGCAGGGTCTGCACGCCGTGCAGGAGGCCGGCCGGCGTGGCGGCGGTGATCCGTACCGCGTCGGGGGTCACGTCGAGCCGGTAGCCCTCCGCGCCGAGCGCGGCGACCGGGCCGGGGTCGGCGGGTGCGGCGACCGGGCCGGGACCGTCGCCGGAAGCGCCGGAGAGCCGGAGGGTCAGGCCCCCGGCGGCCGGCGCGGCGTCGGTCACCGGGAGCGGGTAGCCGGTGGCGGGCCGCAGCAGGGCGGCGAGCTGCTCGGCGACGTCCCGGGCGGCCGGGTCGGGGCTGACCCGGACGGCCGCGTCGGCGGGGAGCGTGAAGTCGGCGGCCGGGTCGGGCTCGACCCGCTCCGGGGCGGGGACCACGTCGCCCAGCCGGACGGGGGCCGGCGGCGCGAGCCGGTCGACGGCGGCGCGGGCGGCGACGCCGGCCAGGTCGGCGGCGGCCGGCTCGGGTGCGGTCGGGTCGACGGCCGGGCCGGTCGGGTCGAGCGGCCGGCGGCCGGGCTCGGCGGGGCGGGGCGGGGCGGGCGGCACGGTGCGGACTCCGGGGGTGTGTATTTGCGAGGGATATGGCAAAGGTGAAGTTCGGCGGAACCGGTGCGGTCAAGAGTACGAGGGGGCCGAGAATTGCGTGATCGTGCGCGTGGAAACGTTCCCAAAAACCGGTACGGACGCGGATAGTCGTGATGGCTGTGCCGATTGTCACCAAGCAGGCCCAGGTCACGCGATGTTCGCTTAGCCTTCGCCCACCGATCGGCGACGGCACCGGATTAGCGGTGGCCGGCCCTGGGGTATCAGCAAACTGAACCTTCGTTAAGTGTCAATTCGGCGCGCGTGGGAGGCTCTGGTGGCAGCGCAAGAGACGGTCGATCACAAGTACGTCTACGACTTCGCCGAGGGCAACAAGGACCTCAAGGACCTGCTCGGCGGCAAGGGGGCGAACCTCGCCGAGATGACGAACCTCGGCCTGCCGGTGCCGCCCGGCTTCACCATCACCACCGAGGCCTGCAAGGCGTACCTCGCCACCGGACGGGAGCCGGCCGGGCTCGCCGGCCAGATCGAGGCGCACCTGGAATCGCTGGAGCGGGGGATGGGCCGCCGCCTCGGCGACGCGCACGACCCGCTGCTGGTCTCCGTACGCTCCGGGGCGAAGTTCTCCATGCCGGGCATGATGGAGACCGTCCTCAACGTCGGCCTCAACGACCGCAGCGTCGTCGGGCTCGCCGCGCAGGCGGGCGGCAACGAGCGGTTCGCCTGGGACTCCTACCGGCGGCTGATCCAGATGTTCGGCAAGACCGTCTGCGAGGTGCCGGGCGAGGAGTTCGAGCACGCGCTCGACGAGGCCAAGCGCGCCCGGGGCACCGACAACGACCTCGACCTGGACGCCGACGACCTGCGCGGGCTGGTCGACGCGTACAAGAGGATCTTCCTCAAGCACACCGGGCGCGACTTCCCGCAGGAGCCCCGCGAGCAGCTCGACCTGGCCATCCGCGCGGTCTTCGAGTCGTGGAACGCCGAGCGCGCGGTGCTCTACCGCCGGCAGGAGCGCATCCCCGCCGACCTCGGCACCGCCGTCAACGTGGTGGCCATGGTCTTCGGCAACCTCGGCCCAGACTCCGGCACCGGCGTCGCCTTCACCCGCGACCCGGCCAGCGGCGCGCAGGGCATCTACGGCGACTACCTGGCCAACGCCCAGGGCGAGGACGTCGTCGCCGGCATCCGCAACACCGTGCCGCTGCAGGAGCTGGAGCGCCTCGACAAGCGGTCCTACGACGAACTGCTCGACATCATGGCCCGGCTGGAGGGGCACTACCGGGACCTGTGCGACATCGAGTTCACCATCGAACGCGGCAAGCTCTGGATGCTCCAGACCCGGGTCGGCAAGCGCACCGCGGCGGCGGCGTTCGTCATCGCCGGCCAGCTCGTCGACGAGGGCCTGATCGACCTCGACGAGGCGCTGCACCGGGTCAACGGCGCGCAGCTCGCCCAGCTCATGTTCCCCCGGTTCCAGCTCGACCACGACTTCGAGCCGGTGGCCAGGGGCGTCGGGGCGTCGCCGGGCGCGGCGTCCGGCAGGGTGGTCTTCACCTCCGCCCGCGCCGTCGAGCTGGCCGGCGAGGGCGAGGCGGTGATCCTGGTCCGCCGGGAGACCAACCCCGACGACCTCAACGGCATGATCGCCGCGAAGGGCATCCTCACCTCGCGCGGCGGCAAGACCAGCCACGCCGCGGTGGTCGCCCGGGGCATGGGCAAGACCTGCGTGTCCGGCGCCGACGAGATCGACGTCAACGTGCCCGCGAAGCGGTTCACCGTCGCCGGGCAGACCGTCAACGAGGGCGACGTCGTCTCGATCGACGGCACCACCGGCAAGGTCTACCTCGGCGAGGTGCCGGTCACGCCGTCGGAGGTGGTGCGCTACTTCGAGGGCACCCTCGACCCGGACGAGGCCGACGACGCGCTGGTCAAGGCCGTACACCGGATCATGACCCACGCCGACGCGACCCGGCGGCTGGCGGTGCGCGCGAACGCCGACACCGGCGCGGACGCCGCCCGGGCCCGCCGCTTCGGCGCGCAGGGCATCGGGCTGTGCCGCACCGAGCACATGTTCCTCGGCGACCGCCGTGAGCTGGTCGAGCGGCTGATCCTGGCCCGCACCGACACCGAACGCTCCGACGCCCTCGCCGCGCTGCTGCCGTTGCAGCGCGACGACTTCGTGGAGATCTTCCGCGAGATGGCCGGCCTGCCGGTCACGGTGCGGCTGATCGACCCGCCGCTGCACGAGTTCCTGCCGCCGCTGGAGCAGCTCGCGGTTGACGTCGCCGTCGCCCAGGAACGCGGCGAGGACGTGGCGAAGGAGGAGGCGCTGCTCGCCGCCGTCCGGCGGATGCACGAGGAGAACCCGATGCTGGGCCTGCGCGGGGTGCGGCTCGGCCTGGTCATCCCCGGCCTGTTCGCCATGCAGGTGCGGGCGATCGCCGAGGCCGCCGTCCGGGTCACCCGCGACGGCGGGTCGGCCTGCCCGGAGATCATGGTCCCGCTCGTCGGGGCGGTGCAGGAACTGGAGACGGTGCGCGCCGAAGCCGAGAGGATCATCGCCGAGGTGGTCGGGGACAGCGGCGTCGAGGTGCTGATCGGCACGATGATCGAGGTGCCCCGGGCGGCGCTGACCGCCGGCCAGATCGCCGAGGCGGCGCAGTTCTTCTCCTTCGGCACCAACGACCTCACCCAGATGGGCTGGGGCTTCTCCCGCGACGACGTGGAGGGGGCCTTCTTCTGGCGCTACCTGGAGCTGGGCATCTTCGGCATCTCGCCGTTCGAGTCGATCGACCGCGACGGCGTGGGCCGGCTGGTGCGGATCGCCGCCGAGGAGGGCCGGGCCGCCCGGCCGGGGCTGAAGCTCGGCGTCTGCGGCGAGCACGGGGGCGATCCGGAGTCCGTCCACTTCTTCCACTCCGTCGGCCTGGACTATGTCTCCTGCTCGCCGTTCCGGGTGCCGGTGGCCCGGCTGGAGGCCGGTCGCGCGGCCGTCGAGACGGTCGGCTCCGACAGCCGATGAGCGACGGCCTCGTCGGACCGCCGGCACGGCGGGGCCGGCCGCGCGCTGGCCGGCGGTCGCCAGGTCCGGCGCCGGCCCCGGTGGCAAGCCGCACGCATCGCCCACCGGGGCCGGCGGGCTCAGATCGGCGGACGCCGCCAGCCGGTGGCGCGGGGCGCGTTCGGCGTGCGCCCCGGCAGGGTCGCCATCGGGGTCCGCATGGCCAGCGGCGCGTGCGGGTCGGGCGCGGGCATGCTGACGGGCGCGCTGCGCTCCTGGTCGAAGGCCGAGCCGGTCCGGGCGGCCACCTCCCGGGCCTCCCGGTGCAGGGTCTCCAGGTCGGCGCAGGCCCCGGTGACCAGGGTCAGCAGCGCGTGCCGACCGGCCGGGTAGGTCACCACGCAGCCCCGGGCGGTGAACACCACCGACTCCTGGAACTCGCCGTGCCGGACCGTGTCGGCGACCCGGTGGCCGAGGCCGAAGCTGGCCGCGGCCAGGGCCGCCAGGTGGGTGGCGTCGGTCGTCGGCAGGTCGCTGGAGATGAGCAGGCCGTCGGTGCCGGCGAGCACGCCCCCGGCGACCTCCGGCCGGCGCTGGCGCAGCCCCCGTAGTTCCGTTTCCAGCACCGTGTCAGCGTCCACGAGCGTCACTTCCCGTCGTCCGATTCGGCAGGTTCGGATCTGATTCAGGTGTGTGGATCATCGGTAACGTTCTGCTCTGGGAACGCTACCGGTCGCCATGGTGGACCGCGACCCGTCACGGTCGGCAATTAGCCGACAACTCTCGACTGATCGGCTGTTGCGCGCCGCCGGGCGGGGACTCGTCGCGCGGGGAGCCGCCGCCGCGCCGCCGGCTGCCCTCGGGCGTAGCCTGGTGGCTCTCGCGAAGGATGCCGGATGGCCGGGTGGAGGGTGGACCGCATGACCAGCGTCCGGGACGCGGGCCACTCCGCCGGCGACGTGGGTGTCTTCGACGGCGTGCGGTGGGTCGACGAGCCGGCCAAGGACACCGGGGCCGGCCGCTCGCCGTACGAGCGGGACCGGGCGCGGGTGCTGCACTCGGCCGCGTTCCGCCGGCTCGCCGCGAAGACCCAGGTGCACACCGCCGGCACCGACGACTTCCTGCGCACCCGGCTGACGCACTCGCTGGAGGTGGCGCAGATCGCCCGGGAGATGGGCGCCCGGCTGGGCTGCGACCCCGACGTGGTGGACACCGCCGGGCTGGCCCACGACCTCGGCCACCCGCCGTTCGGGCACAACGGCGAGGCCGCCCTGGACCAGCTCGCCGCGCCGTGCGGCGGCTTCGAGGGCAACGCGCAGACGCTGCGGGTGCTCACCCGGCTGGAGGCCAAGGTGCTCGCCCCGGGCGGCGGGTCCGCCGGGCTCAACCTGACCCGGGCGTCGCTCGACGCCACCGCGAAATACCCGTGGCCGCGCCGCCCGACGGGCGGCAAGTTCGGGGTGTACGCCGACGACCGGCCGGTCTTCGACTGGCTGCGCGCCGGCGCACCGGCCGAGGGGCGGCGCTGCCTGGAGGCCCAGGTGATGGACTGGGCCGACGACGTGGCGTACTCGGTGCACGACGTCGAGGACGGCGTCCACGGCGGGTACGTGGGCCTCGGCCCGCTGCTGGCCGACCCCGACGAGCGGGCCGCGCTCTGCGCCGACGTGGCCGCCACGTACTCCGGGGAGTCGCCGGCGGACCTCGGCGTCGTGCTGGTCGAGCTGCTCGCCGACCCGGTGCTCGCGCCCCTCGCCGGCTACGACGGCAGCCACCGGGCCCAGGCCGCGCTGAAGGCGACCACCAGCGTGCTCACCGGCCGGTTCGTCTCGACCGTGGTGGCCGCCACCCGGGAGCGCTGCGGGCCCGGCCCGCTGCGCCGGTACGCGGCCGACCTGGTGGTGCCGCGCCGGGTCCGGGCCGAGTGCGCGCTGCTCAAGGGGCTGGCGCTGCGCTACGTGATGCGCCGCCCCGGCGCCCGGTGCCGGTACGAGCGGCAGCGGCAGATCCTCGCCGAGCTGGTCTCCGCCCTGACCCGGCGGGCCCCCGAGGCGCTGGACCCGGTCTTCGCCCCGCTGTGGCGGGACGCCCCGGACGACGCGGCCCGGCTGCGCGTGGTGATCGACCAGGTCGCCTCGCTCACCGACCCGGCCGCCGTCGCCTGGCACGAGCGGCTGCGGGCGGACTTAGGCTAGCCTAAGCGTATGACGGAGCGCCCGAAGAAGGTCACCACCGCCCGGGTCCTGCGGACCTGGCGGCCCACCCCGCACGTGATCCGGCTGGTGCTCGGCGGGGAGGAGCTGACCGGCCTCCCGGTGGGCGAGCACACCGACCACTACGTGAAGCTGGTCTTCCCGCCGGACGGGGTGACCTATCCGGAGCCGGTCGACCTCGCGGCGATCCGCCGCCTGCCCGCCGAGCAGTGGCCGCGGCTGCGCGCGTACACGGTGCGGGCCTTCGACGCGGCGGCCGGCGAGCTGACCATCGACGTGGTGCACCACGGCGAGCAGGGGGTGGCCGGCCCCTGGGCGGCCCGGCTGCGGCCCGGCGACGCGGTGCGCTTCCTCGGCCCCGGCGGGGCGTACGCGCCGAGCCCGGACGCCGACTGGCACCTGCTGGTGGGCGACGAGAGCGCGCTGCCGGCGATCGCCGCCGCCCTGGAACGGCTCCCGGCGGGCGCCCCGGCGCGGGTCTTCCTGGAGGTGGCCGACGCCGCCGAGGAACAGCCGCTGCCCAGCAAGGGCGACGTCGAGCTGACCTGGCTGCACCGGGGCGACCGGCCGGTCGGCGAGGCGCTGGTGGCGGCGGTGCGGGCGCTGGACTTCCCGCCCGGCGTCGTGCACGCCTTCGTGCACGGCGAGGCGACCTTCGTCCGCGAGCTGCGCCGGCTGCTGCGCGTCGAGCGCGGCGTGCCCCGGGAGTGGCTGTCGATCTCCGGCTACTGGCGGCGGGGCATGGACGACGAGGGCTGGCGCTCGACGAAGCCCGACTGGAACCGGCAGGTCGAGGCCGACGAGGCCGGCGCGGCCGGCTGACGCGGCGGTGCGGGGCGGCCCGGGACGCGGCCGCCCGCCGTCCCCCCGACGCCGCCCGGGTCACCCCGGCAGGGCAGGATGTAGGGCCGAGGGGGTGGCGAATGGCTGGGCGGATCCGCGACGAGGACATCGCGCTGGTCCGGGAGCGCACCTCGATCGCCGAGGTCATCTCGGACACGGTGACGCTCCGGTCGGCCGGCGGCGGCAACCTCAAGGGGCTGTGCCCGTTCCACGACGAGAAGAGCCCGTCGTTCAACGTCTCGCCGGCCCGTAACGTCTGGTACTGCTTCGGCTGCGGCGCCGGCGGCGACGCGATCAAGTTCCTGATGGACGCCGAGCACCTCAGCTTCGTCGAGTCCGTCGAGCGGCTCGCCGCCCGCGCCGGCATCCAGCTGCGCTACGTCGAGAACGACCAGGCCGCCCCGCGCGCCGCCCGCCCCCAGCAGGGGCAGCGGCAGCGGCTGGTGGCCGCGCACGCCGCCGCCGTCGAGTTCTACCAGGCCCAGCTCGGCACGGCCGGCGCCCGCCCGGCCCGGGAGTTCCTCGCCCGGCGCGGCTTCGACCGGGCCGCCGCCCAGCGGTACGCCTGCGGCTTCGCCCCGGACGCCTGGGACCTGCTCACCAAGCACCTGCGCCAGCAGGGCTTCACCCACGACGAGCTGGTCACGGCCGGGCTGTCGCGCCCGTCGCGCTCCGGCACCCTGATCGACCGGTTCCGCCGCCGGCTGATGTGGCCGATCCGCGACATCACCGGCGACCCGATCGGGTTCGGCGCCCGCAAGCTGTTCGACGACGACGACGGCCCGAAATACCTCAACACCCCCGAGACGCCGATCTACAAGAAGTCGCACGTCCTCTACGGCATCGACCAGGCCAAGCGGGAGATCGCCAAGCAGGGCAAGGTGGTCGTCGTCGAGGGCTACACCGACGTGATGGCCTGCCACCTGGCGGGCGTCCCGACGGCGGTGGCGACCTGCGGCACGGCGTTCGGCGCGGATCACATCTCGGTGCTGCGCCGGCTGCTGCTGGACACCGACGACGTGGCCGGCGAGATCATCTTCACCTTCGACGGCGACGCCGCCGGGCAGAAGGCGGCGCTGCGCGCGTTCGACGACGACCAGCGCTTCGTCGGGCGCACCTTCATCGCGGTCAGCCCCGACAACATGGACCCGTGCGACCTGCGCCTGGCAAAGGGCGACCTCGCGGTGCGCGACCTGGTCGCCCGCCGCGAGCCGCTTGTCGACTTCGCGCTGCGCCACGTCATCAACCGGTACGACCTGGACACCGTCGACGGCCGGGTGGAGGCGATGCGCCGCGCCGCGCCGATTGTCGCGAAGATCAAGGACCGGGAGAAGCGCCCCGAGTACGTCCGCAAGCTCGCCGGTGACCTCGGCATGGAGATCGAGCCGGTGCAGCGGGCCGTGCTCGCCGCCGTCTCCGGCCAGCCCGCCGGGGGCAGCGCACCCGCGCCGGCGCGCGCCGCCCGGCCCGCGCCCGGCGCGGACAGCCCGATGTCGCTGGTCGAGCGGGAGGCGCTGAAGCTCGCCCTCCAGGAGCCGGTGCTGGCCGGGCCGATGTTCGACGCGGTCGAGGCGTCGGAATACCAGCACCCGGTGCACGTGGCCGTGCGGGAGGCGATCGCGGCGGCCGGCGGCGCCGCCGCCGCCACGCAGGGCGCGGTCTGGGTCGAGGCGGTCCGCGACGCCTGCGGCGACCTCGCCGCCCAGGCGCTGGTGGGCGAGCTGGCGGTGGAGCCGCTGCGCATCGACGGGGAGCCCGATCCCCGGTACGTCTCGGTGACCATCGCGCGGTTGCAGTGGGGCTCGGTGACCGGCCGGATCCGGGACCTCAAGTCGAAGATCCAGCGGATCAACCCGGTCAGCAACAAGGACGAGTACTTCGCGCTGTTCGGTGAGCTGCTGTCGTTGGAGCAGCACGCGCGGGCGCTGCGCGAGCAGGCCGCGGGAGGGCTGTGATGGGGCTGTTGCGCCGCAAGCCGAAGCTGCCCCCGGCGGCCCGTCCGCCGCTGACCGACGGCGAGCGGGTGCTGGCCTGGGCCGCCGCCGGCCCGGGCGCGGCCGGTGCCGAGGGCGGTGGCGGTGGCGTGCTGGTCGCCACCAACCTGGGGCTCTGGCTGCCGGGGCGGGACGCCCGGCTGGGCTGGCACGACGTCCTCAAGGCCGTCTGGTCGGGGCGGGAGCTGACCGTCACCCCGGCTGAGCGGGTCGCCGAGCGCTCCGGGTACGTGCTGGTGGCCGACGGCCCCGCCGAGACGTACCTGCTGCTCGAACCGGGCGAGCTGCCGCACCAGGTGCGGGCGCGGGTGACCCGTTCGGTGGCGTACACCCAGCACCACCCGGTGCCCGGCGGTGCCGGCCGGATCGCCGCCCGCCGCGTGCCGGGGGTGGACGGTCTGGCCTGGACGGTGCGCTACGACCCGGGCACCCCCGGCGACGACGAGGCGGTGGTCGCCGAGACCGATCGCCTGGTCGCCGCGGCCCGCGCCGCCGCGGCCCCCGCCGACCTCTAGGGCCCGCCGACGAGGTCGGCGGCGCTCGCCCGGCGCGTGACGCAGCGCTACTCTTTCGCCCGGCGCCCACCACGTCGTTTCCGGCCCTTTGCTCTGCACCCACGGACGCGGCGGGTGCTCAGCGTGAGCTGACACCGGCAGGTGCGTCCTCCGCGACATCGCATCGTCGCTGCTCAGCCGGGTGCTGCGCCCGTGGGTGCAGAGCAAAGGGGGCGCGGGTTCGTTGGCCGGATCGGCAGGTCGACACGCAGCGTGAGGCCCCGCGCGATCCCACCGGCGCGGGCCGATGCTCACCCACGGTGAGGAGGGGTGGTGGCGGATCGCCGTCCGTCGGCGGCCGGGCGGGAAGGCCCGGCGCTGACCGCGCCACCCTCGACTTTCCCAGATCAACTACTTGCTTTTGTTCGAACGGACGAAAGTTCTGGTCAGATCGGCCGAAGCTCTGGACAGCGGCCGCAGAACACTTCTACTGTGTCGCACACAACACGTCGCGATTTCGTCGATGTGAACGACTCCGAGGCGGAGGTGAGTTGCCGGTGCGAACGGTGGAGCCCCTGCACCTGCGGCTGTTGCGATTGCTCCGCGACGAGGGAGCCGTCTCCCGGGCGGAGCTGGGCGACCGGCTGGAGATGCCGCGTCCCCGGCTGCTCGCCGAGCTGGAGCGGCTGGTGGACCTCGGCTACGTCGCCGAGGCCGGCCTCGCGGCGTCGCGGGGCGGACGCCGGTCGACCCTGGTCGAGCTCAACCCGCAGCTGCGCTTCGCGGCGGTCGATCTCGGGGCGAGTTCGATCGACGTCGAGGTGGTCAACGGCCGGCTGGAGCCGGTCGTCGCGTACGCGGAGCCGGCCGACATCCGCAACGGTCCGAAGGTGACCCTCCAGCGGGTCAACGAGCTGCTGCACAAGTTCCGGGTCGACGGGGCGTACGAGCGGCTGCACGCCGTGGGCATCGGCGTCCCCGGGCCCGTGAGCTTCCGCGACGGCGTGCCGGTCTCGCCGCCGATCATGCCGGGCTGGGACCGGTTCCCGGTCCGCGAGCTGCTGACCCGCGAGCACGGCTGCCCCGCGGTGGTCGACAACGACGTCAACATCATGGCGATCGGCGAGCGGCACGGCGGGGTCGCCCACTCGGTGGACGACTTCCTGTTCGTCAAGATCGGCACCGGCATCGGGTGCGGGATCTACCTCAGCGGCGAGGTCTACCGGGGCACCGACGGCTGCGCCGGGGACATCGGCCACATCCAGGTCGACACGCACGGTCCGGTGTGCTCCTGCGGCAACGCCGGTTGCCTGGAGGCGCTGTTCAGCGGCGCCGCCCTGGCCCGGGACGCGAACGCCGCCGCGCGCAACGGCTCCTCGCCGGCCCTGGCCGAGCGGCTGTCCACCCGGGGCTTCGTCACGGCCGAGGACGTCGCCGAGGGCGCCGTCGAGGGGGACGTGGTCTGCATCCAGCTCATCCGCGACGGCGGCCGGCGGGTCGGCGGCGTGCTGGCCGGCCTGGTCAGCTTCACCAACCCGTCGATGATCGTGATCGGCGGCGGGCTGGCCAAGCTCGGCCACATCCTGCTCGCCGAGATCCGCAGTGTGGTCTACCGCCGGTCGCTGCCGCTGGCCACCGGCAACCTGCCGGTGGTCCTGTCCGAGCTGGGCCCGCGAGCCGGGGTGGCCGGCGCCGCCGTGCTCGCCAGCGATGTGGCCTTCGGGGAGGCGTCATGAGCCAGGACAACAACAACGCGGCCCCGCTGGTCGAGGCCCCCGCCGACACCGTCGCGGGCGAGGTGGTGCTGCGGCTGACCGACGTGGTGAAGACCTTCCCCGGCGTACGGGCGCTGGGCGGGGTGCAGCTCGAGGTGCGGGCCGGCGAGGTGCACTGCCTGCTCGGCCAGAACGGCGCGGGCAAGTCCACCCTGATCAAGGTCCTCGCCGGGGTGCACCGCCCCGACTCGGGCCAGGTGCAGTGGCGGGGCCAGCCGGTCGAGTTCGCCAACCCGCAGGCCGCCATGCGCGCCGGCATCGCCACGATCTACCAGGAGCTCGACCTGGTCGACGACCTGTCGGTCGCCGAGAACGCGTTCCTCGGCCACGAGCCGCGCCGGGGCGGATTCGTCCGCCGCGGCCACATGGCCCGCCGGACCCGGGAGATCCTGGGCCGGCTCGGCCACGGCGAGATCCCGCCGGGGCGGATGGTGCGGGCGCTGCCGGCGGCCGGCAAGCAGATCGTCAGCATGGCCCGGGCGCTCTCCCACGAGGCCCGACTGATCATCATGGACGAGCCGAGCGCGGTGCTGGCCCACGACGAGGTGGGCAACCTGTTCCGGATCATCCGTGAGTTGACCGCGCAGGGCATCGCCGTCATCTACATCTCCCACCGCATGGAGGAGATCCGCGAGATCGGCGACCGGGTGACCGTGCTCAAGGACGGCCGGACCACGGCGGCGAACCTGCCGGCGCGCGACACCCCGACCAGCGAGCTGGTCGCGAAGATGACGGGCCGCACCATCGAGTACGTCTTCCCGGACCGCCCCGCCGACACCGACGCCGGCGCGGAGCTGCTCCAGGTCGACGGGCTGACCCGGGCCGGGGAGTTCGCCGACGTGTCGCTGCGCGTGCGGGCCGGCGAGATCGTCGGCATCGCGGGGCTGGTCGGCTCCGGCCGCTCCGAGCTGATGGAGACCATCTACGGCGCCCGCCGCGCGGACGCCGGCACGGTCCGGATGGGCGGGCGCGCGCTGCGCCCGGGCAGTGTCGGCGCGGCGGTGCGGGCCGGCATGGGAATGGCCCCCGAGGAGCGCAAGAGCCAGGCGCTGCTGCTCGGCGAGCCGATCTTCCGCAACGTCACGCTGGCCACGTTCGGCCGGTTCGCCCGCCTCGGCTTCACCGACGCCGGGCGGGAGCGGGCCGAGGCGGAGGGGGTCGCCGACTCCCTGGAGCTGCGTCCCCGCGACGTGCGCCGGCCGGTGCGCACCCTCTCCGGCGGCAACCAGCAGAAGGTCGTGGTCGGGCGCTGGCTGCTCGGCGGCACGAAGCTGCTGCTGCTCGACGAGCCCACCCGGGGCGTCGACGTGGGCGCCCGGGCGGAGCTGTACCAGGTGATCCGGGGGCTGGCCGCCCAGGGCGTCGGGGTGCTGCTGGTCTCCAGCGAGGTGCCCGAGGTGCTCGGCCTGGCCGATCGGGTGCTGGTGATGCGCGAGGGCCGGATGGTGCGTGAGGCGCCCGCCGGCGAACTGGACGAAGACACGGTGCTCGACCTCGTCATGGCGGGGTCGCTGATGGAAGGCGCACCAGCATGACCGATAGCACACCCACCGCCACACCGGAGCGGCCGGCGCAGCTGCCGGCCCAGTCTCCGCCCGTGGATCCCGCCGCGACGGCGGCGGTCGCCAAGACCCCCGGTCACGGCGCCGCCGCAGCCGGCCGGCTCTCCTTCTGGCGCGGCGACAACGGTGAGGGCGCCCGGCGCAACCTCGGCCTGATCGGCGTCCTCGTCGTGCTGGTCGTGATCGGCATCGCGACCCGCCCAGACCTGTACGGCAACTCGAGCTGGGTGTGGGACAACATCCTCACCATCCTCAAGCTCGCGTCCGTGGTCGGCGTGGTCACCGTCGGCATGACGTTCGTGATCATCGGCGGCGGGATCGACCTGTCGGTCGGCGCGATCGTGGCGCTGGCCGGGGTATGGGCGACCACGCTGGCCACCCAGAGCTACGGCGCGGGCGGCATGATCTTCACGGCGCTCGCCGTCGGTATCGGCGTCGGCCTGGTCAACGGCCTGCTCGTCTCGTACGGGAAGCTGGTGCCGTTCATCGCCACCCTGGCCATGATGGTGGCCGCCCGGGGCCTGGCGGCGGAGATCTCCGACAAGCAGACCCAGGTGTCGAGCAACAGCGTGATCAACGGGATCGCCAGCACCAGCCCGCTCGGCATCCCCCTGCTGGTCTACATCCTCGCCGCCGTGGTGGTCGCCGGCTGGGTGCTGCTCAACCGGACGACGTTCGGCCGGCGCACCGTCGCCGTCGGCGGCAACCCGGAGGCGGCCCGGCTCGCCGGCATCAACGTGCGGCGGCACACCGTGCTGCTCTACGCGCTCTCCGGCCTCTGCTGCGGCATCGCCGCGATCATGCTGACCGCGCAGGCCAACTCCGCCCAGGCGGCGATGGCGAACCTCTACGAGCTGGACGCGATCGCCGCCGCGATCATCGGCGGCACGCTGCTCAGCGGCGGGCGGGGGACGATCGTCGGCTCCCTGCTCGGGGTGATCATCTTCTCCACCATCACCAACCTCTTCGCCATCAACGGCCTCTCCACCGAGGCCCAGAACATGGTCAAGGGCGGGATCATCGTGGCCGCCGTCCTGATCCAGCAGTTCCAGTTCCGCAGCTTCACCCAGTTCCTCGGCCGCAACCGCCCCACCACCACCTGATCCACCCGAGGCACCACACCGCTCAGCACATCCGGCGACCGTCGCACCGACGGTGGCTCGGCGCACCACACCCTTCTTCGCCCACCACCCTCTTCCAGGAGGTCGTCATGACCCAGCACAGTCGGGACCTGTCCCGTCGGCGGCTGCTGTTCGGCGGGGCCGCGCTCGGCGCGGGCGCGCTGCTCACCGCGTGCACCAGCAACGAGGCGGCGCCCACCGCGGCGCAGACCAAGGTGGCCGAGGCCGCCTCCGGCGGCAACAGCGCCCCCGGCAAGCAGGTGACCATCGGCTTCTCCGCCCCGGCCGCCGACCACGGCTGGATCGCCGCCATCACCAACAACGCCAAGGCGCAGGCCGGCGCGTACTCCGACGTGAAGCTCACGTCGGTCGAGGCCGGCGCGGACGCGGCGGCCCAGCGGGCGGCGCTGTCCACCCTGGTCGCCCAGAAGCCGGACGTCATCGTGCTGCTGCCGCACGACGGCAAGGAGCTCAACGCCTTCGGCCTGGAGGCCATGAAGGCCGGCATCCCGGTGGTCAACCTGGACCGGGCCTTCCCGGACGCCCGGGCCTACCGCCTCCAGATCAAGGGCGACAACTACGGCATGGGGGTGGCCGCGGCGACCTTCATCATCGACCAGCTCAAGGCCAAGGGCGTCAGCAACCCGATCATCGGCGAGATCCCCGGCATCGACTCGCTGGAGCTGACCCAGGAGCGCTCGAAGGGCTTCGCGGACACGCTCGCCGCGAGCGGCTTCAAGGTGGCCAACCGGCGTCCGGCGGAGTTCACGGCGGACTCCGGCCAGCAGGCCGCCACCGGCCTGTTCCAGGCGCTGCCGAAGATCGACGCGGTCTGGAACCACGACGACGACCAGGGCATCGGTGTGCTCGCCGCCGTCAACCAGGCCAACCGCAAGGAATTCATCATGGTCGGCGGCGCCGGCTCGAAGAAGGCGATGGAGGACATCCAGGCCGACAACACGGTCCTGAAGGCCACCGTCACCTACAGCCCGTCGATGGCGTCCTCCGCGATCTCGCTCGCCCGGCTCATCGGCCAGGGCAAGGGCATGTCCGACCTGGTGGAGCTCCAGGTGCCCAAGGAGATCGTGCTGGCTTCGGAGACGATCACCAAGGAGAACGCGAGCAACTACCTCAAGCTCGGGTTCTGACACACGGGGGGAGACCCACCTTGTCCACTCACCACAGTCAACTGCGGGTCGGTATGGTCGGCTACGCGTTCATGGGCGCCGCGCACTCACAGGCATGGCGCACCGTGAACCGGGTGTACGACCTGCCGGCGCAGGTGCGGATGGCGCTGGTCTGCGGCCGGGACACCGGAAAGGTGGCCGAGGCCGCCGACCGGCTCGGCTGGGAGGCGCACACCACGGATTGGCGTCGCCTCGTCGAGTCCGACGAGATCGACGTGGTCGACATCTGCACACCGGGGGACAGCCACGCCGAGATCGCGCTGGCCGCGCTGGCCGCCGGCAAGCACGTGCTCTGCGAGAAGCCGTTGGCCAACACGGTCGCCGAGGCCCGCGAGATGGCCGCCGCGGCGGTCGCCGCGCAGGCGGCGGGGGTCCGGTCCATGTGCGGCTTCACCTACCGCCGGGTCCCGGCGGTCACCCTGATGCGTCAGATGGTCGCCGAGGGAAAGCTGGGCACCATCCGCCACGTCCGGGCGGCGTACCTCCAGGACTGGATCGTCGACCCGCAGTTCCCGCTGGTCTGGCGGTTGCAGAGGGACAAGGCGGGCTCCGGCGCGCTGGGTGACATCGGTGCGCACATCATCGACATGACCCAGTACGTCACGGGCCAGCGGATCACCGGGGTCAGCGCGATCACCGAGACGTTCGTCAAGCAGCGTCCGTTGCCGGCGGAGTACAGCGGCCTGGCCGCGCAGGCCGCCGGCAACGGCGCGGCCGGCGGGCAGGGCCCGGACATGGGACCGGTCACCGTGGACGACGCGGCGGTCTTCGTGGCCCGGCTCTCCGACGGCGCACTGGCCACGTACGAGGCGAGCCGGTTCGCCACCGGCCGCAAGAACGCGCTGCGGGTGGAGATCAACGGCTCGCTGGGCACCCTGGTCTTCGACCTGGAACGCCTCAACGAGCTGGAGTTCTACGACGCGACGCGACCCGCCGCCGAGCAGGGCTTCACCCGCATCCTGGTGACCGAGGCCGAGCACCCGTACATGTCGGCGTGGTGGCCGCCGGGCCACATCATCGGCTACGAGCACAGCTTCACCCACCAGGCGCGCGACCTCGTGGAGGCGATCGCCGCCGGCGTCGACCCCGCCCCGTCGTTCGTCGACGGGTTGCAGGTCCAGCTCGTGCTGGACGCGGTGACCCGCTCGGCGGAGCTGGGCTCCACCTGGGCCGACGTGGAGCCGACGTTGGAGGCGGTCGCCGCCTGACCGGACGGCGGTGCGGCCTGCGTGCCGCACCGCCCGACCAGAGGCTTTCCGGACCGGCCGGCGAGGGACCCGCCGCGGTTGCGCCCCGCGGCGGGGACGAGGTCGGCTCCGGAGGGCGTGCGACGGCGGGCATCCGCCCGGCGCGCACGACAGCACGACGGCACCTCCGGCGCGGCCGGACCGGGATTCCCCGGTCGCGCCGGAGGGCCGAGCACCACGCACTGCGGGGGAGACAGGGACGGGACGCCGACCGGCCCTGCCTGCCAGCCTCGTCCGCCGCCCGATCCGGCGAACCTACCCGGCACCGTTGTCGCCGCTTTCGGCGCCGGACGTGGGGGAGTCGGGTCGGGCGGCCGGGCGGGGCGTATAAATCGATGTTGATCTATGCTGGGGCCACTGGCGGAAGGAGCACCATGCGTACGGGTGTCTGGCTGGTGGGGGCGCGCGGCTCGGTCGCGACCACCAGCATCGTCGGGGCGCTCGCCCTGCGGGCCGGGCTCACCGGCCCGACCGGCTGCGTCACCGAGCTGTCCGAGCTGCGGGGCCCCGCGTGGCCCTCGTTCGCCGACCTCGTGTTCGGCGGTCACGACGTGGCGGCCACGCCGCTGGCCAAGCGGGCCGAGGCCCTGGCCGACGCCGGGGTGGTCCCGGCCCGGCTGGTCGCCGCCCTCGGCGAGGAACTGTCCGCCGTCGACGACGACGTGCGCCCCGCCCCGGTCGGCGGGACCCAGGCCGACCGGGCCGCCGCCGTCGTCGCCGACCTCACCGCGTTCCGCGAGCGGCACCGGCTGGACCGGGTGGTGGTGGTCAACGTCTCGGCGACCGAGCCGGCCGCCCGCCCGCACCCCGCGCACGCCGACCCGGACGCCCTGGCCGCCGCGCTCGCCACCGGCGAGGAGGTGCTGCCGCCCAGCTCGCTGTACGCGTACGCGGCGTTCGCCGCCGGCTGCCCCTACGTGGACTTCACCCCGTCGACCGGGGCCCGGCTGCCGGCCCTCGCGGCGCTGGCCGCCCGGCACGCCGTGCCGTACGCGGGGCACGACGGCAAGACCGGGGAGACCCTGCTCAAGTCGGTGCTCGCCCCGATGTTCGCGATGCGGCACCTCGCGGTGCGCTCCTGGTCCGGCACGAACCTGCTCGGCGGCGGCGACGGCGCGACCCTGGCCCAGCCGGACGCCAACGCCGCCAAGGTCGCCAGCAAGCAGCGCGTCCTCGGCGAGATCCTCGGGTACGTCCCGCAGGGCGACACCCGCATCGACTACGTCGAGGAGCTGGGCGACTTCAAGACCGCCTGGGATCTGATCACCTTCGCCGGCTTCCTCGGCACCGGCATGCGGCTGGAGTTCACCTGGCACGGCTGCGACTCCGCGCTGGCCGCCCCGCTCGTGCTCGACCTGGCCCGGATCGCCGCCGCCGCGCACGCCGCCGGCCGGCACGGGCCCCTGACCGACCTCGCGTTCTTCTTCAAGGACCCGCTCGGCCCGGCCGACCCGGGCGTCGTCGGCTCCACCGGCTCCGCGCCCGACGCCGATCGCGCCCCCAGCCACGCGCTGGCCGAGCAGTGGGCCCGGCTGGCCGCGTTCGCCGCCGACCTGCACGCCCTGGCCGGCACACCGCCGGCCGGCGGTGCCGCGTGAGCACCCTCGCCGACCTGGCCGAGCTGGTCCGCGCCCCGGCCGGGCTCTCCGTGCCGGGCGACGTCCTGGCCGGCGCGGCGGCGGCCGGCGCGCTCGGGCGGCGTACGCCCGGCCTGGCCGCCGCGTCGGTGCTGCTGTACTGGGCCGGGATGGCCGCCAACGACTGGGCCGACCGGCGGCTCGACGCGGTCGAGCGCCCGGAACGGCCCATCCCCAGCGGCCGGGTCAGCCCGCCCGCCGCGCTCGGCCTCGCCGCCGGCCTGACCGCCGCCGGGGTGGCCCTGGCCGCCGCGGCGGGCGGCCGGCGCGCCGCCGCCGTCGCCGTCCCCCTGGCCACCGCCGTCTGGGCGTACGACCTGGCGGCCAAGAACACCGCCGCCGGCCCCGTCGTGATGGCGGCCTGCCGGGGGCTGGACGTGCTGCTCGGCGCGACCGGCGGCCGGCTGTCCCGGGCCGTGCCGGCGGCGGCCACCGTCGCCGCGCACACCTGGACGGTCACCGCCCTGTCCCGCCGGGAGGTCGGCGGGACCGACCGGGCCCTGCCCGGCGCGACCCTCGCCGGCACCGCCCTCGTGGCCGCCGCCGCCGTGGGTCCCCGGCCCGCCGCCGCACCGGCGGTCCTCGCCGCCGGCTACCTCGCCCGCTACGGCGGCGCGCAGGCCCGGGTGCTCGCCGACGGTTCGGCCGGCCGGGTCCGGGCCGCCGTCGGCGCGGGCATCACCGGGCTGCCCGCGTTGCAGGGCGCGCTGACCGCCCGGGCCGGCGCGGGGCTGCTCGGCCTGGCGGTCGCCGCCGCCGCGCCGCTGGGCCGGCTGCTGGCCCGGAAGGTGTCCCCGACATGACCGCCGACCCGCCGGCCGACCGTCGCGCCCCCCTTTCGGCCGGGCCCGCCGGGCTGCGGTTCGGCTACGGGACGAACGGCTTCGCCAACCACCGGCTCGACGACGCGCTCGCCGTCATCGCCGACCTCGGCTACCGGGGCGTGGCGCTCACCCTCGACCACGACCACCTCGACCCGTTCGCCCCCGACCTGGCCCGCCGCACGGCCGCCGTGGCCCGCCGGCTCGACGCGCTCGGGCTCGCCGTGGTGGTCGAGACGGGGGCCCGGTTCCTGCTCGACCCGTGGCACAAGCACGCGCCGACCCTGCTGCACGACGACCCGGCCCGCCGCGTCGAGTTCCTCCGCCGGGCCGTCGCGGTCGGCGCCGATCTGGGCGCCGAGGCGGTCTCCTTCTGGGCCGGGGTGCGCCCCGCCGACGTCGCGCCGGCCGTCGCCTGGGACCGGCTCGTGGCCGGCTGCGCCACCGTCTGCGCGGCGGCCGACGTGGCCGGGGTGCGGCTCGGCTTCGAGCCGGAGCCGGGGATGCTCGTCGAGGACATCGCCGGCTGGCGGCGGCTGCGCGAGGCCCTGGGCCGCCCGGCGGCGTTCGGCCTTACCCTCGACATCGGACACTGCCGCTGCCTGGAGCCGGTCGACGTGCCCGACTGCGTCCGGTCCGTCGGCGCGCACCTGGTCAACGTGCAGATCGACGACATGCGCCGGGGCGTGCACGAGCACCTGGAGTTCGGCACCGGCGAGATCGACTTCCCGCCGGTGCTCGCCGCGCTCGCCGAGGTCGGCTATGCCGGGCTGGTCGCCGTGGAGCTGCCCCGGCACTCGCACGCCGCCCCGCAGGTGGCCGCCCGGTCCCTCGACTTCCTGCGTGCCGCCGCCGAGCGTGCCGCCGCCGGGCCCGGCACACCGTCCGACCACCCCGGCGGCGGCTGAGCACCGTCCGCACCAGCTCGGAAGGGAGACCGGGATGACACCCGAACGACTACGCGCCGCCCTGCGGGGCGTACCGGACCCGGAGTGGCTGGACGCGGCGATCGAGCGCGTCGCGGCCGAGCCGGCGACGGTCGCGCGGTTCTTCGCCGCCGCCGCGCGCCGCTGCGGCCGGGGCCCGCTGCCCGACGCCCCCGGCTGGACGGCCGACGAGGCGGCCCGGGCGCTGCTGCTGGCGGCGCTGCCCGCCGACCACGCCGGCCACGCCGGCGACGTGTACCGGCACGGCGACGCCGCCGAGAAGCGGGCCGTGCTGCGGGCCCTGCCGCTGCTGCCGATCGGCGCGGAGTGCGAGCCGCTGCTGCACGACGCGATCCGCACCAACGACACCCGGCTGATCGCCGCCGCCCTCGGCCCGTACTCCCGGCACCTCGACGCGGACGCCTGGCGGCAGGCCGTGCTCAAGTGCGTCTTCACCGGCGTGCCGCTGGCCGTGGTGCACGACCTCGACGCCCGCGCCGACGCCGGGCTGGCCGCCATGCTGGGCGGGTTCGCCGCCGAGCGGCGCGCCGCCGGCCGGGAGGTGCCGGCCGACGCCGCCGCCCTGCTCGACCGGCTCACCGCCACCACGAGCCCCGCCACGAACACCACCGCGAGCCCCGCCACGAACACCACCGCGAGCCCCGCCGCGAACACCGCCGGGAGCCCCGCCGCGAGCTCGGTCGCGAGCTCGGTCGCGAGCCCGGTCGCGGACCCCGCCGTACCGTCCGACGCCCGGAAGGCGTGACCATGCGCATCTTCGACCCGCACATCCACATGACCTCGCGCACCACCGACGACTACGAGCGGATGGCCGCCGCCGGGGTCCGGGCGGTGGTCGAGCCGGCGTTCTGGCTGGGCCAGCCGCGCACCAGCCCGGACAGCTTCGCCGACTACTTCGACTCGATCATCGGGTGGGAGCCGTTCCGGGCCTCACAGTTCGGCGTCCGGCACCACGCCACCATCGCGCTGAACCCGAAGGAGGCCAACGACCCCCGCTGCCGGCCGGTGCTCGACCTGCTGCCCCGCTACCTGGAGAAGGACGGCGTGGTGGCGGTCGGCGAGATCGGGTACGACTCGATGACGCCCGCCGAGGACGAGGCGTTCGCCGCCCAGCTCGCCCTGGCCGTCGACCACGACCTGCCGGCGATGGTGCACACTCCGCACCGGGACAAGGCCCGGGGCGTCGAGCGCAGCCTCGCCGTGGTCGCCGAGTCCGGCATCGAGCCGGGCCGGGTGGTGCTCGACCACCTCAACGAGGTGACCGCCGGCCTGGTCCGCGACAGCGGCTGCTGGCTGGGCTTCTCCATCTACCCCGACACCAAGATGTCGCCGCCACGGATGGTGGAGCTGCTGCGGCTGTACGGCACCGAGCGGATGCTGGTCAACTCGGCCGCCGACTGGGGCCGGTCCGACCCGCTGCTGACCCGGGCCACCGGCGAGGCGATGCTGCTGGCCGGGTTCACCGCCGACGACGTCGACCGGGTGCTGTGGCGCAACCCGGTCGAGTTCTACGCCCAGTCCGGCCGGCTCGACCTGACCGGCGTCGACGACGCCGACGCGCCGGCCGGGCAGCCGGCGGCGGGCGGCGCGGCCCCGGCCGGCGGCACGTTCGCCGGCAACTCGATCCTGCGCGGCGGCAGCTGATGCGGCTGCGTCACGGCGGCGGCGAGACCGTCCACCTCGGCTACTGCACCAACGTGCACCCCGCCGAGGACCTCGCCGGCATCCTCGCCCAACTGGACACCTACGCCGTGCCGGTGCGCCGCGCCCTCGACTCCGACCGCCTCGGGCTGGGGCTGTGGCTGGCCGCCCCGGTGGCCGCCGCGCTCGCCGCCGACGAGGGCCTGCGCGGCCGGCTGCGCGCCGAGCTGACCGCGCGCGGGCTGGAGGTGGTGACGCTCAACGGCTTCCCGTACGCGGCGTTCCAGGCCCCGGTGGTCAAGCACGCCGTCTACCACCCGGACTGGACGACGCCCGAGCGGCTCGCGTACACCCTGGATTTGGCCCGGGTGCTGGCCGACCTGCTGCCCGACGACGCGGCCCGGGGCTCGGTGTCCACCCTGCCGCTGGCCTGGCGCGTCCCGTGGGACGCCGACCGGGCCGACGCGGCGCGGCGGCGGCTCGACGCGCTGGCCGCCGGGCTGGCCGGGATCGAGCGCGACACCGGCCGCGTCGTAAGGGTCGGCTTCGAGCCGGAGCCGGGCTGCGTGGTGGAGTCCACCGGCCAGGCCGCCGCCCTGCTCGCCGGCGCCGACCCGGCGCGGCTCGGCGTCTGCCTGGACCTGGCCCACCTGGCCTGCGCCTGGGAGGAGCCGGCCGCCGCCCTGGGCCGGCTCGCCGCCGCCGGGCTGCCGGTGGTGAAGGTGCAGGTGTCCGCCGCGATCGAGGCCCCGGCCGCGGCGGTGGAGGCGCTGCGCCCGTGGGTGGAGCCGCGCTTTCTGCACCAGACCCGCGCGGCCGGCTGCGGCCACGCCGCCGACCCGGCCGACCCGGCGTTCGCCGCCGACGACCTCGACGCGGCCCTGGCCGCCCGGCTGCCCGGCGCGTGGCGGGTGCACTACCACGTGCCGCTGCACGCCCCGCCGGAGCCGCCGCTGACCGCGACCGTGCCGGTGCTGCGCGCCGCGCTGGCCGCGCTGTTCGCCGGCCCGGTCGCCGGCTGCGACCACCTCGACGTCGAGACGTACACCTGGGGGGTGCTGCCGGAGGCGCGGCGGCCCCGCGACGCGGCCGAGCTGGCCGCCGGGATCGCCGCCGAACTGGCGTTCGCCCGCGACGAGCTGGTCGCCGTGGGCCTGACCACACAAGGGACGGGGGTGCTGCGGTGAGCAAGCGACTGGTGGTGCTGGACGTGGTGGGCCTGACGCCGCGGCTGCTGGCCCACATGCCCCGGCTGCGGTCGGTGGCCGACGGCGGCTTCACCGCCGGACTGGGCACGGTGCTGCCGGCGGTCACCTGCTCGGTGCAGTCCACGTTCCTCACCGGCGAGCCGCCGGCCGGGCACGGCGTCGTCGGCAACGGCTGGTACTTCCGGGAGCTCGGCGAGGTGCTGCTCTGGCGGCAGCACAACGCCCTGGTCGGCGGCGAGAAGCTGTGGCAGGCCGCCCGGAAGGTCGAGCCGGGCTACACGGTGGCCAACGTCTGCTGGTGGTACGCCATGGGCGCGGACGTGGACTGGACGGTCACCCCCCGCCCGGTCTACTACGCCGACGGCCGCAAGGAGCCGGACTGCTACACCGACCCGCCCGAGCTGCACGACGCGCTGACCGCGAAGCTGGGCACGTTCCCGCTGTTCACGTACTGGGGGCCGGGGGCCGGGCTGCCGTCGTCGGCGTGGATCTGCCGGGCGGCCGAGCAGATCCTGGCCGACCACGCCCCTGACCTGACCCTGGTCTACGTCCCGCACCTCGACTACGACCTGCAACGGTTCGGGCCGTCCTCGCCGCAGGCCGCCGCCGCGGCGGCGGAGCTGGACAAGGTGCTCGGGCCGCTGATCGACGCCGCCCGCGCCAAGGGCGCCACGGTGGTGGCCCTGTCCGAGTACGGCATCACCGACGTCGCCCGCCCGGTGGACGTCAACCGGCTGCTGCGCGCCGAGGGGCTGCTGCGGGTACACACCCAGGACGGCATGGAGTACCTGGACCCGTGGACGTCCCGGGCGTTCGCCGTCGCCGACCACCAGATCGCCCACGTGTACGTCCGCGACCCGGCCGACGTGCCGGCGGTGGCGAAGCTCTGCGCGGGGCTGCCCGGGGTGGCCGAGGTGCTCGACGCCGACGGGCAGGCCGCGTACGGCCTGGCCCACCCGCGTAGCGGCGAGCTGGTGCTGGTGGCCGAGCCGGACTCCTGGTTCACGTACTACTACTGGCTCGACGACGCCCGCGCCCCCGACTTCGCGCGGCTCGTGGAGATCCACCGCAAGCCGGGGTACGACCCCGCCGAGTTGTTCTTCGACCCGGCCGCCCCGGGCGCGGCGAAGCGCCGGGCCGCGACCGCCCTGGCCCGCAAGAAGTTGGGTATGCGGTACCTGATGAGCGTGGTGGGGCTGGACGCCGGCGCGCGGGCGGTACGCGGGTCGCACGGCCGGCTGCCGGCCGACCCGGCCGACGGCCCGGTCCTGCTCTGCTCCGACCCCGGCCCGGCCCGCGACGCGGTGGCGGCGACCGAGGTGAAGGCGCTGCTGCTGGAGCTGGCCGGGCTGACCCACCACGGGTGAACCTGCCTCGCCACCGAACAGGGAGAAACAACATGACGGTGACGGCCGCGCCCAGCGACGCGAGCGGCCTGCGCACCCGGGTCGACACGGAGCTGGCCGCCTTCCTCGACCGGCAGGCCCCCGACTGGCCCGACGGCGCGCCCCGGGGCATCTTCGCCGCCCTGCACCGGTTCGTCCTGGCCGGCGGGAAGCGGCTGCGCCCGCAGTTCTGCTACTGGGGCTGGCGGGCCGCCGGTGGGGAGGACGACGGCGGGGACGGCACCCCGATCCTGGTCGCCTCGGCGGCGCTGGAGCTGTTCCACGCCTTCGCGCTGATCCACGACGACATACTCGACCACAGCGACCGGCGTCGGGGCGCGCCGTCGGTGCACCGGATCTTCGCCGACCTGCACGCCCGCTCCGCGTGGCGGGGCGACCCGGAGGCGTACGGGCGCAACACCGCCCTGCTCTGCGGCGACCTCTGCGCCGCCTGGGCGGACCAGATGTTCCACGAGTGCGGGCTGGGCCGCGACGAGGTGCTGCGCGGGTACGCGGTGTTCGCGCTGATGCGCACCGAGGTGATCGCGGGGGAGTACCTGGACCTGGTCTCCGGGGTGGGCGACGGCTCGGTGGCCAGCGCGCTCACCGTGATCCGGCTCAAGGCCGCCCGGTACACGGTGACCCGGCCGTTGCAGATCGGCGCGGCCCTGGCCGGCGGCCCGCCGGAGCTGGGCGCGGCGCTGGCCGAGTTCGGCGACCCGCTCGGCGACGCCTTCCAGCTGCGCGACGACGTGCTGGGCGTCTTCGGCGACCCGCAGGTCACCGGCAAGTCCGTCCTGGACGACCTGCGGGAGGGCAAGCCGACGGTGATGATGGCGCTGGCCCGGCAGGCGGCGGACCGGGCGCAGAGCGCCCGGCTGCGGGAGCTGTTCGGCAACGCCGACCTGGACGACGACGGCGCCGCCGAGCTGCGGGCCATCATCGAGGCCACGGGCGCCCGGGACGAGATCGAGCGGATGATCCGGATGCGGGCCAAGGCCGGCCTGCGGGCCCTGGCCGACGCGCCGGTCGCCCCCGCCGCCCGGGAGGCGCTCGCCGGGCTGGCCGCCCGGACCATCACCCGGACGGTCTGACGCCCTCCGCCGGGCCGGCGGTGCTCGGCGGTCCTCCTGCGGGCCGGCGGCCAGCCGAACATTTTCGAAACATCCTCGACACATCCGCGCAGATCGATTAATGTGAATGTGCTGCGAACCGGTTCGACGAGGTGTTTCCAGTGGGCGCGGTGCCCTCGTCGTGAGCTGCCGGCCGCCATCTCCGTCCCCCGCGTGCCGACGGTCTCGTCCCTGCCGACGAGCGCAGCCCGCCGAGGAACGTCCACCGGCGTGCCGAAGGGACGTCCGTCGCGGTATCCGGCGCGACGACGCGCCCCACCACCACCGGCCAGAGAGGGCACCCCCGCATGTACCGAAGAATTCGTGACCACCGCCGCGCCGCCGGCCACCACGGCCCGGCCCGGCGCTGGCAGGCGGCGGGCGCCGCCCTGCTCACGGTGGTCGCCGCGGCCACCGCCGTCACCGCCTCGGCGACGCCGGCCGCCGCGCACACCATCAACGCCAGCGACTTCCAGCAGGTCGAGCTGGCCCGCGGCGTCTCCGAGATGGGCGAGCCGATGTCGCTGGCCGTGCTGCCGGACCGGTCGGTGCTGCACACCGCCCGCAACGGCACGGTGCGGCGCACCGACGCCGCCGGCACCACCCGCGTCATCGGCACGATCCCCGTCTACACCCACGACGAGGACGGGCTGCAGAGCCTCGGGGTCGACCCGAACTTCGCCACCAACCGCCACATCTTCCTCTTCTACGCGCCGCCGCTGTCCACCCCCGGCGGCGACGCGCCCGCCACCGGCACCAACTGGTCCGCCTGGCAGGGCGTCAACCGGCTGTCCCGCTTCACCCTGAACTCCGACTTCACCATCAACATGTCCAGCAAGGTCGACATCCTCGACGTCGGCACCGACCGGGGCATCTGCTGCCACGTCGGCAGCGACATGGACTTCGACGCCGCCGGCAACCTCTACCTGTCCACCGGCGACGACTCCAACCCGTTCGACTCCGCCGGCTACTCGCCGCTGGACGAGCGCACCAACCGCAACCCCGCGTACGACGCGCAGCGCAGCGCCGGCAACACCAACGACCTGCGCGGCAAGCTCCTGCGGATCAAGGTGAACCCCGACGGCACGTACTCGATCCCGGCCGGCAACCTCTTCGCCCCCGGCACCGCGAAGACCCGCCCCGAGATCTACGCGATGGGCTTCCGCAACCCGTTCCGGATCAGCGTCGACAAGGCCACCGGCATCGTCTACGTCGGCGACTACGGGCCGGACGCCGGCAGCACCAACTCCAACCGGGGGCCCGCCGGCCAGGTCGAGTTCAACCGGGTCACCGGCCCCGGCAACTACGGCTGGCCGTACTGCACCGGCACCAACACCACCGCCGAGACGTACAACGAGTGGGACTTCGCCACCAACTCCACCGGCCCCAAGTTCAACTGCGCCGGCGGGCCCACCAACAACTCGTTCCGCAACACCGGCCTGAGCACGCTCCCGCCGGCCAAGCCGTCCTGGATCAAGTACGGCGGCGACTCCGGCAGCCCGCCCGCGTTCGGCAGCGGCTCCGAGTCGCCGGCGGCCGGCCCGGTCTACCGGTTCGACGCCAACAACCCCTCGGCGACGAAGTTCCCGCAGTCCTTCGACGGGCAGTTCTTCGCCACCGAGTTCGGCCGGGGCTGGATCAAGCCGATCCACCTCAACACCGACGGGTCGCCTGGCACCATCGACAGCTTCCCGTGGGTCGGCAAGCAGGTGATGGACTCCGCGTTCGGCCCCGACGGGGCGTACTACGTGCTCGACTACGGCACCGGCTACTACAACGGCGACGCCAACTCGGCGCTGTACCGCTTCGACTACGTCGGCGTCGGCAACCGGGCGCCAGTCGCCCGCGCCAGCGCCGACCGGACCTCCGGGCCGGCCCCGCTGACCGTGAGCTTCTCCTCCGCCGGGTCCGCCGACCCGGAGGGCGGGGCGCTGACCTACTCGTGGGCGTTCGGCGACGGCACCACCTCCACGGCGGCCAACCCGACGAAGACGTACACCACGGACGGGTCGTACACCGCGACGCTCACCGTGCGCGACCCGCAGGGCGCGACCGGCTCCAGCAGCGTCACGGTCAACGTCGGCAACACCGCCCCGACGGTCGCCATCACCGGGCCGGCCAACGGCAGCCTGTTCTCCTTCGGTGACACCGTGCCGTTCAGCATCACCGTCACCGATCCCGAGGACGGCAACATCGACTGCGCCAAGGTCAAGATGACCTACGTGCTCGGCCACGACCAGCACGGCCACCAGATCGCCTCGCAGAACGGCTGCTCCGGCAGCATCACCATCCCCGTCGACGGCGAGCACGACGACGCGGCGAACATCTTCGCCGTCTTCGACGCCGAGTACACCGACGCCGGCGGCCTCACCACGCACACCCAGCACATCCTGCAGCCCCGGCACCGGCAGGCCGAGCACTTCAAGACCTCGTCCGGCATCAGCACCTACGACAAGACCACCGCCGAGGGCGGCAAGACCGTGGGCGACATCCAGAACGGGGAGTGGATCGCCTTCGAGCCGTACCGGATCGCCAACGTCACCTCGTTCACCGCCCGGGTCTCCTCGGCCGGCGCGGGCGGCACGCTCCAGGTCCGCACCGGCTCGCCGACCGGCACCGTGCTCGGCTCGGTGACCGTCCCGGTGACCGGGTCGTGGGAGACCTTCACCACCGTCACCGGGGCGATCACCAACCCGCCGACCGGCACCACCACCCTCTACCTCACCTTTGCCGGTGGCTCCGGGACGCTGTACGACGTCGACGCGTTCACCCTGAACACCGGCACCGTGCCGCCGCCGACCGGCACCGGGCGGATCGTCGGGTTGGCCGGCAAGTGCCTGGACGTGCGCAACGGCTCGTCGGCCGACGGCACGCAGGTGCAGCTGTTCACCTGCAACGGGGCCGCCGGCCAGCAGTGGACGGTGGGCAGCGACGCCACCATCCGGTCGCTGGGCAAGTGCCTGGACGTCAACGGCGGCGCCTCGGCCGACGGGACGAAGGTGCAGCTCTGGTCCTGCAACGGCGGCAACGCCCAGCGGTGGGCGGCGCAGTCCGACGGCTCGCTGCGCAACACCCCGTCGGGCAAGTGTCTGGACGTCTCCGGCAACAACTCGGCCGACGGCACGGTCGTGCACCTGTGGACCTGCAACGGCGGGGCCAACCAGAAGTGGACCCTGCCCTAGGCACCTCTGCGGTCTCCCTGCGGTCCCCCGCCCCGGGCGGGGGACCGCACCGCCACCACACCCAGGAGAACGACATGCGAAGACTCCTCCGTCCCCTCCTCGGCGCGGCCACCGCCGCGCTGGCCGTGCTCGCCTGCACCACCCCGGCCACCCCGGCGTCGGCCGCCGACGCCCCGTACGACGTGCTGGTCTTCTCCAGGACCGCCGGGTTCCGGCACGACTCCATCGCCGTGGGCACCCAGGCCATCCGCGAGCTCGGCGCGGCCAACAGCTTCACCGTCACCGCCACCGAGGACGCCGCCCAGTTCACCACCGCCAACCTGGCCCGCTTCGAGGCGGTCATCTTCCTCAACACCACCGGCGACGTGCTCAACGACAGCCAGCAGGCGGCGTTCGAGTCGTACATCGGGGCCGGCGGCGGCTACGTCGGCGTGCACGCCGCCGCCGACACCGAATACAACTGGCCGTTCTACGGCAACCTCGTCGGCGCGTGGTTCGCCTCCCACCCGGCCATCCAGCAGGCCCGGGTGAAGGTGGAGGACCGGGCGCACGCCGCCACCGCGCACCTCGGCCCGACCTGGACGCGCACCGACGAGTGGTACGACTACCGCACCAACGCCCGCTCCACCGCGCACGTGCTGGCCAGCCTCGACGAGTCGTCGTACTCCGGCGGGGCGATGGGCGGCGACCACCCGCACGCCTGGTGCAAGACCTACAGCGGCGGCCGGTCCTTCTACACCGGCGGCGGCCACACCCAGTCGTCGTACTCCGAGGCGGCGTTCCGCGCCCACCTGCTCGGCGGCATCCGGTACGCGGCCGGCCGCACGAAGGCCGACTGCCGGCCCGAGACCGGCTACACCGCCCTCTACAACGGCTCCACGACCGGGTGGAGCCAGGCCGGGCCGGGCGGGTTCACCAACACCGACGCCACCCTCAGCTCCTCCGGCGGCCTCGGCCTGTACTGGTACAGCGCGAAGCAGTTCACCAACTACTCGCTCAAGCTGGACTGGCGGATCCCCGGGGACGACAACTCCGGCGTCTTCGTCGGCTTCCCCGCCTCCAGCGACCCGAACTCGGCGATGACCAACGGGTACGAGGTGCAGATCGACGCCACCGACTCCGACGACCGCACCACCGGCTCGATCTACGGGGTCAAGTCCGCCGACCTGGCCGCCCGTGACGCCGCGCTCAACCCGCCGGGGGAGTGGAACACCTACGAGCTGCTGGTCGAGGGGGAGCGGCTCCAGGTCCTGCTCAACGGCGTGAAGATCAACGACTTCACCAACACGGACCCGGCCCGCTCGCTCGCCGGCTACGTCGGCATCCAGAACCACGGCACCGGCGACGACGTGTCGTTCCGCAACATCCGGATCAAGGAGCTGGGCGGCACCAACCCGCCGACGACCCGCACCGGCCGGATCGTCGGGCTGGCCGGCAAGTGCCTGGACGTGCGCAACGGCTCCTCGGCCGACGGCGCCCAGGTCCAGCTGTTCACCTGCAACGGCGCGGCCGGCCAGCAGTGGACGGTGGGCACGGACAGCACCATCCGGTCGCTGGGCAAGTGCCTGGACGTCAATGGCGGCTCCTCGGCCGACGGGGCGAAGGTGCAGCTCTGGTCGTGCAACGGCGGCGGCGCCCAGCGGTGGGCGGCGCAGTCCGACGGGAGCCTGCGCAACACCCAGTCGGGCAAGTGCCTGGACGTCTCCGGCAACAGCTCCGCCGACGGCGCGGTCGTGCACCAGTGGTCCTGCCACGGCGGGGCCAACCAGAAGTGGACCCTGCCCTAGCCGGATGCAAGGAAGGGCCCCTTGTTAACGCATTCTGTTGCACAGGGGGCCCTTCCTAACCGCCGCAGGCGGTCATAGAGTGAGCAGCGGCGACCGTACGCGGTTGCCGGTGACCCGGCGGGAGGCGCAACCCGCTGGGCCCAGGCGCTGCTCCGCGCCCACCGGCACCCCACCCCGGCCGCCGCGCACCAGCCCGGCCCGTCCGGTCACCCTCGCCCCGGTCACGCACACGGAATCCCCATTACCACCACAGGGGAGTAGTACTCATGGCGCGACCCATCACGCTCTTCACCGGCCAGTGGGCCGATCTTCCGTTCGACGAGGTCTGCCGGCTCGCCTCCGAGTGGGGCTACGACGGGCTGGAGATCGCCTGCTGGGGCGACCACTTCGAGGTCGACAAGGCCCTCGCCGACGACTCGTACGTCGAACGGAAGCTCGCGACGCTGGCCAAGCACAACCTGAAGGTCTTCACGATCTCCAACCACCTGGTCGGCCAGGCCGTCTGCGACCACCCGATCGACGAGCGGCACCAGGGGATCCTGCCCGCCCGGATCTGGGGCGACGGCGAGCCCGAGGGGGTCCGCCAGCGGGCCGCCGAGGAGATCAAGGACACCGCGCGGGCGGCGGCGAAGCTGGGCGTGGACACCGTCGTCGGGTTCACCGGCTCGTCGATCTGGCACACCCTGGCGATGTTCCCGCCGGTGCCGCCGGAGATGATCGAGCGCGGCTACCAGGACTTCGCCGACCGGTGGAACCCGATCCTCGACGTCTTCGACGAGGTGGGGGTGCGCTTCGCCCACGAGGTCCACCCCAGCGAGATCGCCTACGACTACTACACCACCAAGCGGACCCTGGAGGCGATCGACCACCGGCCCGCGTTCGGGCTGAACTGGGACCCGTCGCACTTCGTGTGGCAGGAGCTGGACCCGGTGAACTTCATCTTCGACTTCGCCGACCGGATCTACCACGTCGACTGCAAGGACGCGAAGGTGCGCACCGGCGACGGGCGGCGCGGCCGGCTGGCGTCCCACCTGCCCTGGGCCGACCTGCGCCGGGGCTGGGACTTCGTCTCCACCGGCCACGGCGACGTGCCGTGGGAGGACAGCTTCCGGGCGCTCAACGCCATCGGCTACTCCGGTCCCATCTCCATCGAGTGGGAGGACGCCGGGATGGACCGCCTCGTCGGGGCGCCCGAGGCGCTCCAGTTCGTTCGGCGGCTCGCCTTCGACGCCCCGTCGGCGGCCTTCGACGCGGCGTTCAGCAGCAACAAGGACTGAGGCTCAGCAGCAACAAGGACTGATGTTCAGCAGCAGCAAGGACTGAGCCGCCCGCGCCGGCCGGACCCGCCCGGGTCCGGCCGGCCGCGCCGGTCACGCCGGGGCCGGGGGCCGCCTCGCCCGCCGGGCGGGGCCGTCGCCCACCCCGCCCGGGCGGAGCCGCCGGTCACGACACGGCGTAGACGTCGTCGCTGGCCAGGCGGGCCGCGCCCACCACCCCGGCGGTGCCGTCCAGGTCGGACAGCACGATCGGCAGGTTGCCGGTGGCCAGCGGCGGCGATCGCCGGTAGACCACCGACCGGATCTCGGCGAGCATGGTCGGCCCGAGGCCCACGGCCGTCCCGCCGATGATCACGATGCCCGGGTTGACGAAGTTGACCAGCCCGACCAGGACGCGGCCGAGCCGCCGGGCCGCGTCGCGGACCAGCGCCTGCGCGGCGGCGTCGCCGGCCACCGTCGCCCGACCGACGTCCGCCACGGTGAGCGCGCCGGCCTCGGCCAACCGGGCGGCGAGCGCCGGCGACCGCCCGGCGTCGACCGCGGCGAGCGCCTCCCGGACCAGGGCCTCGTCCGAGCAGTACGCCTCCAGGCAGCCCGTCTCGCCGCAGGCGCAGGTCGGGCCGTCGTCGCCCTGCCGCAGGTGCGCGATGCCGCCCGCGCCGCTGGTGGCGCCCCGGTGCAGCGCGCCGCCGAGCACCAGGCCGCAGCCGATGGCGGTGCCCAGCTTGACGTAGAGGAAGTCGTCGAAGGCGCGGCCGGTGCCGGCGTGCTGCTCGCCCAGCGCCATCACGTTGGCGTCGTTGTCGACCAGCACCGGGCAGCCAAGCTGGGCGGCGAGCGCGTCGCGGACGCCGTACCCGTGCCAGCCGGGCAGGGCCGGCGGGGAGAACGGGGCGCCCTCGCGGAACGCGACCGGGGCGGGCAGGGCCACCCCCATTCCGGTCAGCCGGCCCAGGCCGAGATTCGCGCGGACCTTGCCGATCAGTTCGAGCGTACGGGCGATGGTCGGTTCCGGGCCGAGGCGGACGTCGACGGGCTCGCGACGCCGGGCCAGGACGGTCAGCTCGCCGTCGGTGACCGCGACGTCGATCTCCCGGGGGCCGATCGTGACCCCGGCGAAGCGGACCCCGCCGGCGATACGCAGCAGCGACGAGCGGCGACCGCCGCGGGACGCGGCCGGGCCGGCGGTCTGCACTAGGCCCAGGGCGACGAGGCGGTCGACCTCCGCGACGAGCCGCGCCCGGGTCAGACCCGCGGCGTCGCCGAGCTCGACCCGGGAGCGCGGGCCGTCGTCGCGGAGCAACCGCAGCAGCCGGGCCTGGTCGGCGTTCTCCGGGCCGTCGTACGTCATGTCGTGACCACCTCCGTCCGGAATCCTCCCCCGTCGTCCCCCCGGCAGCGCCCGTCGAGGTCGACAACGAGTGCCAGGTCACCCCGGACGCGGGGCGGGGCCGCGCCCGGTCGTCCCGGACGCGGCCCCCTCGGGTCGGCTCGGCTCAGCCGCGCAGGCCCGACATGTGCTTGTAGCTGATCTCGGCGTACTGGAGCGACCGGCCCGGGTCGGCGGTGCCGCCGGGCGCATTGTCCTGCTCCCACATCGGGTTGTGGTAGCCCTTCGCGCCCATGTTGGCGAAGAAGCCCCCGTAGTCGATGTCGCCCTGGCCGAGCGGCGCGAACTCGTACCCGTTGGTGACGTTGGGGTTGCGCTTGCCGTCCTTGGCGTGGAACAGCGGGAAGCGCATGGTCCGGGCCTGGACGGTGGCCAGCGGGTCGAAGATGTCCGTGCGGGCGACGCCGTCCGGGTCGGTGTAGGTGTGCCAGCGGTGCTGGGCCACGTGCGCCCAGTAGATGTCCATCTCGAAGAAGACCCACTCGGGGTTGGTCTGCGCGAAGAAGTACTCCAGCTTCCGGATGCCGGAGGACCGGGTCGGCCGGCCCAGGTCGTCCAGCGGGCCGCTGTCGAGCAGGAAGTTGTACGCCGCGTCGTGGTTGTGGGTGTACAGCTTCAGACCGCGCGAGGCGGCCATCTCGCCGAGGATGTTCCACCGCTCGGCGGCGGCGTCCCAGTCGGCCTTGTAGTTGCTGTTGGTCGGGTCGGAGCCGGTGCCGATGTGGCTCATGCCGAGCGTCGCGGCGATGTCGAGCTGCGCCTCGAACGCGGCGAGCGTGGTCGGGGTGAGCGTGCTCGGGACCGAGGCGTGCGCGCCGTTGGCCCGCAGCCCGTTGTCGTCGAGGATCTTGCGGATCTCGGCGGGGGTGATCTGCCGGCCCAGGATGGAGGTGCTCTGGGTGTAACCGGCGAACTCGATCTCCTTGTAGCCGATCTTGGCGAGCCGGGCGAGCACGCGCTCGAAGCCGTACGGGACGCCTGTGGCGTCGGGGGCGGCGCTGATCCGGTCCCGGACGGAGTAGAGGATGATGCCGCGCTTGCCGGGCGGGACGAGGACGCCGTTGGCGGCGCTGGCCGACGAGCCGAATCCGGTCGCCCCGCCGATGGCCGCCGCGCCGGCCGCGCCGGCGACGGCGCCGAGCATCCGGCGGCGGCTCATTCCGTGCTGGTTGTCGCTCATGTCTGTCTTGCCTTTCTGAGGTGTGGTGATGGTGGCGCCGGGGCGGGGTGGGGGGGGGGCGGCGGGCCCCCCCCCCCCGGGGGGGGGGGGGGGGGCCCCCCCCCCCCCCCCGTTTAAACACACCCAGTTGGGGTTGGTCCACACCCGGCCGGCCCCC
>NZ_JBIARA010000033.1:0-42857 GCF_042889525.1 Micromonospora sp. NPDC002575 | reverse complement strand
ACGCCCGGTTACATTCCGAACCCGGAAGCTAAGCCCTCCAGCGCCGATGGTACTGCACTCGGGAGGGTGTGGGAGAGTAGGACACCGCCGGACATCTTTCGTTCAGGGCCACCCCGGTTGGGGTGGCCCTGAACCGTTTCCGGCCCCGAACGGCGGGGGTATCTCCGGTGATCAAGAGGTTTGCGTCAGGCTGGAGATCCACTTTGACGCAAACCTCTTGATCACCGGGAGCTGGAGGTTGGCGCCCGGCGGGTCGGGTTAGGCGAAGCGGGACGGGTCTCCGGCGCCGACGCGGACGATCTCGGGTTCTCCGTCGGAGAAGTCGACCACGGTGGTGGGCTCGGTGCCGCAGTCGCCGGAGTCGACGACCGCGTCGATGGCGTGGTCGAGGCGTTCCTTGATCTCCCAGCCCTGGGTCATCGGCTCGTCGTCGCCGGGCAGCAGCAGGGTGCTCGACAGCAGCGGCTCGCCCAGTTCGGTGAGCAGGGCCTGGGCGACGGTGTGCGCGGGAATGCGTACGCCGACGGTCTTCTTCTTCGGGTGCAGCAGCCGGCGCGGCACCTCCTTCGTGGCGGGCAGGATGAAGGTGTAGCTGCCCGGGGTCGCCGCCTTGACGGCCCGGAAGACGGCGTTGCCGAGGTGCACGAACTGGCCGAGCTGCGCGAAGTCGCGGCACACCAGGGTGAAGTGGTGGCCGCTGTCGAGGTGACGGATCTCCCGGATCCGGTCCATGCCGTCCTTGTTGCCGAGCCGGCAGCCCAGGGCGAAGCAGGAATCCGTGGGGTAGGCGATCAGCCCGTCCCGACGGATGAGGTCGGCCACCTGGCCGATGGTGCGGGGCTGTGGGTTGTCCGGGTGCACGTCGAGGTACTTCGCCATGGCGGGAAGCTTAGGCCCCCGCCCCGACCTGTCGTCTTCCTGACAGTGTTCAAACGACGTAAAAGTAGACGGTCATCGTTATCCCATGGCCGTTCGATCGTTCCGTGGGGGCGGGTACGGGGACCTGCTGGGTTCCCCGCCGATGCCCGGCCCCGTGCGGGTCACCGTGCTCGTCTTCGCGGTCCTGACGCTGCTGTTCGCCCTGGCGACGGTGCACCGACTGCTGGTCGAGGACGGCTCGCTCGGCGCCGCGGTGTTCTTCGCCGTCATGGCGGCGGCCTGCGCGCTGGTGGCCGGCACCCTGGCGGCCCGACGGCCGTGGGCGGCCTACCCGGCGTACGCGCTGTCCGGGCTGTTCGCCGCGGCCTCGCTCGGCCTCTTCGGCGCGATCACGATCGTCGGGCTGGGTCTGTTGGCCTGGGTGCTCTGGTCGCTCAACACCCGGCCCGCGCGGGAGTGGTTGAGCGGGCGTCGCCGGCTGCGGTGACGGCCGCCGGGGGTGGCGGTGGCGCGGCCCGGGGGGCGCCACCGCCACCCGACGGTCAGCCCTGCGCCACGATCGCCACCAGGTCGTCGACCGTGTCCAGCCGCTGACCGGGCGCGGTCAGGTCCACTTCGACGCCGTACTCCAGTTCGAGGGAGTCGACGAGGCGCAGCAGGCCGAGGGAGTCGACGCCCAGAGCGACCAGCGAGCCGCCGTCGAGCACGTCGACGGCGGACACCTCGCCCCCGGTGGCCTCGGTGACCAGTGCGGCGATCCGCGTACGCGGGTCGGTGACGCCCATCAGAGCTCCTCTCGGGACTGTCGGACGATCTCGGCGATCTCCGCGATCGTGGGGGTGTCGAAGAACGCGTCGAGCGGCACCTCGACGCCGAGCCGCTGCTGGATCCGCCCGCTGATCCGGGTGATGGTCAGCGAGTGCCCGCCCAGGTCGAACAGGTCCTCGTGCAGTCCGATGTCGGGGATCTTCAGCACGTCCTGCCAGATCTCGCGCAGCGCCTCCACCACCGGGTCGGCGTCGCCCTCCGGTGGGGTCGGTGCCGCCGCGTCGGGGGCGTCGCGGTGCGTTGGTGCGGGCAGCGCGGCCCGGTCGACCTTGCCGGTGGGGCCGACGGGCAGCCGGTCCAGCAGCACCCAGTCGGTGGGCAGGACCGCCGCCGGGAGGCTGAGCGCCAGGTGCCGCCGCAGCTCCGCCGCGTCGACGACCGCACCGACGACCGCACCGACGACCGCGCCGGCGCGGGGCACCGCGTACGCGACGAGGCGGACCTCGCCGTCGGCGTCGCGGCGCACCGTCGCGGTCGCCTCGGCCACTCCCGGGTGCTCCAGCAGGCGGGCGGTGACCTCGCCGAGTTCGAGGCGGTGCCCCCGGATCTTCACCTGGTCGTCGGCGCGGCCGAGGAAGTCGAGGCGGCCGTCCGGCAGCCATCGGCAGCGGTCCCCGGTGCGGTACAGCCGGCCGTCGGCCGCGCCGAACGGGTCCGGCACGAACCGCTCGGCGGTCAGGTCGTCGCGCCCCCGGTAGCCGTCGGCGAGCCCCGTCCCGGCCAGGTACAGCTCGCCGGGCACCCCGACGGGCGTCGGCCGCAGCGCGGCGTCCAGCACGTACGCCCGGACGTTCGGCAGCGGCCGGCCGATGGTCACCGTGTCCGGGTCGGTGGGGACGTCCTCGGCGGTGGCGTAGATGGTCGCCTCGGTCGGGCCGTACCCGTTGACCAGCCGGGCCGTGCGGGCCCGCAGCTCGCGGGCGAGGGCGAGCGGCAGGGCCTCCCCGCCGGCGATCGCCACCAGCGACCCGGCCGCCCCCGTCGCCCCCGTCGCGCCCGCGGCTTCGGCCGCGCCGAGGCCCGCCGCCAGCAGCACCCGCCAGCCCGACGGGGTGGCCTGGGCGTGGGTGACCCCGGCGTCGCGGACCAGCCGCAGCACGGCCGCGCCGTCGAGCGCGCTGACCCCCGAGGCGACCACCACCCGGCCGCCGGTGACCAGGGGCAGGAACACCTCCACGGCGGAGATGTCGAACGACGGCGAGGTCAGGTGCAGCCAGCGGTGCGCGGGCCCGGCGTCCAGCAGGTCCCGCAGCCCCAGCAGCAGGTTGGTCAGCGCGCGGTGGCCGACCGCGACGCCCTTGGGGTGGCCGGTCGAGCCGGAGGTGTAGAGCACGTACGCGCAGTCGGCGGCCGTCGGGGCGTCGGCGTCGGGGTCCGGGCGTCCGCCGGTGAGCAGGTCGACCCCGTCGAGGGCGAGCACCGGCGGCCCGGCGTGGGGCCCGGCGTCCGGCGGGCCGGTGGGCGCGGCGGCGGCAACCAGCAGCGTCGGGGCGGCGTCGGCGAGCACGAGCCGCTGCCGCGCGGGCGGGTGGCCCGGGTCGACGGGCAGGTACGCCGCCCCGCAGCGCAGCACCGCCAGCATCGTCACCACCGTCCGCCAGGACCGGTCCAGCGCCACCGCGACCAGGGCACCCCGGCCGACGCCCCGCCCGCGCAGCAGCGCCGCGAGCCGGCCGGCGGCGGCGTCGAGCTGGGCGTAGCCGAGCCGGACGTCGCCGTCGACGACCGCCACCGCGTCCGGGTCGGCGGCGACCCGGGCGGCGAACAGCTCGGGCACGGTGACCTCCGGGTACGCCCGCGCGGTGTCGACGCCGGCCCGGGTGACCAGGTCCAGTTCGTCGGCGGGCAGCACCGGCAGGTCGGCCACCGGCCGTCGCGGATCGGCCACGGCGGCGGCGAGCAGCGTGCGCAGGTGGCCGCCGATGCGCTCGACCGCGTCGGTGTCGATGGCGGCCGGGCTGTGCTGGAGGCCGACGCTGACGCCGGTGGGGCCGTCGACGACCTGCACGTGCAGCGCGTTGCGGGCCGCGCCGCCGAACAGCGTCCACTCCACTGCGGAGGCCACCCCGGCGAACGCGGGGTCGTCGCCGCGGCGGCGGTAGCCGACCGACACCGCCGTGAGCGCGGGCGCGGGGCGCAGCCCCGACACGGCGTGGGCCAGCGGCACGTGCCGGAACCGGTACACCTCGCGCAGCCGGGCCCGCACGGCGCGGGCGTGCTCGGCGAACGTGGCGGCGGCGGGGTCGTCGGCGGTGACGGGCAGCTCGTTGACGAACAACCCGACCCGGTCGGCCTGCTCCGGCGTGCGGGTGGAGAGCGTGACGCCCACGGGCACGCCCCGGTTGCCGTAGCGGTGCAGCAGGGCGTGCACGGCGGCGAGCAGCAGCTCGAACCGGGTCACCCCGAGGCGGTCGGCGGCCCGGCCCACGCCGTCGACCAGGCCGGCGGGTAGCGCCACGTCCACGACGACGCCCGGCTCCGCGCCGGTGGGCACCCGGCGCAGGCCCGGCAGGACCACGTCGGCGGCGTCGGGCCGGTGCGCCGCCCAGAACTCGCGGGCGGCCGGCAGGTCGACGGCGACCCGGTTTCGCTCGGCAGCCGCGTCCCCGGCGTACCCGTCGGGGTAGGGCGTGGCCTGCGCCGTCGGCCCGGCCAGCGCCGCGGCGTACGCGTCGGCCAGGTCGCGCGCCAGCACGTCCTTCGACATCCCGTCGAAGGCGAGGTGGTGGACGCAGACCAGCAGCAGGTGCCGGCCGTCGGCGGCGGTCAGCAGCGCGAACCGGGCCAGCGGGCCGACCCGCAGGTCGTGCGGGCGGGCCAGCTCCTCGGCGACCCGGGCGTCGGTCCACTCGCCGAAGGTCACCGCGGCGCGCCCGGCGGCGGGGGCCAGCCCCGGCGTGCCGTCGGCGTCGGTGACCACCCGGGCGCCCAGCACGGGGTGCCGGTCGGCCACGGCGGCGCACGCCTCGACCAGGGCCCGACGGTCCAGGTCAGCGGCGAACCGGACGCCGAGCGCCATGTGGTACGCCGCGCCGGCGACCCCGGCCTGCTCGGTGAACCAGACGGCGTGCTGCGCGTATGTCGCCTCGGCGGTGCCCACATTCTCTCCCATGGATCGTCATCGGGGGTGGATCAGTTGTCGAACAGGCCGGCGAGCTGCCGCTTGAGCACCTTGCCGCCCTCGTTGCGGGGCAGCTCGGCGAGCAGCAGCAGCCGGGCGGGAAGCTGGTAGTCGGCGAGCCGGTCGGCGAGGAAGGCGCGCAGCGCCGGCAGGGTCAGCCCGGCGGCGTCGGCGTGCGGCCGGGCCACCACGGCGGCGGCGACGGCCGAGCCGAGCACCGGGTGCGGCACCCCGACGACGGCCGCCTCGGCGACGAGGGGATGCTCGTGCAGCGCCGCCTCCACCTCCAGGCTGGAGACCTTGAACGCGCCGGACTTGATGACGTCCTGGTGCCGGTCGGTGAGATAGAGGTAGCCGTCGGCGTCGACGCGGCCGACGTCGCCCATCCGCACCCACCCGGCGCGGAACGTGGCCCGGTTGGCGTCGTCGTCGCGGTAGTAGGCGCGGGGGTACGGCGCGCGCAGCCACACGTCGCCGGTGACGCCGGGCGGCAGCGGGTTGCCGTCGGCGTCGGCGATGCGCAGCTGCCCGCCGACCGGGCGACCCACCGCGTCCCGGCGCGCCGGGTCCCAGATCATCGTGGTCTGCGCGGGGGCCGCCTCGGTGGAGGTGTAGTAGTTGACGATGGTGGCCTCGGGAAAGGCCGCGGCGAGCCGGGCCGCCACGGCGGGCGGCAGCGCCGCCGCGGTCGACCCGATCAGGTGTACGCCGGAGGAGTCCCGGCCGCGCAGCGCCCCCGAGTCGAGCAGCTCGATGGCCATCGACGGCACGACGAACAGCGTCCCCGTGCCCGGGGTCTGGACCAGCCGGGCGAACCGGACCGGCGTGAACGCGGGCAGGGTGAGCGCCCCGGCCTTCGCGGTCAGCGCGTTGAACAGCATCGTCTGCCCGGCGTTGGTGCCGATGGCGAACGCGTGCAGGAACCGCTCCGAGTGGGCCAGCGCCAGCCGGCGCGGGTGGGTCGGCGCGCCCACGGTCAGGTTGGCGTGGCTGGCGGCGACGCCCTTCGGGCGGCCGGTGGTGCCGGAGGTGTAGAGGATCTGCGCGAGGTCGCCGGGGCGTACCGTCGGCGGGTCTGTCTCGTCGGCGGGCCCGGCGGCCAGGTCGGCGGCCCGCCACACCGGCAGCCCGGCGGGGGCGGGCGGCGCGGCCGTGGCGTCGCCGTGCACGACGGCGGCGGCCCCGCAGTGGGTCAGCGCGTGGCCGAGCTGGCCGGCGGCGAGCCGGTCCGACAGCGGCGCCGCGACCGCGCCGGCCCGCAGCACCCCGCAGTACGCCACCGCGAACCCGGTCCAGTCGCGGGCGCCGAACACCAGGCCGACCCGGTCGCCGGGGCGCACCCCCCGGCCGCGCAGGCCGGCGGCGACGGCCGCCGCGCCGGCCGACCAGTCGGCGAAGGTCAGCGCCCGCACCCCGGCCACCTCGACGGCGACCCGGTCGGGGTGCAGGGCGGTGCGCCAGGCCAGCAGCTCCGGCACGGTCCGGGCGGCCGGCGGGGCGGCCGTCGCCGCGGTCACCGCGACCCGCCCGGCGTGCCCTGGAGCTGCCCCGCGCCGGCGGCGGCGCGGGCCGGGTGCGCGGCGGCGCGGGCCTCGCGTTCGGCGATGCCGACCAGGTCGTCCGGCGGCGCGTCGGGCACCTCGTCGTCGAACCTGGCCAGCACCGGCGTGGCCAGCGCGACGAGGGCGGTCAGCGCGATGCACACCCCGAACACGACGTAGAGCAGGCCGTGGCCCCGGCCGGGGCCGACGCCGATGACCGCGCCGACGGTGCCGGCCAGCGCGCCGCCGGGCAGCAGCAGCGGCTCGGCGACCCGCGCCGCGAACGGGGCGACGAGCCCCCACCCCAACGGCATCGTCGACCAGGCGATCATCTGGTTGAGCGCGAACACCCGGCCGTGGAAGCGCGGCGGCACCTTCGTCTGGATGATCGTGTTGTAGACGCCGTTGACGACGCCGAGCGCCAGGTACATGCCGAACGCGCCCGCGCCGACCACCAGCGGGTCGGGCCGCAGCCCGGTCAGCACGGCCGCCGCCGCGATGCCGAGGGTGCCCAGCAGCACCGCCCGCATCCGGCGGCGGCTCGGGCCGCCCCAGACCAGCATCACCAGGCCGCCGACGGCCGCGCCGACGCCGCCGGTGAGCGCGACCCGCGCCACCTGGTCCAGGTCGGCGAAGCCGAGCACCAGCGGGGAGAGCAGGTACAGCGCGGGGAACAGGAACAGGTTCAGGGCGGCGAAGAACGCCAGCATGGCGCGGAACTCGCGGCGGCGCAGCGCGTACCGCAGGCCGGCGGCCATCTCCTCGCCGATGCCCTCGCGACGGTGCAGGGCCAGGGTGCGGGGGAACCGGACGAGCGCCAGCACCCCGACCGCGAACACGTACGACGCCACGTCGATGAGCAGGATGCCGCGCAGCCCGACGGCGTCGAGCAGGGCGACGGCGACCAGCGGGACGGTGAACTGGGTCAGCCCCAGTGCGGTCTGGGTGACGCCGTTGGCGTGGCCGAGGAAACGTTTGGGCACGAGCTGCGGCACCGCCGAGACGAACGCGAGGCGTTGGAACGCCAGCGCCACCGACAGCCAGGCGACCAGCGGATAGAAGTGCCACACCTGCGCCCGGTCGGCCAGCACCAGGGCGGCCAGCACCGCGTTCGCGCCCCCGGCGGCGAGGCCGGCGGCCAGCAGCACCCGCCGCCGGCTGGCCCGGTCGATCACGGCGCCGGCCAGCGGCGCGACCAGCAGGCCCGGCAGCAGACCGAGCACGGCGAACAGGGCGAACCGGGCCAGCGACCCCGTCTCCAGATAGATCCACAGGGGGATCGCGAAGTTGGTCAGCGCGGTGCCCATGCCGGAGACCACCTGACCGGCGGCGACCAGGCCGAAGCGGCGCATGCTCGGCTCCGGGGCGCGCGCCGCGCCGGCCGCCGGCTGCGCTGCGCCGGGCGGGCCGGCGGGCTGGCGGGAGATCCCGGCGAGCTGCCACGCCGGCTCGGCCCCGGCCGGTGCGGCGGGCACGTCCGCCGCGCCCCCGGCTCGCGAACCGGCCCGCGGCGCGCCGGCCGCCGACGGTGCGGTGGCCGGGGGCGGGGCCGGGGCGTCGACCTGGCGGTGCACGGTGGTGACGATCTCGGCCAGCTCGGCGGCCCGGTACTTCAGGAAGTAGTGCCCGCCCTCGTCGACCACGGCGAGAGCGGTGCGGTCGCTGAGGAAGTGCCACTCCCGGAACCGCTCGGCGTGGTAGTCGGTGCTGCGGTCCCGTTCGCCGACCACCGAGATCACCGGGGCGCGCAGCGGGGTGACCCGCTGGCGCATCAGCTCGGTGAAGTACTCCTCGGAGACCCGGGCGTCGTGGCGCATCGCCCGGATCAGGAACGCCACCTCGTCCGGGGCGAGCGAGCCGACCGCGGTGCCCTGCGCCTGCAACCAGGTGCGGTAGATCCGGTCGCTGCGGATCCGCTCGGCCAGCCGCAGCCGCAGCACCGGCCCGAGCAGCCCACCGGCGGGGCGGCCGAAGGGGAACACCGCGCCGAGGTACACGGCGTCGAGGTCACGCCCCCGCGCCTGAAGCAGCCGGGCCACCTCCACGGCGAGGGCGCCGCCGGGGCCGCAGTGCCCGTACAGGATCACCGGGCCGGTCACCCGGGCCAGGATCTCCTCGGCGACCCCGGCGGCGACCTCCTCGACGGGCGCGGGGTCGTCGGCGAGGCCGATGTCGTGGCCCGGCATGGCCACCGACAGCAGCCGGTACCCGGCGGGCAGCGCGTCGGCCAGCGGCTGGTAGACCACGGCGCTGCCGCCGCCGTAGGGGACGCAGACGAGCGTGGCGACCAGGTCGGCGGCGGCCACCGGCGGGGTCAGCTCGTGCAGCAGCCCCGCCGGGCCGGTGTCGCCCCCGGCGGCCAGGGCGGCCAGCTCGCGGACGGTCCGGTGCCGGAACAGGTCCATCACGCTGACCGTGCCCGTCGCGCCGCCGGCCACGGCGGGCAGCTCCCGGCGCAGCCGGGCCACCACCTGCGTGGCCAGCAGCGAGTGCCCGCCGAGGTCGAAGAAGTCGTCGGTCGCGCCGACCTCGGCCACCCCGAGCACGGCCTGCCAGATCCCGGCGACCAGGGTCTCCACCGGCCCGGCCGGCGGCACCCGCTCGCCGGCGGGAACGTCGTCGGTCGGCTCGGGCAGCGCCCGCCGGTCGACCTTGCCGTGCTCCTGCAACGGCAGCCGGTCCAGCACCACCCACCGGCCGGGCACCATGTGCTCGGGCAGCCGGTCGGCCAGGGCGCGGCGCAGCCGCGCCGGCTCCAGGGCCGGCGCGTCGGGCGTCGGCTCCAGGTAGGCGACGAGGCGGTCGTCGCGCAGCAGCACCGCCGCCTGGTGCACGCCGGGGCAGTCGCGCAGGGCGGCCTCGACCTCGCCGAGTTCCACCCGGTAGCCGCGGATCTTCACCTGGTGGTCGCGGCGGCCCAGGAACATCAGCTGCCCGTCGGCGCGCCACCGGCCCAGGTCGCCGGTGCGGTACAGGCGCGCCCCCGGTGGCCCGTACGGGTCGGGCACGAACCGGTCGGCGGTCAGCCCGGGCCGGTTGAGGTAGCCGCGCGCCAGCCGGTCCCCGCCCAGGTACAGCTCGCCGGGCACCCCCACCGGCACCGGCCGCATCCGCTCGTCGAGCAGGTACACCCGGGCGCGCGGCAGCGGCCGGCCGGTCGGCACCGGGCCGGCGGCGGGACCGTCGGCGGTCACCTCGTAGGTGGCGACGCCGACCGTGGCCTCGGTGGGGCCGTAGTGGTTGAACACCCGGGCCCCACCGACGGCGGCGAGCGGCGCGATCCGCTCCAGGTCGGACGCCTCGCCGCCGAGGATCAGCGCGCGGGCGGGCAGCAGGTCGCCCGGCTCGGCGTCGGCGGCCAGCGCCGCCAGGTGCGACGGGGTGATCTTCAGGTAGTCGATGCGGTGCGCGCGCAACTGCGCGGCCAGGTCGGCCCCGGTGCAGCGGCGCTGCACCAGGTGCACCGTCCCGCCGGTGGCCAGCGCCAGGTAGAAGATCGTGACGGCGAAGTCGAAGGACATCGACTGGAGCAGCGCGTACCGGGCGGCCGGGACGACGGCGAACCGGTCGGCCACCCCGTCGAGGTAGCGCAGCACCTGCCGGTGCGCGACGGCCACCCCCTTCGGCGTGCCGGTGGAGCCGGAGGTGTAGATGACGTAGGCCAGGTCGCCGCCGCCGCTGCCGGACTGCGGCGGCGTGGCGGGCCGGGCGGCGACCTCGGCGGCGATCTGTTCCAGGCAGGCCACCGTGACGCCCGGGGTGTGCGCGCCGGCCCCGGGCGCGGCGGTCGGCTCCGCCGGCAGCCGGTCGCGCAGCCCGGCGGCGGTCAGCACCACGGCGGGCCGGGCGTCGGCGAGCATCAGGCCCAGCCGGGCCGGCGGCTGCTCCGGGTCCAGCGGCAGGTACGCCCCGCCGGCCCGCAGCACCCCCAGCAGCGTCACGGCCAGCTCCACCGACTGCTCCAGCAGCACCCCGACCAGGACGTCGGGGCCGACCCCGCGTCCGCGCAGCCAGTGCGCCAGCCGGTTGGCCCGCCGGTCCAGCTCCCGGTAGGTGATCGCGTCCGCGCCGCACACCACGGCCGGCGCGTCGGGGGTCGCGGCGGCGTGCGGGGCGACCAGGTCGGCGAGGGTGGCCGCCGCGCCGGTGACCCCGGGCCCGCCGCCGGCCGCCGGGTCGCCGCCGGCCGCCGGGTCGCCGCCGGCCGCCGGGTCGTCGCCGTCGGGTCGGGCCAACGCCAGCACCCGGTCGCGCCCGGCGTCGCCGAGCAGGTCCAGGTCGACCACCGGCAGGTCCGGCCCGGCGACCGCCGCGCGCAGCAGGGCGTCGAAGCTCGCGGCCAGCCGGGCGACCGTGTCGGCGTCGAACAGGTCGCTGTTGTAGACGAACATGCCGCGCAGCCCGTCGGCGGTCTCGCTGACGTACAGCGACAGGTCGAACCGGGCCGCGGCGGCGTCCGCGCCGAGGCTCTCGCTGCGCAGCTCCTGCGGCCACCGGCCGCCGCCGCGGGCGTAGTTCTGCAACGTGAACAGCACCTGGAACACCGGGGAGCGGCTGACGTCGCGGGGCACGTTCAGCTCCCGGACCAGCCGCTCGAAGGGGATCTCCTGGTGGGCCAGGGCGCGCACGACGGCGCCGCGGGTGCGCCGCAGCAGGGCGGCGAAGCTCGGCTCGACGTCCGAAGCGCCAGCGGCGGGAGCATCGCCGGCCGGGGCGTCGGCGCGCGCCCCGGTGGCGGGGGCGCCGGCCGTCGGGGAGAGGTCGGCGCGCAGCGCCAGGGTGTTGACGAACAGGCCGATCAGGTTCTCCAGCTCCGGCACCACCCGGCCGGCGACGGGGGAGCCGATGGCGAAGTCCCGCTGGCCGCTGTAGCGGAACAGCACCGCCTGCAGGCCGGTGAGCAGGGTCATGTAGAGGGTGGCCCGGTGCGCGCGGCCCAGCCGGCGCAGCGCGCCGGTCAGGTCGGCGTCGACGGTGAACCGGTGCGTGCCGCCCGCGTACGACTGCACGGCCGGGCGGGGCCGGTCGGTGGGCAGCTCCAGCGGGGGCACCCCGGCCAGCGCGCCGGTCCAGTACGCGAACCCGTCCCCGGTCGACGGCCCGTCGAGGCGGTCGCGCTGCCAGGCGGCGTAGTCGACGTACCCCGTGGTGGGGGTCGGTGGCGGCGGCCCGCCGTCGCGCAGCGCGGCGTAGCCGGCCGCCACCTCGCCCAGCAACAGGTCCAGCGACCAGCCGTCGCTGACGATGTGGTGCATGGCCAGGTGCAGGACGTGGTCGTCGTCGGCGAGCCGGATCACCAGCGCCCGCAGCAGGGGCGCGACGCCGAGGTCGAACGGGGTGCGCACGGAGGCGGCGACCAGCTCGCGGGCGTCGGCCAGCGACGGCGCGTCGGTGACGGTGACGGGCACCCGCACCTCGGGCAGCACCTGCACGACGGGCTCGCCGTCGGCGTTCTCGGCGAACCGCATGCGCAGGCTGTCGTGCCGGGCGGCGACGCCGTCGAGGGCCGCGCGCAGCAGGTCGACCGCCAGGGGGCCGCGCAGCCGGGTCGTCGACCACACGAGGTACGCGGCGGTGCCGGGGGTCAGCTGCTCGGTGAACCAGATCCGCTCCTGGCCGAATGACAGCGACGGTTTCTCCGCAGAACGGTGGAACGTCGTTTTCGGCGGGGTGTACGCGGCCCGCGTCGGTACGTCAACATTGGTCACGCGGAAGCCTTCTCACACGCCGGGGTCGGTCGGAAGCAGTAGTCTGCATGCTGCAAACGGAGCATCGCGTCGTCTGATCGGTCTACTGTGGAAAATCCGATCGACCGACCCGGCGCACTACCGCCCGTCGTACGGTCGGGAATGCGATTCGCCGATGCCGTCGTGCCCGCCGAGTGGGCGTCCGAGGCCCTGCTGCACGCGCCGTTTCGTGGCGTCGGCTCCCCGCCGGCCCCGCTGACCTGGGCGCAGCAGGTGACGTGGCGGGCGGACGCCCGCTACGGCTCCAACCACCGCTTCCTCAGCCTGCGCCGCACCGTGCCGGTGTCGGCCCGGGCCGGCGCGGACGCCGACCGCGCCGCCCGGGCGCTCGGCGCGCTGGTGGGCCGGCACGCCTCGCTGCGCACCCGGGTCCGCGTGATCGACGGCGAGCCACGCCAGCAGGAGGCCGGGAGCGGCCACCTGCCGGTGCTGGTCGTGCCCGGCGTGGACGACGGCGCAGCCGCCGCCCGGGACGTCGCCGACCGGCTCGCCGACGTCGCGTTCGACCACGCGCAGGAGTGGCCGGTGCGGGCCGCGGTGGTCACCGTGGACGACCGGGTACGCCAGGTCGTGCTGGTGTTCAGCCACTCGACGGTGGACGCCCACGCCGCCGAGGTGGTGCTGCGGGACCTGCGGCTGCTCCTGCTGCGTGGTCGCCTCGACGCCCCGCCCGGCCCCCAGTCGGCGGACGTGGCCCGCCTCCAGCACACCGCCGACGGGCGGCGCTCCGCGCGGACGGTGGCGTACTGGCTGCGGGAGTTCGACCGGCTGCCGGCCGCGCCGCTGCCCGACGGCGGCCCCGGGCTGACCCCCCGGCTGCGGCGCGGCGTGCTGGTCTCCTCGGCCGTCGACGTGGCGTCCCGGATGATCGCCGCCCGGCACCGGGTCAGCACCTCGGCGGTGCTGCTCGCCGGCGTGAGCGCCCTGGCCGCCGCCCGCTCCGGCCGGGAACTCTGCGGTGTTTTCCCGATGGCGCACAATCGGTTCCCGGCCGGTTACGCGAATGCCGTGGCCAATCTGGGCCAGATCGGATTCTGCGTGCTGGACCTGACCGGCCGGCCGACATTCCCGGAGGTGCTCTCCCGCGTGTGGCAGGCGTCGCTGAACGGCCTGCGGCACGCCTATTACGATCCGGCCGCGCTGCGCGCCGCATTCGCCGCGGCCGGCCGCGATTACGACTCCGCATTCCTGCCCCACTACTATTTCAACGACGTCCGGCTGCCCGCCGGCGGCCCGGCCCCCGCCCCGGAGGCGACCCGCGGCGAGCTGCGGGCCGTCGCGGCGCGCAGCGCCTTCTCCTGGACGGCCGGGCTGAGCCGGTCCTCCTGGCACCTGTTGACCCACGTGGTCGACTCCCCGGGCGGGGTGGGCCTCACGCTGAGCGCCGACACCCGGCACGTCGCCCTCGACACGGTCGAGGTGTTCCTGCGCGAGTTGGAGGAGTTGCTGGTGGAGGCCGCGTTCGCCGAGGTGCCCTGGCCGTCGCCCGCCCCGGCGCCGCCGCCGGTGCCGTCGCCCGCCGTGCTCCCGGCCACCGGCGGCGAGGAGCTGGCGTACGCGGAGTTCACCGGCGGCCGGGACGCGACCGGCCCGCTCACCTGGGGCCAGCGGGCGATGTGGCGGGCCGTCGAGGTGTTCGAGTCGCCGCGCCACAGCGTGCTCAACCTGCGCCGCACCCTGGCCGTGTCCCGGCGCGCCGACGTCGACGTCGCGCGGGCCGTGCGGGCCGTCGCGGCCCTGGTGCGGCGGCACGAGTCGCTGCGCACCCGGGTCCGCTCGGTCGACGGCGAGCTGTACCAGTCGGCCACCGGGGCGGGCCGGCTGCCCGTGCTGGTGCACCCGGTGGCCGACGCCCCGGCGGATCCCGACGGCCGGGCCGCCGCCTCGGCGCTGGCCGTGCGGCTGGGCGACCCCCGCTTCGACCACGCCGCCGAGTGGCCGATGCGGGCCGCGATGGTCACCGTGGACGGCCGGGTACGCCAGGTCGTGCTGGTCTTCAGCCACTCCACCGTCGACTTCCACGCCACCGAGACGGTGCTGCGCGACCTGCGGATGCTCCTGCTGCGGGGGGCGGTGCCCACCCCGGCGGGCCCGCAGTCGCTCGACATCGCCGAGCGGGAGGGCGACGGCGAACGCCGCCGCGGCGACCGGGCGGTGGCGTACTGGACGCGGCACTTCCCCGACCTCACCGTGGGCCTGTTCGACCCGGTCGGCCCCGGCCTGACCCCCCGCTACCGCCGGGGCTCGCTGGTCTCGCCGGCCGTGCGCCACGCGGCCCGGCTCGTCGCCGCCCGGCACGGGGTCAGCAACGCCACGGTCCTGCTCGCGGCCACGGCCGCCGTGCTCGCCGCCGACGGCGGCGGCGACGGCGGCGGCGTGTTCACGATGGTCAACAACCGCTTCCAGCCCGGGTACGACGGGGCGGTCAGCAAGCTCAACCAGATCGGCCTCTGCCGGATCGACCTGGCCGACCGGCCCGCCTTCGCCGAGCTGCTCACCCGGGCCCGCGCGGCGTCGCTGGACGCCTACCGGCACGCCTACTACGACCCCAGGGAGATGGAACGCGCGTTCGCCGCGCGGGGCCTCGACTACCACACCGCCCTGGCCCCGTTCTGCTACCTCAACGACATCCGGCTGCCGCCCGCCGCCGACGCCGACCCCGCCGGCTGGGACGAGGCGACGCTGCGGGCGGCGGCGGAGCGCAGCGCGTTCCGCTGGGTGGAGGAGCTGGACACGTTCAGCTGGCGCTGCCGCCTCCAGGTCGTCGACGCCCCCGGCGCGGTCGAGCTGTCCGTGACCGTGGACACCCGCTACCTGCCGCCGGAGCGGGCCGAGGAGTTCCTGCGGGCCGTCGAGGCCCTGCTCGTCGAGGCGGCCTTCCGGGACGTGCCGTGGCCGTGGTCGCCGCCCGCCGGCCCCGTCGGCGAGTGACCTGGTTAGGCGTGTGCGGCCAACGGTCTTTGGTGGTTTCCTACAACGTCGGCGGCGCAGCCTGCGCTGTCTGCGACATGGCGCCGCCCGCCGGCACAGGGAAGGGTGAACACTGCCGGGGTCGCAGTGTCGCGTGCGCCCGTCGTCGGTCTACAGGAGGGCTGGGTCGGTGTTCAGTCGTGTCGCCATCGTCAACCGTGGAGAGGCCGCGATGCGGCTCATCCACGCCGTCCGGGACCTGGCCGCCGAGACCGGGACACGGATCGAGACCGTCGCCCTGCACACCGACGTCGACCGCGCGGCCACCTTCGTCCGCGAGGCCGACCTGTCGTACGACCTGGGCCCCGCCTCGGCGCGGCCGTACCTCGACCTGAAGGCCCTGGAACGCGCCCTGGTGGAGACCGGGGCCGACGCCGCGTGGGTCGGCTGGGGCTTCGTCGCGGAGGACCCGGCGTTCGCGGAGCTGTGCGAGCGGGTCGGCGTCACCTTCGTCGGGCCGAGCGCGGACGCCATGCGCAAGCTCGGCGACAAGATCGGCGCGAAGCTGATCGCCGAGGAGGTCGGCGTGCCGGTCGCGCCGTGGAGCCGGGGCGCGGTCGAGACCCTCGACGACGCCCTGGCCGCGGCGGAGCGGATCGGCTACCCGCTGATGCTCAAGGCCACGGCGGGCGGCGGCGGGCGCGGCATCCGGGTGGTCACCAGCTCCGCCGAGCTGGCCGACGCCTACGAGCGCACCAGCCAGGAGGCGGCCCGCGCGTTCGGCAGCGGCGTGGTGTTCCTGGAACGCCTCGTCACCGGCGCCCGGCACGTCGAGGTGCAGGTGATCGCCGACGGCGTCACCGCGTGGGCGCTGGGCGTGCGCGACTGCTCCGTGCAGCGGCGCAACCAGAAGGTCATCGAGGAGTCGGCGTCGCCGGTGCTCAGCCCCGAGCAGGCCGCCGAGCTCAAGGCGTCGGCCGAGCGCCTCGCCGTCGCGGTCGGCTACCGGGGCGCCGCCACCGTCGAGTTCCTCTACCACCCCGGCGACCGGCTGTTCGCGTTCCTGGAGGTCAACACCCGGTTGCAGGTCGAGCACCCGATCACCGAGGTGACCTGCGGGTTCGACCTGGTCAAGGCGCAGCTGCACGTGGCCTCCGGCGGCCGGCTCGACGGCGCGCCGCCGGTCGAGCGCGGGCACGCCGTCGAGGCCCGGCTCAACGCCGAGGACCCGGACCGCGACTTCGCCCCCTCCCCGGGCCGCATCGCCCGGCTCGACCTGCCCGCCGGGCCCGGCATCCGGGTCGACACCGGCGTCAGCGCGGGCGACACCATCCCCGCCGACTTCGACTCCATGATCGCCAAGATCATCGCGTACGGCCGCGACCGCCACGAGGCGCTCGGCCGGCTACGCCGCGCCATGGCGGAGACCACGGTGATCATCGAGGGCGGCGCGACGAACAAGAGTTTCGTGCTCGACCTGCTCGACCAGCCCGAGGTGATCGACGCCAGCGCCGACACCGGCTGGATCGACCGCGTCCGGGGCGAGGGCCGGCTCGTGACGCACCGGCACTCCGCCGTCGCGCTGGCCGCCGCCGCCATCGAGGCGTACGAGGAGGAGGAGCGCGCCGAGCGGCAGCGGCTGCTGTCGACGGCGTTCGGCGGACGCCCGCAGGTGCAGCACGCCAGCGGCCGGCCGCTGGACCTGAAGCTGCGCGGCGTTGGCTACCGGGTCCGGGTGGCGCGCGTCGGCGCGCACCGGTTCCGCGTCGGCATCGAGGCCGGCGACGACGTGCGCACCGCCGACGTCGAGCTCGACCGCTTCGACCGGCACACCGGGCAGATCGCCGTCAACGGCGCGCGCTACCGCCTGCTCACCGGCACCCACGGGCCGGTGCACCTGGTCGAGGTCGACGGGGTGACCCACCGGGTCAGCCGCGACGAGGGCGGCGTCGTCCGCTCGCCCGCGCCCGCGCTGGTCGTCGCCACGCCGCTGGAGGTCGGCGCGGAGGTCGAGGCCGGCGCGCCGGTGCTCGTGCTGGAGAGCATGAAGATGGAGACGGTGCTGCGCGCGCCGTTCCGGGCGCGGCTCAAGGAGTGCGCCGTGTCCGTCGGCAGCCAGGTGGAGACCGGCGCGCCGCTGCTGCGGCTGGAGCCCCTCGCCGACGACGCCGCGGCCGAGGACACCGCGTCCGGCCCGGCCGTCGAGCTGGACCTGCCCGCCGCCACCGCGACGGTCCCGGCGCGTGAGCGCGCCACGCGCGGCCAGGAGGACCTGCGCAGCCTGCTGCTGGGCTTCGACGTCGACCCGCACGACGACCGCCGGGTGCTCGACGACTACCTGGTCGCCCGCCGGGCCGCCGCCGAGGAGGGCTACCGGCCGCTGGCCGAGGAGTTCGGGCTCGTCGACGTGTTCGCCGACCTCGCCGAGCTGAGCCGCAACCGGCCGGCCGGCGAGGACGGCGACGGCCACGTCTTCAGCGCCCGCGAATACTTCCACACCTACCTGCAATGCCTGGACGTCGAGCGCGCCGGCCTGCCGGAGACGTTCCAGGCCAAGCTCGCCAAGGCCCTCGGGCACTACGGCGTCACCGAGCTGGAGCGCACGCCCGCGCTCGAGGCCGCCGTGTTCCGGATCTTCCTCGCCCAGCAGCGCGCCGCCGCCGACGCCACGGTCGTCGCGACACTGCTGCGCGAGTGGCTGCGCGAGCCCCCGCCGGACGACGTGCTGCGCGAGCCCGCCGGCCTCGCGCTGGAGCGGCTGGTGGCCGCGACGCAGGTCCGCTTCCCCGTCGTCGCCGACCTCGCGCGCGGGGTGGTGTTCGCCTGGCTGGGCCAGCCGCTGCTGCGCCGCAACCGCGCCCGCGTCTACGCCGCCGTGCGCCGGCACCTGCGCCACCTCGACGCCCACCCCGACGCGCCGGACCGCGCCGAGCGCGTGGCCGAGATGGTCCGCAGCACCGAGCCGCTGGTGCGGCTGCTCGGCCAGCGGCTGGTCCGCGACCACCTCGACAACGCGGTGATGCTGGAGGTGCTGACCCGCCGCTACTACGGCAACAAGGGCCTCACCGGCGTACGCACCAGCGAGGTCGCCGGCTGCACGTTCGTCGTCGCCGACCGGGCCGACTCGCGGGTGGTCTCCGCCGCGGTGCGGTTCGAGGCGCTGGGCGACGCGCTGCGCGGGCTGGCGGAGCTGGCCGGCGGCGAGGAGGCCGTCGACGCCGACGTCTACCTCGCCTGGGAGCGGCAGCCCGAGGACTCCGACGCGATGGCGGCGGCGCTGCACGAGGTCATCGGGGCCTACCCGCTGCCCGCCCAGGTCCGCCGGATCACCGCCACCGTCGCCGGCCGCAGCGGCGCGGTGATGCACCACCACTTCACGTTCCGCCCGTCGACCACCGGGATGGCCGAGGAGCGGCTGGTCCGCTTCCTGCACCCGTACATCGCGCAGCGGATGCAGCTCGAGCGGCTGCGCAAGTTCGACCTGACCCGGCTGCCGTCGTCCGACGAGGAGGTCTACCTCTTCCGGTGCGTGGCGCGGGAGAACCCGTCCGACGAGCGCCTCGTCGCGTTCGCCCAGGTGCGCGACCTGACCGAGCTGCGCGAGCACGACGGCCGGCTGGTGTCGCTGCCGACGGCCGAGGACACCGTCGCCGCCTGCCTGGACTCGATCCGGCGCGCGCTGTCGCGGCGGCCGTCGAACAAGCGGGTCAACACCAACCGGATCGTGGTCTACGTCTGGCCGCCGAGCGACATCACCCGCGCCGAGCTGGAGACGATCGCCGGGCGGGTGCTCCCGACGACCGCCGGCGCCGGGCTGGAGGAGATCCTGTTCATCGCGCGGCAGCGCGACCGGGACACCGGCGAGCTGACCAAGATCGCCGTACGGGTCTCGTTCGACGCCACCGGCGCCGCCGAGCTGACCGTCGGCGAGCCGTCGGACGAGCCGGTCGAGCCGCTGGACGACTACCGGCAGAAGGTGCTGCGGGCCGCCAGCCGCAACACGGTCTACCCGTACGAGCTGACCGGCCTGCTCGGCGAGTTCGTCGAGCACGACCTCGACGAACGGCACGCGCTGGTGCCGGTCGACCGGCCCCGGGGCCGCAACCGCGCGGCGCTCGTCGCGGGCGTGGTCACCACCCGCACGACGCGCCACCCGGAGGGCGTCACCCGGGTCGTGCTGCTCGGCGACCCGACGAAGTCGCTCGGCGCGCTGTCGGAGCCGGAGTGCCGGCGGGTGATCGCCGCGCTGGACCTGGCCGAGTCGATGCGGGTGCCGCTGGAGTGGTACGCGCTGTCCTCCGGCGCGCGGATCTCCATGGAGTCCGGCACGGAGAACATGGACTGGGTGGCCGCGGCGCTCAAGCGGATCGTCGAGTTCACCCAGGACGGTGGCGAGATCAACATCGTGGTCGCGGGCATCAACGTCGGCGCGCAGCCGTACTGGAACGCCGAGGCGACGATGCTCATGCACACCAAGGGCGTCCTGGTGATGACGCCGGACTCGGCGATGGTGCTCACCGGCAAGCAGTCGCTCGACTTCTCCGGCGGCGTCTCGGCGGAGGACAACTTCGGCATCGGCGGCTACGACCGGGTGATGGGCCCCAACGGGCAGGCCCAATACTGGGCGCCCAACCTGACCGCCGCGCGGGACGTGCTGATGGCGCACTACGACCACACGTACGTCGTCCCGGGCGAGTCCGGGCCGCGCCGGGCGACCACGACCGACCCCGTCGACCGCGACGTCTCCGACTTCCCGCACGTCATGGCGGGCAGCGACTTCACCACGGTCGGCGAGATCTTCTCCGCCGAGGCCAACCCCGACCGGAAGAAGCCGTTCGACATCCGCAGCGTCATGCGGGCCCTGTCCGACCAGGACCACCCGGTGCTGGAGCGCTGGGCGGGGATGGCCGACGCGGAGACCGCGGTGGTGCAGGACGTGCACCTGGGCGGCATGCCGGTGTGCCTGCTCGGCATCGAGTCGCGGTCGGTGCCCCGGCGTGGCTTCCCGCCCACCGACGGCCCGGACACCTACACGGCGGGCACGCTGTTCCCGCGTTCGTCGAAGAAGGCCGCGCGGGCGATCAACGCGGCCAGCGGCAACCGGCCCCTCGTCGTGCTGGCGAACCTGTCCGGTTTCGACGGCTCGCCGGAGTCGATGCGCAAGCTCCAGCTGGAGTACGGCGCGGAGATCGGCCGGGCGATCGTCAACTTCCGCGGCCCGATCGTGTTCTGCGTGATCTCCCGCTACCACGGCGGCGCGTTCGTGGTCTTCTCCAAGGCGCTGAACCCGAACATGACGGTGCTGGCGCTGGAGGGCTCGTTCGCGTCGGTGCTCGGCGGCGCGCCCGCCGCCGCCGTGGTCTTCTCCGGCGACGTCAACGCCCGCACCGCCGCCGACCCGCGGGTACGGGACCTGGAGGCCCGCGTCGCGGCGGCCTCCGGCACCGAGCGGGCCGCCCTCACCGCCGAGCTGGACGAGCTGCGCTCGTCGGTGCGGGCGGAGAAGCTGGGCGAGGTCGCCGCCGAGTTCGACCGGGTGCACAACATCCAGCGCGCGGTCGAGGTCGGCTCCGTCGACGCCGTCATCCGCGCCGCGGAGCTGCGGCCCCGGATCATCGAGGCCATCGAGTCCGGCCTGCGCTGAGCCGAGTTCCGGCCGGCTGGTGCCCTCGGGCATCGGCCGGCCGGAGCCCACCAGCCGGTGGCCCCTTCTCTCGACGCATAGGGAGCTGAGTCGCATACGACATCGTTCGACCCGCCGTGATTCCGGCCGGTTGATGTCGTGACCGACTCAGCTCCCCATGCGCTGACTCGCGTCCTCGGTGGGCCGTGCTCCCCGCTGCGACACGGGCGTCAGCCCAGGCTGACCCAGTCGGTGGCGACGGCGTACCCGTCGGCGCGGGCGGAGAGCCGGACCGGGCCTGCCGGGGGAGCGCCCAGCGAGAAGAAGCCCACCTCGTCGACCGGCGACTCGTCGTAGGGGCCGGTGGCCGTGCGGGCGGTGACCCGGCCGCCCCGGGGCGGGGAGAGCTGGCCGACGATGCCGGCCTCGGTCACCTCGATCTCCAGCACCACCTGGCCGCTGCGGAACGACAACGTGCGGGCGGAGCCGCCCGAGCGGGTCAGGCCGGCCGGTTCGGCGTCGCACGCCGAGTCGAACATCAGCTCGGCGACCGCCAGCTCGGCGTCGACCGTCCGCCAGGCGAACGCCGCCCGCGCCGCAGTCAGGAACTCCTCCGGGACCGGCCCGGTGTCCCACAGCGCGGCGCCCAGCTCCACGGTCAGGGCGTCGTCATCGGCCGGCGGCCACGGCGCCATCGCGTTCACCCCCGCTCGTCTCCAGGCCACGGCGCACCCCGAGGAACGGGGCGAGCGCGGGGCAGGCGCGCAGCTTACGCAGGCAGCGCGCCTGGGTCGGGCCGATGCTACCCACCGGCATGCCCAGCCGTTCGCCGATCTCCCGGTAGCTGACCGGCGGGTCGGCCGTCAGCAGCGCCAGCAGCTCCTGGCAGCGGGGCGGAAGCTGCGCGAAGCCCTCCCGCAGCGCCTGTCGCCGTTCGGCGCGCAGCAGTTCCTCGTCGGGCGCCGCCGCGTCCGCCAGCGGCCCGTGCCGGGCGTCGAGCGCGTCGTCGTACGGGTCGACGGGCCGCATACGGCGGTCGAGGCGGGACAGGCGGTAGCACTCGCGCCGGGTCGTCGTGGCCAGCCAGGCGGCCAGCGCCTCCGGGTCGCGTAGCTGGTCGAGCCGCTCCACCAGGCGCAGCCACACGGTCTGGTTGACGTCGGCGGCATCGGCGCGGCTCATCCCGTGGGCGCGGATCACCGCGACCACCAGCGGCGTGTAGCGGCGCACCAGCTCCGTCCAGGCGGCCTCGTCCCCGCCGGAGGCCGCCGCGACCAGGCGGGTCGCCGTCGCGTCGGTCACCGTGCCTCCCCGTCGCGCGTCGCGCGGCTCATGCGACGAGCACCCCGTAGTCGGGATGCCAGCGGGGGTTCGCCAGCAGCGCGAGCCGCGCCGCTTCGGCGCTCAGGCCACCGGCGGTCATCATCGCGGCGAGCCTACCGGACACGTGGCCCGTGGCGAAGGAGCTGCCGGCCCACGTGGCGAAGCCGTGGAAGACCAGGGTCGGCCGCCCCGGCAGCGGGAGCTGACCCTCGACGTACGTGCTGTCGCGCTCACCCAGGGCGCACGCGTCGACCCACGGGCCGAAGCCGCTGTAGGACGCCGGCACGAGGACCCCGCCGTCGCGGCGCACGGCCGCCACGGCGAGCACCCGCTCCAGGGCAGCGGGCCAGGCGGGACGGCTGCTGCCGGCGTTGCCGGCGGCGGCCACCACGGCGGTCTGCGCCGGCAGCGCGGCCACGGCGTTGGCCAGCGGCAGCGGGGGCACGTCGTCCTGGGTGAAGCCGCCGAGGGACAGGTTGATCACGGACACCTGCGGCCCGAGGCGGGACATGGCGGCCACCAGCATCGCCTCGTCGCCGACGCCGGTCGGGTTCAACGCCTGCTCGGGGTCGACCCGCACCCCCGGCGCGGCCTGCCGGACGACTCCGGCGACGAAGGTGCCGTGCCCGCCCTGCGGGGCCAGCGTGGTGCCGGAGACGTACAGCGCGTCCACGTCGTCGGCCTCCGGCAGGTAGCTGCCGCCGAGCCACTGCGGGTGCCAGACCCCGGCCTGCTGCCAGATCCCGGTGTCGCAGACCCCGACGGTGACGCCGGCCCCCTCGCCGAGGCGCGCCGGGTCCGGCGGCGGCAGCGCCGACGCGGCCCGGGGCGGGCCGCCCGGGTTGCCCATGATGTTGCCCAGGCCCAGGAGCACGTGGTGCGGCTGCACCCCGGGGACCTGCTGGCCGGGCCACTGCCGCGGGTCGCGCAGCGCCGTGACCACGGCCGGCACGTCGGTCTCCTTGGCGAACAGCAGGCGGGTGACGCCGGCGAAGCCGGCCCCGACGCTCACCTGGTGCCCGCGCGAGCGCAGCCAGGACAGCACCCGCTGGGCGTCGGCGTTGGCGGCGAGCAGTTGCCGGGGGCGGTAGAGGAACTCCCGGCCCTGCGTGGTGAAGCGCCGCACGTCGGGGTCGGCGGCCAGCGCCGCGGAGAACGCCTTCTGGTACGCGTCGTCGTCCGTGCCCTCCGCGGCGGCCGGTCGCGCCCCGCCGCCGAGCGGCGCCGCCGCGGCGCACGCGGCCAGGGTGAGCAGCCCGCGCCGGGACAGTCGACCGACGGGCGGTGGCGTGCGGGGGCGGTCAGGAAGCACCGGTCCTCCAGGCGGTCGCGACGTGCGCGGTCGGCGGTGTCCCGGTGCGACAGCACGTCGGGGCGCTGTCGATTCTTCCAAAGCATAGTTGAAAGTCAATTGGAGGAATGGGTGGTCCATTGCCGGCATTTCCACTGTCGGACCCCGGATTGACGGTGGCCGGGTTCATCGGGAACGCTGTCCGTCATGGCCGACAGCGCCGGTTCCGCCGGCGCGGCCCAGTCCGCGCTCGACGCCGTGCAGCGCTATCCCCGCGAGGCGATAGCGATCGCGCAGCGGGTGCTCGCCGCCGGTCGCGCCGTCGCCGGTGACGAACGGTCCACCGCCGAACGGGCGATCGGCCTTGCCCTGCGGGAGCTCAACGACCTGCCCGGGGCGCTGCGGCACCTGCGCCGGGCGGAACGGGCCGCGACGACGCCGCGGGCCCGGGCGCTGGCCCGGATGAGCCTCGGCTACGTGCTGGCCAACGCCGGCCGCACCGCCGCGGCGCTGCGGGCGGTGACCGCGGCGCTGCCGCAGCTCACCGGTGCCGACGCCGGGCGCGCCCGGATGCAGCGGGGCGTGGTTCTGCACTACCGGGGCCGCTACGACGAGGCGGTGCGCGACTACTCCCTTGCCGTCGACATCGCCCAGCGCGAGGGCGACCGGCTGCTGGAGGCCCGGGCCCGCAACAACCGGGGCCTGCTCAACGCACACCGGGGCGCGCGGGGCCGCGACGACGACCTCGCCCGGTCGGCGGCCATCTTCGAGGGGCTCGGGTTGGACCTCGCCGCCGCCGACACCCGTTGGAACCTGGGCATCGCGGCCGGCCAGCGCGGCGACATGGTGGGGGCGCTGCGCTGCTTCGCCGAGGTCGAACAGGAATACCGGCGTCTCGCCGTGCCCCGGCCGGCGCTGCTGCTGGACCGCTTCGAGCTGCTGCTGTCGGTGCCCCTGCTCGACGAGGCGGTCGAGGTCGCTGCCGTGGCCGTGCGGGAGCTGAACCGCCGGGGCATGGCCTCCGACCTCGCCGAGGCGCTGCTGGCCCGGGCCCGGGCCGCGCTGCTCGCCGGTGACCTGGACACCGCGACCGACACGGCCGCCCAGGCCCGGGCCCGGTTCCGCCGCCAGGGCCGCCGCACCTGGGCCGCCTTCGCCCGGCACGTCGAGCTGCGCGCCGAGTTCCGCCGGGGCACCCGGTCGGCGGCCCTGTTGACGGCGTTGGTGCGTACCGCCGCCCAGCTCGACGCGACCGGCTGGCCCGGCCCCGCGCTGACCACCCGGATCGACGCCGGCCGGCTGGCCGTGGCGCTGGGCCGCGCCGACCGCGCGGCGGACCTGCTGGACGCGGCGGCCCGCGCTCGGCGGCGGGGCACCGCGCCCGGCCGGGCCCAGGGGTGGTACGCCCTGGCGCTGTCGCACCGCCTCGCCGGGGACGACCGGACGGCGGCCCGGGCGCTGCGGCGCGGACTGGCCGTGCTGGACAGCCACCGGGCCTCGCTCGGCGCCACCGAGCTGCGGGCGCACAGCGGGGCGTACGGGCAGGAGCTGGCCGCCGAGGGCCTCGACATCGCGGTCCGCTCGGGCGCCCCGGCGCGGGTGCTGGCCTGGGCGGAGCGGTGGCGGGCCAGCGCGGTGCGCACCCGGGCGGCGCTGCCCCCGGCCGACCCGGACCTGTTCGCCGCGCTCACCGAGCTGCGCCTGGTCAGCAGCCTGCTGGAGGACTACCTGCTGGCCGGCCGGCCGGCGCACGCGCTGCGGGGCCGGCAGGCCCGGCTGGAGCAGCACATCCGCGACCTGTCCCGCCGGGCGCCCGGCGGCGGGGCCCTGGCGTCCCCGCCCGGCGTGTCGACGCTGGCCGGGCGGCTCGGCCCGCGTGTGCTGGTCGAGCTGGTGGCGCACGGGGAGCGGCTGCGGGCGGTGCTGGTCCGCGACGGCCGGGCGACGCTGCACGACCTCGGCCCGCTCGCCGAGGCGGCGAACCGGGCCCGGCTGCTGCGGTTCGGCCTGCGCCGGCTGGTCACCACCGGCGACTCGGCCGGCGTGCGGGCCGGTGTGGCGCACGCGGCGGCGGCGCTGGACCGGCAGCTGTTCGACCCGCTGCGCCGGCACCTGGGCGACCGTCCCCTGGTCGTCGTCCCGATCGGCGCCCTGCACGCCGTGCCGTGGTCGGGCCTGCCGACCTGCGCCGGCCGGCCGGTCACCGTCGCCCCCTCGGCCACCGCCTGGCTGGTCGCGGACCGCCGGGACGCGCCGGCCGGGCCGCCGGTGCTGGCGGCGGGTCCACGCCTGCCGGCCGCGCAGACCGAGGTACGCCAGCTCGCCGGCGTGCTGCCGGGCGCGCGTGTGTTCACCGGGGCGGACGCCACCGCCGGCGCGCTGACCGTCGCGCTGGACGGCGCGGCGCTGGCCCACATCGCCGCGCACGGCACGTTCCGGGCCGACAACCCGCTCTTCTCCCGCCTCGAACTGGCCGACGGGCCGCTGCTGGCCTACGAGCTGGAGCGGCTGCCCCGGCCGCCCGGCTGCGTCGTGCTGTCCGCGTGCGACTCGGGCCTGTCCGGGGTGCGCCCCGGCGACGAGGTCATGGGGTTCACGGCGGTGCTGCTGGCCCGGGGCGCCCGCTGCCTGGTGGGCACCGTGCTGCCGGTGCCGGCCGAGCCCACCACCGCGCTGATGCTCGACCTGCACCGCAGGATGCGGGGCGGCGCGCGGCCGGCGCGCGCCCTGGCCGACGCCCAGGCCGCGTTCGTGGCGACCGGCGAGGCCGACGCCCTGGCCACGGCGGCGGCCTTCGTCTGCTTCGGCGCCGGCTGAGTGCGGCGATAGCACCGTCGTATGACCAGGCGAGGATGATCAGTAATCGACGATGGTGAATATGATTCCCGTCATCCGAAGGCGGCGCGTCACCCCCGGCGCACCGCAGATGATGCGGAGGAACACATGGTTCGCTGGCGCACCCTCACTGGCCTGTTGGCCGCCGCGCTGGCCGCGGTGACCGCGGGCAGCCTCACCCTCGCCGCACCCGCCGCCGCGGCGGGCGACGCCACGGTCACCCCCAACGTCGTCGGCGGCACCCCCGCCGCCCAGGGCGAGTTCCCCTTCATGGTGCGGCTCTCCATGGGCTGCGGCGGCTCGCTCTACAGCCCCACCCTGGTCCTCACCGCCGCGCACTGCGTCAGCCGCACCGGCGCCAACACCAGCATCACCGCCACCCTCGGCGTGGTCGACCTCCAGTCGGCCAGCCGGATCACCGTCCGGTCCAACTACGTCTACCGCGCGCCCGGCTACACCGGCTCCGGCAAGGACTGGGCGCTGATCCGCCTGGCCACCCCGGTCACCGGCCTGGCCACCCTGCCCATCGCCACCACCGGCGCGTACGACAGCGGCACGTTCACCGTCGCCGGCTGGGGCGCGCCGCGTGAGGGCGGCGCGCAGCAGCGCTACCTGCTCAAGGCCACCGTGCCGTTCGTGAGCGACTCCGTCTGCAGCGCCAACTACGGCGGCGACATCATCCCGGCCGAGGAGATCTGCGCCGGCTACGCCTCGGGCGGCACGGACACCTGCCAGGGCGACTCGGGCGGCCCGATGTTCCGCCGCGACGCCAGCAACGCGTGGATCCAGGTCGGCATCGTGAGCTGGGGCAACGGCTGCGCCCGTCCCAACTACCCCGGCGTCTACACGCAGGTGAGCTACTTCGCCTCCGCGATCGCCTCGGCCGCCGCCAGCCTCGGCGGCTGACCGCAGGCAGACGGGCGCGGCCCGGCCGGATCACCGGCCGGGCCGCACCCGCGCGGGAGGGACTACCGGGCGGCCGGCGGGGTCCAGCCGGCGGGGAGGCGCCCGATCCGCACCCGCTGCGGGTGGTCGCCGACGGGCACGCTGACCACCTTCTGGCCCGTGGCGAAGCTGATCGCGGTGACCTGGTCGGCGCCCGACTCCGAGATGACGCAGTCGCGGCCGTCGCCGCTCACCGTCGCCCAGTACGGCTTGCTGGCCGTGACCAGCGGGCCCGGGGTGAGCGTGGACCGGTCCACGATCGTGGTGTAGTCGTCCATCGTCCCGGCAACGCAGAGCTTCGCCCCGTCCGGGCTGATCGACAGGCCGTGGTGCCGTGAGTCGTTGACCCACTTCGTGCGGTCCTCGGTGGTGTTCGGGTTCTTCGGCAGCGTGGCGATCCGGGTGATCCGGTCGCCGGCCACGTCGTACTCGGCGAAGCCGTTGAAGAACGACACCTGGAAGTAGAGCTTGCTCTCGTCGGGGGTGAAGACCGCCGGCCGGACGGCGTCGGAGAGGTCGCTGCGGCCGTACGCGTCGAGCCGGGGCCGCATGTCGATCTCCTTCACCTTGGCAAACGTGGTCGCGTCGGCGATGGTGATCTTGCGGTCGCCCTTGGTCCAGTCCTGCGACGGGGCGTCCAGCGAGGTGTTGACGTCCCCGATGGACATGTTCCAGATGTACCGGCCGCCGCCGGTGAAGATGTTCTCGTGCGGGGTGTCGCCGGTGCCGAACGACCCGAGTTGCTTGCCGGTGTCGATGTCGAGCACGTGCACGGTGTCCGAGGTGGACGCCGACACCGCGACGCGGGTGCCGTCGGGGGAGACCGCCATGTGGTCGGAGCGGAACCCGGAGACCGGGAACCGCCAGCGCACCGCGCCGGTGCGCAGGTCGATCGAGACGACGTCGGCGAAGCTGGGCCGGGACGCCACCAGCGCCGTCCCGTCCGGCGTGGTGTACATGTCGTCGATGAGCTGGTCGTGCCCCTCGCCGGGGCCCTGCTGGATGCCCAGGTAGAAGGCGAGCTTGATCGGGTTGAGGTAGATCTCCCAGAGCCGCTGCTGCTTGTCGGGCACGACGTTGACCCGGCCGAGCCGGGCGTAGTCGCCCCGGGAGCGGATGACGTCGACGGTGCCCTCCCAGTTGTTGCCGACGAACATCACCTCCTCCAGGGCGGCGGCGCCCACCGGGACGGCGGGAGCGGCGACGGCCGGGGCCGGCGCGGCGGCGGCCACGACGGCGACGGCGGCGGCGAGCGCGCCGCACCTGCGGGCGAGGCGGACGGGCGGGGACGACGGTGCTGCTGCGGGCATGGGCTGCTCCTGCCGGTGGGGGCGACCGATGGTGGCGTTCCGCGGTGCGCTGGCGCGGTGTTACTTTGCGGTAACAGAAGGAAACCAACCGAAGCCGGACTCCCGGTAGGGCACGGGGGCCAAAACCCGGCCGGGTCGTTGTGTACGGCCCACAGTGGCCGGGGCGGAGGGAAGCGGGCCGATGGGGATGCCGGAGCGGGCCGGTGCCCTCGGCGCGCTGCTGCGCGACCTGGCGACCGACCGGCGGGTCGTGGACGAGATGGTCGAGGCGGCCCGGGAGCACTCGCCCGAGGTGGCCCGGCTGCCGACGGCCGAGAACCGCCGGCACGTGGCGGCCCTGCTGACCGCCGGGCTGGCGTCGTTCGCACGGCTGGCGGAGCCGAGCGAGCGGGACTTCGCCGAGGCCCGACGCCTCGGCGCGGACCGGGCCGCGCAGGGCGTCTCCGTCGCCGGCCTGCTGCGCGGAGTGCAGGCCGGCCGGCAGCGCGTGGTGGAGATCGCGCTCGACCGGGGCCGGGCCGCCGGGATACCCGACTCCGCGCTGTTGGACGCCCTGCTGGAGCTCGGCCGGTACGCCAGCGCCCTGGAACGCGCCCTGGTCGACGGCCACCACACGGCGGAGCTGGAACTGGCCCGCACCCGCCGCGACGCCCGCAACCGGCTGCTGCGTCGGCTGCTGCTCGACGAGGCCGGCGACGCCCGCCCCGGGCACGGTCTCGGGCTGCGCCCCGACGACCTGTCCGCCTTCGGGCTGCGCCCCGACGGCCGCTACCACTGCGTGGTCACCGAGCTGACCGACCCGGCCCGGATCTCGGCGGTGGAGCGGCAGCTGTGCGGCGCGGGCGCGCTGTTCGGCACCGTCGACGACCGGCTCGCCGGCCTCTGCGTACGGCTGCCGCCCGCCGGCCTCGCCGACGCGGCCGGGCTCGTGGTGGCCGCCCCGGCGCGGCCCCTGGCGCAGGCCCCGGCCCTGCACCGGCTGTGCGTGGCCGCCCTGCGCGCCGCGTCCCGGGCCGGGCTGCGCGGCCTGCACCGGGTGGTCGACCTCGCCGGGGAGACCGCGCTGGCCGCCCAGCCGGCCCTGGCCGACCTGGTCAGCGGGGAGCTGCTGGCCGCCCTCGACCCGGCCGACGAGTTCCACCGGCAGCTCGCCTCGACCGCGCTGGCCTACCTCGACCACGGCCAGCGGCTCGACCGCACGGCCGAGGCCCTGCACCTGCACCCGAACACCGTGCGCTACCGGCTGCGCCGGGTGCAGGAGCTGACCGGGATGCCGCCGACCCTCGCCGAGCCGGGCGGACGGTGGCCGGTGCCGCAGACGGTGCGCTGGTGGTGGGCGCTGCGCACCTGGCTCGACGGAGACTGATCAGTGCGTCTGGGCGGGTGCGGCGACCAGACGTTTGGCGACCAGACGTTTGAAGAAGCGGTGCTTCGCGGTGCCGTCCAGCATGTCCGGCGTGCGGCCGACTTCCTCGTAACCGTGTCGCAGGTAGAAAGCCGGCGCCTGGAAGGACATCGTCGCGACGACAACCCGGTCGCAGCCACGCCGAAGGATCTCGTTCTCGGCGGCGGTCAGCAGCCGTCCGCCCAAGCCTCGGCCGCGCTGATCTGATCTCAGCCACAGTGTGGTGATCCCACCGCAGCCGCCCCAGGTCCAGCCGGCGAGACCGCCGAGGAGAACACCGTCTTCGGCCGTGGCTCGGATGGAGAACGGCGTTTCGTCGTTCGAGGCGGTGGCGGCATGGTTGATGGCGTCCAGTTCGTCGGAGAGGAGCTTCTCCAGTGGCGGTGATCCCACCCGGGACAGTGATCAAGAGAAATGCGTCAGAGTTGATCTCGGCGATGACGCAAATCTCTTGATCACCAGGCTGGGCCGGTGACGGGAGCGGGTGGGGGCTCGACAGGAAAGGGCGGTGATGACGTCAACGACTCAGCTCCCAATGTGCGTCCCGCGGCACCGATCGCCCTGTGCCACGCGGGCGGTCAGCCAGTCACGGGGACGGGGTGGCGGTGGGGGCCGGGAAGAGGGTCTCGAAGCGGTCCCGGGTCAGGAACGCCAGCCGGGCCCGCTTGTCCGGCATGTCGATCTCGTCGTCGAACGTGAAGCCGGAGCGCGCCAGCCGGCGCAGGGCCAGCTCGTTGCGCACGTCCGGCTCGACCACGACCCGCTGTCGCGTCGGGTCCCGGAACAGGAACCGCACCAGCGCCTGCCCCACCGTGCCGGTGAGGTCGCGCGGCGGGCGTCGCCCGGGGGCCAGCAGCAGGTGCATGCCGATGTCGCCGGGCCGCACCGGGTACCGCTCGCCGACCGGGTCGGCCTCCGGTTGGTAGGTCTGGAACAGGCCGACCGGCGCGCCGCCGAGCAGGATCAGGTACGCGTGGTGCGTCGCCAGCCCGGCGACGAAGGCGTAGACCTCGCGGACCTCCTCGACGGTGTAGCCACCCATGCCCCAGTACACGGCCCGGGGCTGGGTGACCCAGCCGTGCAGCAGCTCGGCATGGGCCTGCGGGTCGACCTCGACGAGGGACAGCTCGCCGAGGCCGGGCAGGGTCTCCTGGTACGTCACGTGTCCCTCTTCTCGGATTCACGGGTGAGCAGCCGCCAGTCGGTCACCACCGGGACGAGTCCGCCGGTGGCCCACAGCGGCAACTGGTCGGCGAAGTGCGGGTCGGCGGGGCGGCCCGACGCGCCGAAGGGCACCACCCACCGGCTCGCCGCCCGGTCGGTCAGGTCCCACACGTAGCGGGCGACCGGGCCGCGCCAGCAGGCGTCCGACAGGCCGGGGACGCTGCTGGTGGCGAGCACGCAGTCGCTGTCGCCGGCCAGCGCGACGCGGGCGCGCATCGCCTCCACCGCCGCGTCGACCTCGGGGCAGACCGGCAGGTGGACGGGGTGCAGGGCGTGCCGTCGCCCCCAGGTGCCGGGCGGGTCGCCGTGCGCGACCTCCTCCAGGGCGGCGACGGCCACGCCCTCGACGCCGAGGCCGAGGCCGAGGCCGGGCAGTCCGGCCACCACGGCGTCGAGGGCGTGGCCGATCCGTCCCAGCGGGTTCGTCCACGGCCGGAACAGCTCGTCGTACGCGCCCGGGGCGCGCAGCGGGCGCAGCGCCGGGTGCTCGTGCAGCCCTCGGGCGAGGGCCGCCCGCCAGGCGGCGTAGGCGGCGGCGTCGACGCTGTCGGCGGCCATCCGCCCGTCCCAGGCGGCCAGCCGCTCCCACAGGTCGCGGGCCGGGTCGGTGAGGGCGTCGGGGTCGAGCCGGCCGAGGAGGCCGCGCAGCACACCCGCGTCGAGCCTGGTGTCCATGTGCACGGCCGCCGGCTCGACGCCCTCGGCGAGCAGGGCGCGGATGCGGCGGGCCCGGTGCGGCGGGGCGAAGTCGCGGCCCAGCGCCGCCACGTCGGGCCGGCGGTCGTTGGCGCAGGCCGTGGGCCCGGTGACCGCCGTGCGGGGCATCGACGCGTACCGGCCGCTCCAGCGGTAGCGGGGCTCCCAGGCGGGCACCGGCTCCCGGCGGCACCGGTCGTCGCGCACCGGCACCAGGCCGGCGACGAGCTGGGTCACCGCGCCCGACCGGTCGGCGACGAGCACGCTGTTGACCGGCTCGACCCAGGACTCCAGCGCGGCGGCGACGTCGTCGACGGTCCGCGAGCGCAGCAGCGGCAGCAGCGCCTCGAAGCCGCAGCGCTGCTCGACCCGGGTGGGCGTGCGCAGGCTCAGCGCCTCGCCGGTGTCCCGGTCGTGGTCGACCACCGGCCCCCGGGCCGTCTCGATCACCTCGACGGGGACGGGCTCGCCGCCGCGTACCCCGATGTGTTCGACCCGGCGGCGCGCCGTCGCCCAGCCGTCGGCCTCGCGGACCAGGACCACGTCGCCGTCGCGGCGCAGCCGCTCGCGATAGACGTCCTGGTAGTCGGCCATCGCGTTGGTCACCGCCCAGGCCACGTCGCCGGCGTGGCCGAAGTGGGGCAGGCCCGGCACGCCGGGGAATGCGAAGCCGAGCACGTCGAACTCGGGGCAGGCCAGGCGCACCTGCTGGTAGATGCCGGGCAGTTCGAGGATCCGGTGCGGGTCGCCGGCGACGACCGGGCCGCGGCCGGTGGTCGGGTCGGCCGGCGTCACCCAGGCGTTGCTGCCGGACCCGCCGGGGGCCTCGGCGTCGAACAGGGCGGTGGCCGCCGGCCCGAGCGTGGCGGCGACGTGGGCGCGCCACAGCTTGTTGGGAAACGTCGAGAAGAGCACGTGCTGCACCAGGAAGACGCCGAGCGGCGACCACGGCCGCCACCGGCCCGGGGCGCAGCCGGCCGCCGCGAACTCCGGGGCCGCGGCGGCGCCCTCGGCGAGCCCGTCGTTGACCCCCTGCGCGTACGTGGCGACCCAGCGCCGGGTGTCCGGGTCGAGCCGGGCGTAGCAGCGTCGGGCGGTGTCGTCGAGGCGGGCCCGGCGGGCGAAGCGGTCCCAGGCCACCTCGGCCGGGCCGACGTGCTCGGCGAGCCGCCCCTCGCAACGCCACCGCTCCACCTCGACCTGCCAGGCCCGGTCGAGCGCGGTGGCCCGGCCCTGGAGGCGGGCGAGGTCGTCCACGGTGTCGGCCCACAGGTGCGGCACGCCCCAGGTGTCGCGGTGGATGCCGGCGGCCCGGACCGGCGGCCCGACGGGCGGCGCGAGCGACGCCGGCGGTGGCGTCGACTCCCGTAACAGCGTCATTTAGGTTACCCTCCCCTAACTTAGGCAGACCTTACTGGAGGGGTGCGTGAAACGGAACTGGGAAGCCCTGGTGCTGCGCGCGATGGGCGGCCGGACCTTCCGGCTCACGGTGCGGGGGACCGAGTCGGTGGGCGGGCGTTACCAGCGGCTCCACGTCGACGACGGCGGCCTGCTCGTTGAGTGCGGCGTCCACCCCACCATGTGGATCCGGCTGTGGTTCGACAACGACGGCCGGCCCCACCAGCGCGCCTACACCCTCGTGGACCCGGACCCGGCGGCCGGGCGGTTCAGCCTGGAGTTCGCCCTGCACGACGGGGTCGCGGCCCGCTGGGCGAGCGCCGCCCGCGTCGGCGACACCATCGAGGCCACCGTGCAGGGCAGCGCGTTCCGCCTGCCCGACCCCGCCCCACGCCACCTCTACCTGGTCGGCGACGCCGCGTCGCTGCCGGCCGTGAACAGCCTGCTCGACGCCGCCCCCGACGTGCCGGCGACGGTCTGGGTCGAGTACGCCCACGACGACGAGAAGGCGCTGCCCACCCGGGCCCGCGACCACCACGAGGTCGTCTGGGTGCCGCGCCGCGACGAGGGCCGGCACCTGGTCGACACCGTCCGCTCGGCGCTGCCCGGCGTCGACGACGCCCACTACTGGGTGGCCTGCGAGGCCGGCAGCACCCGGGACATCACCCGGCACCTGCGCCGCACCCTCGGCGTCGGCCGGCACCAGCTCACCGCGCTGGGCTACTGGAGCGCCCGGTGAGATCACCGCTGGGCACCCTCTCCACCCTCTACGTCACCCAGTACCTCGGCATCGGTTTCATCACCGTCGGCCTGACCGCGATCCTGCGCGACGGCGGCACCTCGCTGGACACCCTCGCCCTGTTGACGTTCGTCGGGCTGATCTGGCCGATCAAGTTCCTCTGGGCGCCGCTGCTCGACCGGTTCGGCTCCCGCAGCCTGGGCCACTACCGGTCCTGGCTGCTCGTGTTGCAGGGCGGCCTGGTGCTCGCGCTGCTCGCCCTGCTGCCGTACCCCCGGCCCGCCGGGCAGCTCGGCCCGATCGTGGCGATCTGCGCCGCGTACGTGCTGCTGTCGGCGACCCAGGACATCGCCGTCGACGCCGTCGCCGTCCGGGTGCTCTCCGAGCGCGCCCGGGGCGTCGGCAACGGCGTCCAGGTGGCCGCGAGCTACGTGGGCAACCTGCTCGGCGGGGGCGCCTGCGTGGTCGTCTACGACCGGTACGGCTGGGTGCCGGCGATCCTGCTGCTGGCCGGGCTGACCGCCGTCGGGCTGCTGGTGGTGTGGCGGTTCCGGGAGCCCCCGCGCGCCGCTCGCCCCGCCGACGCCGGGCAGGCGTACCGGGCGCTGTGGTCGGTGTTCGGGCAGCCCGGCTGCCGCTGGTGGACCTTCGGCGTCGTGCCGCTGGTCTACACCGGAGCGGGCGCGGCGTACGCCCTCGTGTCGCCCGCCCTGGTCGACGCGGGCTGGTCGCTGGAGCGCATCGGCCTCGTCACCGGCGTCGTGACCAGCGTGCCGGCCGTCGTGGCGGGGCTGGCCGCCGGCGCGCTGGTCGGCCGCCTCGGCCGCGCCGGGGTGCTCGTCGCCGCCGGGGTGGCCCTGGCGGCGTCCACGGCGGCGCTGCTGCCGCTGCTGACCGGCCACGCCCCGCTCGCGCCGACGGTGCTGGCGCTGTCGGCGTTCATGGCCGCGTACACGGCCGCGAACGTCGTGCTCTACACCGTCAACATGGACTACTCCCGGCCGGGCACCGGCGGCACCGACTTCACGGTGCTGTCGTCGTTCGGGCTGGTCTGCTCCTTCGCGGCGGCCTCCGTGGGGCTCGCCGCCGCCGACCGGGTCGGCTACCCGGCCGTCGCGGTCGGCTCGGTCGTGCTGGTCGCGGCCGGCGTGGCCGTGGGTGTGGCGCACCAGCGCCGCCACCCGCGCCCCGCGCCGGCCCCCGTCGCCGCGCCCGCCGCCCCCGTTGCGCCCGTCGCCCCCGTTGCCCCGACGACCGTGAGGACCCGGCCGTGAGCCTGCCCGCCCCCGCCGCCGAGGTGCCCCCGGCCGCCGCCCACCCGCTGCCCACCCGGTGGCTGATCCTCGCGGTGCTCTGCCTCGCCCAGGTCACCGTGGTGCTCGACAACACCGTGCTGACCGTGGCGGTGCCCGTGCTCACCGCCGAGCTGGGGGCCAGCACCGCCGACGTGCAGTGGACCATCAACGCGTACGCGCTGGTGCAGTCCGGGCTGCTGATCACCGCCGGTGGGGCCGTCGACCGGTACGGCCGCCGCCGCATGCTGCTCGCCGGCCTCGTCCTGTTCGGACTCGGTTCGCTGCTGGCTGCCCTCGCCGGGTCCACCGGCCAGCTCGTCGCCGCCCGCGCCGGGATGGGCGTCGGCGGGGCCCTGCTGGTCACCTCCACCCTGGCGGTGGCGATGCAGGTCTTCGACGCCGCCGAGCGCCCCCGGGCCATCGGCGTGTGGGCGGCGGCGAGCGCCCTGGGCTTCGCGGCCGGGCCGCCCGTGGGCGGCGCCATCCTCGCCCACTTCCCGTGGGAGGCGATCTTCCTGGTCAACATCCCGATCGTGCTGCTCTGCCTGGCGGCGGGCGCGGCCCTGGTGCCCGAGTCCCGGGACCCGGCCGGCGGGCGGTTCGACGTGGGCGGGGTGGCGCTGTCCACCGCCGGCCTGACCGCGGTGGTGTACGCGATCATCGCGGGCCCGGAGCGGGGCTGGTCCTCCGCGCCGGTGCTCGGCGCGGCCCTGGGCGGCGCGCTGCTGCTGGCCGCCTTCGTCCGGTGGGAGCTGCGGGTCGCCCACCCCATGCTGGACATGGGCCTGTTCCGCAACCGGCGCTTCGTCGGCGCGATCTCCGGGGTCGTCCTGATCACCTTCGGCGCGACCGGCGCGCTGTTCCTGCTCACCCAGCACCTCCAGTTCGTCCGGGGCTACCCCGCCTGGGAGGCCGGGCTGCGGATGGTCCCGTTCGCGCTGTCCATCGTCGTGCTCAACCTCGCCGGGGTGGCCGCGCGGCTGATCCACCGGCTGGGCACGGCCGCCGCCATCGCGGTCGGCATGACGCTGCTCGCCAGCGGCCTGCTGCTGGTCACCCACGCCCCGTCCGACGGCTACGCCGTGCTGCTGGCCGGGCTGCTGACGATGGGCACCGGCTGCGCCCTGGCCAACCCGGCGATCGTGGAGGCGGTGATGAGCGCGATCCCGCCGGAGAAGGCCGGGGCGGGCGCGGGCGTGGACGGCACGATGACGGAGGTCGGCAGCAGCCTCGGCGTCGCCGTGCTGGGGGCGGTGCTCAACGCCCGGTTCGCCGCGCTGCTGCCCGCCGCGTTGGCCGGGGCCGGCTCGTTCCCCGCCGCGCTCGCCGCCGCCGCGACGGACGCCGAGCGCGGCCAGGTGACCGACGCCTTCCGTGCCGCGTCGGAGGCCGGGCAGACCGTCGGGGCCGTTGCCGTCCTCGCGGGTGGGCTGCTCGCCGCGTGGCTGCTGCGCCGAGCCCAGCGGGCCGGCTGAGGCGGGATGCGGGCGCGGCGTCGCCGGGCCATGAAAGTCTCTGGAAGGTCTTGCGGAGAAAGCTACGGCCGGCCGGGCGGAGCGTCAACCTCGTCCCAGTTTTCGAAGCGCGCTGCGTGCATGAGCGGTGGCTCGGCGGTGTGGGCGAGCCGGGCTGGCCTGCTCCTTTGCGGGGAGATGTAACCGTTCGCGCGGCGGCGGTGTTGCCGGCGGGTTTCAAGAATCTTGCCGCAAGGTCTTGCAATCCCTTTCAGGTGTGGCGCATCGTTTCGCTACCCGGACGGCCGTCCACTCTCGTCAGTGCCTCTTCGACCCCGGAAGAAGGTCCCCCCTGCCATGGAATCCGTAGGGCCACACCCCCGCGCCCGCGCCGGTCGCCTGCTGCTCGCCGCCGCGATCGTCGCGGCCGGCGCGACGCCGGCGATCGTCGCTGCCGCCACCACCGCCACCCCCGCCCGCGCCGCCGTCGCCCTCAACGACAGCGAGGTGACGGCGAACCTGTGGCAGTGGAACTGGAACTCCGTCTCCGCCGCCTGCACCAACCACCTCGGCCCCGCCGGCTACGGCGCAGTGCAGGTCGCGCCGCCCCAGGAGTCGGTCAGCCTGCCCACCAGCGCCGACGGCGTGCACCCCTGGTACGAGGTGTACCAGCCGGTGTCGTACAAGCTGGAGAGCCGCTTCGGCAACCGCGCGCAGTTCGCGGCCATGGTCGCCGCCTGCCACGACGCCGGCGTGCGCGTGTACGTCGACGCGGTCGTCAACCACATGGCGGGCGCGAACAACCCGGAGTCCGTCGTCGGCTACGCCGGCACCGACTTCTCCGGCCCCGGCTACAGCTTCCCCGCGGTGCCCTACGGCAACGGCGACTTCCACCGGCCGGGCGACAACTGCCCGACCAACGGCGCCATCACCGACTGGAACAACGAGGCCCAGGTCACCAGCTGCGAGCTGCTGTCACTGACGGACCTGTACACCGAGAAGGACAGCGTCCGCACCAAGATCGCTGCCTTCCTCAACGACCTGATCGGCCTCGGCGTCGACGGGTTCCGGGTGGACGCCGTCAAACACGTCAAGAAGGAGGACTTCGTGGCGATCCTCGGCAAGCTGAACAACACCGTCGCCGAGAACAAGCGCCCGTACGTCGCCCAGGAGATCTTCGACGGCGCGAGCAACGACGCGCTCAAGGCGCGGGCCTTCACCGGCAACGGCGACGTGCTCGACTTCGCGTACGCCAAGGGCCTGAAGTCCGCCTTCCAGGGCTCGATCGCCACGCTCGCCACCATCGGCAGCTGGAACCTCGACGCGCCCAGCGCCAACGTCTTCGCCATGGTCACCAACCACGACCTGGAGCGCGACGGGGTCGTGCTGTCCTACAGGGACGGCAGCGACTACACCCTGGCCAACTACTTCGCCCTGGCCTACCCGCACGGCAAGCCGTCGGTCTACGACAGCTTCTCCTGGTCCAACCGCAACCAGTCCCCGCCGGCCGACGGCAACGGCCACGTCACCGACACCGTCTGCGGCAGCGGCTGGAACTGCCTGACCCAGTCCACCGGCGTCAAGGGCATGGTCGGCTGGGCCAACGCCGCGCGGCCGGTCAGGACCGTCTCGGACTTCACGGCGGTCAACAGCAACGTCATCGGCTTCCACCGCGGCGACCGCGCCTGGATCGGCATCAACGACTCCGGCAGCGCCGCCACCGCCACGTTCGCCACCGGCCTCGCCGACGGCCGGTACTGCGACGTCGTCTCCGGCCCCGCCACCGCCTCCGGCTGCGCCGGCGGCACGGTCACCGTCTCCGGCGGCCGGGCGTCGGTGACGATCCCCGCCAACAACGCGGTCGCGATCCACGTCAATGCCCGCCCCGGCGCGACCCCGTCGCCGACGGCCAGCCCCACCGCGTCGCCGACGGCCACCCCGACCAGCAACCCGACCGACAGGATCGCCACCACCTTCACCGTCGCCGCGACCCCGGCCAGCGGCCAGGAGGTCTACGTGGTCGGCAGCGTCGCCGAGCTGGGCTCCTGGGCCCCGGCCAGCGCCGTCAAGCTGACCGCGCAGGGCGGCGGCGCCTACCGGGCCGTGGTCGACCTGCCCCGGTCGACGGGGGTGGAGTACAAGTTCGTGAAGAAGACCGCCGCCGGCGCGGTCACCTGGGAGTCCGGGGCGAACCGCGCGTTCACCACCCCCGCCAGCGGCGCCTACGCCGTCACCGAGACGTTCCGCGGCGACACCGTCACCAGCGGGCAGATCGCCACCTCGTTCCACGCCACGGTCACCACCAGCTACGGCCAGAACGTCTACGTCGTCGGCAACATCGCGGCCCTCGGCGGGTGGAACCCGGCCAACGCGGTGCCGCTCTCCCCGGCCGACTACCCGGTCTGGCGGGCGACGGTCGACCTGCCGCCGAACACCGCCGTCGAGTACAAGTACGTGAAGAAGAACCCCGACGGCACCGTCACCTGGGAGTCCGGCGGCAACCGCGCCTTCACCACCCCGGGCGGCGGCGCCCGGACCAACACCGACACCTGGAGGTAGCCGCCGCGCCACGCGGCGACGCGGGTGGCCGGCCCCGACGCCGACGGGGCCGGCCACCCGTCCGCGCACACGCCGCAGGTGCCGCGGGTGGCCGGGGCGGCCTACCCGTCCGGAAATGGTGTGGTTACGCTGCCCTGACCTGACCTGACCTGACCGTCCGTCACGGTGTCCGCCCACAGAGGAGTCGCATGACCACCGCATCGACCGTCTTCCGGCGACACGTCGAGGGGTTCGGCGAGGTGTCCGTCCGCCCCGTCGAGCCGGCCCGCGACGCCGACGTGATCCACGACTGGGTCACCCGGGAACGGTCGCGGTTCTGGGGCATGCGCGACGCCAGCCGCGAGCGGGTGCGCGAGATCTACGAGTACGTCGACTCGCTCGCCACCCACCACGCCTACCTCGTGCACCGCGACGGCCGGCCGGCGGCGCTGTTCCAGACGTACGAGCCGGCGGCCGACCCGGTCGGGGAGTGCTACGACGTGCGCCCCGGCGACTTCGGCGTCCACCTGCTGATCGGCCCGCCGGACGGCGGCGTCGAGCCCGGCTTCACCGGGGCGGTCCTCGACACGTTCCTCGCCTTCGTGCTGGCCGACCCGGCCCGGCTGCGCGTCGTCGCCGAGCCGGACGCGCGCAACGACCGGGCGGTCGCCCGGCTGGTCCGCGCCGGTTTCGTGCCCGGGCCGCAGATCGACCTGCCGGAGAAGCGGGCCCAACTGCTCTTCCTGGACCGGTCGGTCTTCCTCGACCGGGTCTGCGCCGGGGGCTGAGCCGGCGACCCGGTCGCCCGGTGGAGGGACGGCGCACCACCCCCGCGCACGGCCGTGTAAGGGTAGGCTAACCTGACCGGTGTCCGATGATCGACGCCGGGTGCCGTGGGACGGAACCCGCCCACGTCCGAGAGGCGCCATGACCCAGACCCTGCCCATCGCGCCGTGGCGGCTGTTCGACGTCGAGGTCCGCGCCGTGCGGCGGCTCAGCCTGTCGTTCGTCCGCGTCACCTTCACCGGCGGCGACCTCGACCGCTTCGCCGACAACGGCTACGACCAGCGGATCAAGCTGGCGCTGCCGCTGCCCGGGCAGGCCGGGGTGAGCCTCCCCGAGGGCCCCGACTGGTACGCCCGCTATCGGGCCCTGCCCGAGCACCTGCGCAACCCGGTCCGCACGTACACCGTCCGGGCGGCCCGCCCGCACCTGGCCGAGGTGGACGTCGATCTCGTCCTGCACGGCGACGGCGGCCCCGCCACCCGGTGGGCCCGCCGGGTGCGCCCCGGCGACCAGGCGGCCCTGCTCGGCCCCGACGCCGGCTTCGACGGCGAGCACGGCGGCATCGAGTTCCGGCCACCACCGGCGGGCCGGCTGCTGCTGGCCGGCGACGAGACCGCCGTGCCGGCGATCACCGCCATCCTGGAGCGGCTCCCGGCCGACGCCCGGGGGCGGGCGCTGCTCGAGGTGCCCGATCCCGCCGACGCGCTCGGCGTCGCCGCGCCGCCCGGCATGCGGGTCACCTGGCTGCCCCGCGCCGGCGGGCGGCACGGCAGCCGCCTCGTGCCCGCCGTCGCGGCGGCGGACGACCTGCTCTGCGGCCCCGCGCCGGCAGCCAAGGCGGTCGCGGACGTCGACGTCGACCGGGAACTCCTCTGGGAGGTGCCGACCCCGGCGACCCCGGTGCCGCTGTACGCGTGGCTCGCGGGGGAGGCCGGCGTCATCCGCACGCTGCGCCGGCACCTGGTGGCCGAGCGGGGGCTGGACCGGCGGGCGGTGGCCTTCATGGGCTACTGGCGGCTGGGCCGGGCCGACCCCGCCTGAGCCGCCGCCGGCGCGCCTGCGCCCGGCGGTGGCCCGGTGCGGCCCGCCCGGTCAGCAGCGGCTGATCGACGAGTTGTTCAGCGTGACGTTGCTGATGGTCAGGTTGTCCACGCACGGGTTCTCCACGATCCGGTTGTTGACCAGCGTGAAGTTGCGCAGCGTGATGTCGCGGGTGCCGGGGAACTCGGTGCGCTCGGCGAGCCGCACCTCGCCGCCGCCGCTGATCGTGCCGCCGCCGGAGGCGATGTTCACGCCGTAGCAGTTCTCGATCAGGATGGCGTTGTTGCCGGTGTTGGCGATGTCGACCCGGTCGATCGCCGCCCCGCCCGACTCGGAGACGCAGAAGATCCCCCGGCCGCCGCCGCGGGCCCGCACGGTGCCCACCCGGACGTTGGTCGGGTAGCTGTCGCCGACGCGGCCGTTGCGGTTGGCCATCCGGAACGCCGCGTAGCCGGTGCCGGCGCCGGCGTTCTCCGCGTCGACGGTGGCGACGCTGGCGTTGATGGTCTGGTTGAGCAGCAGCCCCGACTCGCCGACGTTGCGGGCGGTGACGGTGCCGATGGTCAGGCCGTCGACGCCGTAGGTCTCGACGGCGTGCGAGCTGGCCCCGGAGACGTAGACGTTGTCGATGCGCACGTTGCGGGTCCACTGGCTGGTGTCGCCGCGGTTGTCGATGCGGACGCCCAGGCCGGCGGTCAGCCGCATGTCGATCTGCCCGAGGACCACGTTGGTGACGTTGCGCAGGAAGATCCCGTACAGCGGACTGCCCGTGACGGCGAGGTGCTGCACCTCCACCTGCGTGGTGCCCCGGGAGTAGATGGGCGCCTGGTCGCCGGTGCCGGTGCCGGTCACGTTGATCGTGCCGCAGACGTCAATGGTGGTGTAGCTGGGCAGCGAGATCCGGGAGCCGGCGCTGATCGAGCCGGAGCCGCGGACGACGACCCGCTGCTTGCTGGTGCGCCCGGCGGTCAGGCTGTTCACGGCGGCCTGCACGGCGGCGCGCATGTCGGTGCCGGTGTGGACGGTGCTGCCGCCGTTGCGGACCGTCCAGGTGCCGCCGCCGAGCACCGCCTCGGCCTGGAACGAGCCCGACCCGCAGTCGGCGGCGGCCCCGACCCGGACCAACTGCCACTGCTGGTTGGCCCCGCCGAGGTCCTGGTACTGCGAGATCATGCCCCCGTCGGCGGTCGACCAGCCCCACACGTCGAGGGCCTTGCCGGAGTGCCGGTTGACGAACCGGACGTACCCGCCGTCGGAGTCGGCGAGGCCGAAGTGCTGCCGGGTGTTGCCGCCGACCGCCGCGTTCTGCACGAGCGGGGTGCCGTCGACGGCGTTGGGCAGTTCGAGGACCTTGCCGCTGTGCACGGAGCGGATCTGGTAGTAGCCGCCGCCGACGTCCACGAAGCGCCACTGCTGCACGGCGAGGTCGTTGCGGGCGTACTGGTTGACCGGCGCGCCGTCGGCGGTGGACCAGTTGTACAGGTCCATTGCCTTGCCGCTGTGCCGGTTGACGAACACGTACGTCGCGCCGGTGTCGACGGCGGCGGCGGAGGCGGCCTGCGGGCCGACCGCCACGGCCGCGCCGACGAGCGCGAGCGCGGTGGCGACCGCCAGGCCGATCCGCCGGGAGCGGGGTCGTCGGCGGGGGACGGGGAGTCTCATCGGTGCTCCTTCGGTGCGGTGGCGATGGACCGGCCGCGCCGGAAGCCGACGGGACGGATCGGCAAGCGCTTTCCGGATAGCGACCGGAATCGATGCTTTCGCTCGCCTTCCGCCGTGTCAAGGCGTTGCCCGGCTGCCCGCCCGGCCGCCCGTTGCCCGCCCGGCCGCCCGCCGCCCGGCTCATGTAAAGGACTCCGGTGCTTGATCAGCCCGGTGGTCCTGGGGTTGCATGAGCATCCCGGTTGGTCCGGTGGGTGGCGTTGAGT
>NZ_JBIARA010000032.1:0-55886 GCF_042889525.1 Micromonospora sp. NPDC002575 | reverse complement strand
GGACAACCCAGCCGAGCGCCTACGTGATCTACTGACAACCACATAAGCCATCAGGTGTTGCGAGGACCCCCAGAAACCGCCCTGTTGTACAGGGGCCCCCTGCAAACACGTCCCTGCACCGCCGACGCACCCGCCGACGCGCCGGTGGTGGGACGCCGGCAGGGCGCTGGTGGGGCGTGGCGCGTACGGTGTGCCGCGTGCGTGTCGTACCCCGGTGGGCCCTGCTCTCCGCCGGCGCGGCGCCGGTGTTCCTGGTCGGCGGCTGGCTGCTCGGCGCGGCCCGGCAGCCCGGCGGGTTCGACCAGGTCTCCGGCACGATCAGCGCGCTCGCGGCCGTCGGCGCGGCCGACCGGTGGATCATGACGCTCGGTCTCGTCGGGCTCGGACTGTGCCACTGCGTGACCGCCGTCGGGCTCCGTCCACTGGCGCTCGGGGGGCGGGCGCTGCTCGCGCTGGGCGGGGTCGCCACGCTCGCGGTGGCGGCGTTTCCGCTGCCGGCCGACGGCGGCTCGACGCCGCACGCGCTGGCCGCCGCCGTCGCGTTCGGCGCGCTGGCCCTCTGGCCGGCGCTCGCCCCCGCCGGTGACGGGCCACGGGCCGGCCACCCACGCCCCGACGCTCTCGGGCCGGCCGGCGGCGTGGGCCACCGGCCGCGGCCCACCCTTGGCGGGTACGCCGGTGGGCGGGCGGCCTGGGCGGCGGTGGCGGTGGGACTGCTGGTGCCGGTCGCCTGGTTCGCGGTCGAGCTGGCCACCGGCGGGGAGCGGATCGGCCTGGCCGAGCGGGTGGCCGCCGGCGCGGAGGCGCTCTGCCCGCTGCTGGTCGCCGGGTGGCTGAGCCGGCGCTGACCACGGCACCGCCGGGCGCACCGCGGCCTCGACCTGTTAGCAGGGGGCCCCTGTACAACAGGAAACGTTAACAAGGGGCCCTTCCTTGTGCTCGCCCCCGTTACGGATCGTCGGCGGGGAGGAGGTGGGTCACGTGCGCCTCGCCCTCGGTGAGCGCCCTCGCCCGTTCCTCCGCCGCCCGGTCGGCGCCGGTGAGCCGGCCGCCGTGCTGGCGTAGGTGCTCCGCCCAGGACGGCACCTGGTAGACCTCGACGAAGCCGTGCGCCCGCTCCCCGGCCCGGAACAGCCCCCAGCGCATCGCCCCGGTGCGCCGCCGCGACCGGCCCACCGCCCGCATCGCCTCGACGAAGGCGTCCTGCCGCTCGGGCGGCACGGTGTAGGAGACGGTCACCAGCACCGGCCCGGTGCGCGGGTGCGCGTCCAGGGTCAGGTGCGGCTCGGGCCAGTAGACGGCCGGGTCCCGGTCGACCCCCCGGGTGTCGCGCAGCGGCCACAGCGGCACGGTGAGCGCGGCGACGGCCATGGCCGCCCCGGCCACGGCGAGCGCCGCGACCAGGCCGGCGAGCTCGCCGAGCGCGCCCCAGGCGATCGCGCCGAACGCCTGCCCGCCCGCGAAGACCATCTGGTAGACGGAGAGCCCCCGGGCGCGTACCCAGCCGGGGAGGAAGAGCTGCATCGCGGCGTTCACGGTGGACAGCACGGTCATCCAGGCCAGCCCGGCGGGCACCAGGGCCGCCGTGACCAGGGCCGGCACGGGCACGAGGGCGAGCACCAGCAGCACCCCGCCGTAGACCAGCCCGGCGACGAGGAGGAGCTGGCTGGCGGTGAGCGCCAGGCGTACCCGGGGCAGCACGAGCGCGCCGGCCACCGCGCCGACGCCGAGCGCGGCGAGCAGCACGCCGTACCCGCCGGGGCCCAGGTCGAGGCGTCGGCTGGCCACCAGCGGCAGCAGCGCCCACAGCGCGCTGCCGGGCACCACGAACAGCGCGGCCCGCAGCAGGATGCGGCGGACGACCGGCGAGTGGCGCACGTACCGGCCGCCGGCGCGCAGCGCGGCGGTGAACCGTTCCGGCATGGCCGCGCCGTCGGGGCGGTCGGGCCGCCAGCGCAGCAGCACGCCGGCGAAGATCGCGAAGGAGACGGTGTTCACCGCGAAGACCACGGCCACCCCGGCCTGGGCGACCAGCACGCCGGCCACCGCCGGGCCGACGGAGCGGGCCAGGTTGACGCTGATGGAGCCGAGCGCGGAGGCGCTGACGAGCTGCGCCCGGGGCACCAGCTCGGGGATCACCGCCTGCCAGGCGGGCAGGGTCAGCGCCTGGCCGACGCCGAGGGCGAAGGTGAGGGTGAGCAGCAGGGCCGGCGGCATCCGGTCGGCGGCGGTGAGCGCGGTCAGCAGCACCCCGACGGCGGCCAGGAAGCACTGCACGCCGATGAGCAGCCGACGCCGGTCGAGGGTGTCGGCGAGCGCGCCGGCGGGCAGGGCCAGCAGCAGCACCGGCAGCATGCTCGCGGTCTGCACGAGGGCGACCAGGGTCGGTGCGTTGGGTTGGTCGACCAGCAGCCACTGGGCGCCGACGGTCTGCATCCAGGTGCCGACGTTGCTGGCCAGCACGGCCAGCCACAGGCTGCGGAACGCGGCGAGGCGCAGCGGGGCCCAGGCCGACGCGGGCGGGGCGGGGGTCGGTGTGGCGCTCACCGGGCGCAAGGTACCCCGGTTCGGCCCGCCCAGTCGATCCTCGCGCGGATGCCGCCCGAGCGGCGGTTCCCGCCGGACCGGGCCGCCGGTCCCGACCGGCCCGCCGGTCCCGGCCTGCTCCGGCTGCGCCGGGTTCCGGTACGCCGGAAGCGGGCCGCCGGAGGCCGGCGACCCGCTTCGGGGAGGGCGAGGTGGATCAGATGATGCTGACGCCGTAGACGCTGAGCGCCTCGGTGACGGGCTGGAAGTAGGTGGTGCCGCCGCGGGTGCAGTTGCCGCTGCCGCCGGAGGTGAGGCCGATGGCGCTGCTGCCGCTGAACAGCGAGCCGCCGCTGTCGCCGGGCTCGGCGCAGACGTTGGTGCGGATCAGGCCGGAGACGGAGCCCTCGGCGTAGTTCACGGTGGCGTTGAGCGCCTGGACGGTGCCGCCGCGCAGGCCGGTGGTGCTGCCGGAGCGCTGCACGCTCTGGTTGACGAACGCGTTGGCCGCGCCGGTGACGTCCTGGTAGCTGCCGTTGTAGAGGTAGACGTTGCCGGTCGCGTTGGCGGAGTTGCTGTGCCGGACGATGCCGTAGTCGTTGCCCGGGAAGCTGGTGCCGGCGCGGGTGCCCAGGGTGCTGGTCTGGCCCGAGTTCGAGTACCAGGTCGAGGCGATGTTGGTGCAGTGCCCGGCGGTCAGGAAGTAGGTGGTGCCGGAGCTGCTGCGGACGTTGAAGCCGAGCGAGCAGCGGCCACCGCCGGCGGCGTAGATCGCCTGGCCGCCGGAGATGCGGGTGCTCAGCACGCCGGCCTCGGCCTCGATGCGGACCGCGCCGCCGGTCCGGGCGGCGGCGGCCTTCACGCGCTCCAGCTTGGCGCCGGTGACGGTGCTGTCGACGGAGACGACGACCTGGTTGGTGACCGGGTCGGTCCACCAGGCGGTGCCCGGGATCTTCGCGGAGCGCTCCAGCTCGGCGGTGGCCCGGTCGAGCTCGGCGGCGCCCCGCTTGACGAGCTTCGGGATGGCGCCGGAGGCGCGGACCTGGCGGGCGGCGGCCGCGTCGGTCACGGTGACGACCATCTTGCCGCTGGCGTCGGCGTACGTGCCGGCGGAGCGGTCACCGAGCCGGTCGGCCAGGGTGGCGGCGGCGTCGGGCGAGGCGGCGGGGGCGGCCTGGACGGGTGCGCCGATCAGCGCGGTGGCGACCAGGGTGCCGGCCGCGGCGACGGAGACGGCGCGGAGGAGCGATGACCTCGTGGGTCGCATGTAACAACCTCCCGGAAGGGGGTGACGGGTCGCGCCGGGGGTGACGGACCCGAGGACCACCGGCCGGAGCTGGGGTGAACCGGCCGAGTGATCTGAAGTATTCACATACTTAGATTAACTGGCAAGACCCGGCTTCGCCCTGTTTCGCCCGAGCCGCCGATGACACAGGTTCGAAACATTGTGGCCATCTGCCGACCCCGGTCCGTCGGCCGTCCCCCGGCGCCCTCAGCCCTCGCGGCGGCGGGCGCCGGGACCGGGCCGCGGGATCACGTCGCGCGGGGCGAGCACCTCGTGCCCGGCGGCGCAGCGCAGCTCCACCCGCACCTCGGCCCCGCAGTCGCGGTGCCCGACCGACAGCGGCGAGCCGTCCGGGTCGGCGAGGTGGCGGTCCCCCCAGCCGAGCACGGCGACCAACACCGGCCACAGGTCGAGCCCCTTGTCGGTGAGCCGGTACTCGTGACGCACCCGGCTGCCCGGCTCGCGGTACGGCTCGCGGCGCAGCACGCCCTGCTCCACCAGGGCCGCGAGGCGGTTGGTCAGCACCTGCCGGGGGATGCCGGTGCGCGCCCGCATGTCGTCGAAGCGACGCACGCCGTTGAACACCTCGCGGAGCACGACCAGGGTCCACCGCTCGCCGAGAATCGCCATCGCGCGGGCGATGGTGCAGTTCTCGACGGACCAGTCCAGTGCCGCGGGCCTCATGCCCACCAGGCTAGGTCTGATTGACAGACTCAGCAACGCGCTGCCAGGCTGCGTCCATGACACAGACGCAGCAGCCCGAGCGCAGCCGTACCTTCTCCTGGTCCGATCCCGTGGCGGGAGCGGCCCACATGGGCCGGCGCGGCGGCCTGGACCTGCTCCGGGCGATGATCGCCGGCGAGCTGGCCGCACCGCCGGTCATGCACCTGATCGACATGGGCCGGATGGAGGCCGACGAGGGGCGGGTGGCCGTCGAGCTGACGCCGCAGGAGTTCCACTACAACCCGCTCGGCACCGTGCACGGCGGGATCATCTCCACCCTGCTGGACACCGCCGCCGCCTGCGCCGTGCACACCACCCTGCCCGCCGGCGTGGGCTACACCTCGCTGGACCTGAACGTGAAGTTCCTCCGCCCGGTGACGGTGGACAGCGGCACCCTGCGCTGCGAGGGCACCGTCCTGCAGTCCGGCCGCCGCACCGCCCTGGCCGAGGCGAGACTGACGGACGAGTCGGGCCGCCTGGTCGCCCACGCCACCTCCACCTGCCTCCTGTTCCCCCTCCCCTGACCGTTCCCCCTCCCCCGACGGATCACGGGGTGGGTCAGCGGGCGGCGGCCAGGCGGGCGGCCCGGGCGTCGCGCTTCTCCTCGAAGCGGGACGCGTGGACCTGCAGGGCGTCCAGGTGGGCGGCGATCTGGTCGCGGGCGGCCTCGCCGTCCGCGTCCAGCCCGGTCACGTTGAAGACGTCCCACTGGCGCAGCACCGGGACGACCACCTCGTCGCGGTGCTGACGCAGGTCGTAGATGCCGGCCAGGGCGATCGCCACCGACTTGCGGGCGAAGCCCTCGATGCCCACGCCGGGCATCTGGAAGTCGGCGAGGACCTCGGCGATGGCCCGCATCGCCTGGCTCGGGGCCACCTCCAGGGCGGCGGCGAGCAGGTTGCGGTAGAAGACCATGTGCAGGTTCTCGTCGGCGGCGACGCGGGCCAGCAGCGCCTCGCACACCGGGTCGCCGGCCACCCGGCCCGTGTTGCGGTGCGAGATCCGGGTGGCCAGCTCCTGGAACGACACGTACGCCAGCGAGCGCAGCATCGAGTCGTCGTGCGAGTTGCTGTAGCCGGCGGTCATGTGCACCATCCGGGCCCGCTCCAGCGCCACCGGGTCCACCGCCCGGGTCACCGTCAGGTAGTCGCGGATGGCGGTGCCGTGCCGGCCCTCCTCGGCGGTCCACCGGCCCACCCACGTCCCCCACGCCCCGTCCGGGCCGAAGAGGGTGGCGATCTGGTGGTGGTACGAGGGGAGGTTGTCCTCGGTCAGCAGGTTCACGATCAGCGCGGTGCGCGCGATCTCGGGGATCGTCGAGTCCTGCGGCGACCACGCCTGCCCACCGAGCGGGCCGTCGAAGGTGCGCCCCTCGCTCCACGGCACGTACTCGTGCGGGAACCACTCCTTCGCCATCGAGAGGTGACGGTCGAGGTTCTTCGCCACGACGGGTTCGAGCTCGACGAGCAGGGCGGTCTGGCTGAGTGCGGTCACGAGGTTCTCCCTACGGTGGCGTAACTTACGCCACCGTAGGTCCTCCGCGCCGTACGCGCCAGTAACGCCCGCCCCGCGCGGCGTCCCCTCAGCTCACCAGGGGCGTCAGGTCCGCCCGGGGCGGCGTCCACTCCCCGGCCGCCGCGACCACCTGCTCGCCGGAGCGGATGTCCTTCACCTCGTCGGGCGCCCCGTCGGCGCCGGGGAACCAGACGTACGGGATGCCGCGCCGCTCGGCGTGCCGGATCTGCTTGCCGAACTTCGCCGCGCTCGGCGCGACCTCCGTGGGCACCCCCCGGCGGCGCAGCGCGTCGGCGACCGCGTTGCTCGCCGCCCGCCGCTCCTCGCTGGTCACCGCGACCAGCACGCACGTCGGCACGCTGCGGGACACGGTGAGCGCGCCCGCGCCGAAGAGCAGCCCGAGCAGCCGGCTCACCCCGATCGAGATGCCCACCCCGGGGAAGGCCGCGCCACCGGCGCTGACCAGGTTGTCGTACCGGCCGCCGGAGCAGATCGAGCCGAACCGCTCGTAGCCGGCCAGCGACGTCTCGTAGACGGTGCCGGTGTAGTAGTCGAGCCCGCGGGCGATCCGCAGGTCGGCCACGCACAGCCCCGGCGAGTGCGCGGCAGCGGTCTCCACCACCGCGGCCAGCTCGGCGACGCCCTCGTCGAGCAGCGGGTGGGTCACCCCGAGGCCGCGCACGGCGTCGGCGAACGAGGCGTCCGGCGCGGAGATCTCGGCCAGCGCCAGGCACGCCTTGGCCTGCGCCTCGCTCGCCCCGGCCGTCTCGGCGAGCAGCTCGGCCACCTTCGCCGGGCCGATCTTGTCGAGCTTGTCGACCGCGCGCAGGGCGGCCTCCGGGTCGGTCAGCCCGATGCCCCGGTAGAACCCCTCGCAGATCTTGCGGTTGTTGACCTGGATGGTCACCGGCGGGATCGGCAGCGAGCGCAGCGCGTCGCCGATGACCAGCGGCATCTCCGCCTCGTAGTGGGCGGGCAGGGTGTCCCGGTCGACGATGTCGATGTCGGCCTGGAGGAACTCCCGGTAGCGGCCCTCCTGCGGGCGCTCGCCCCGCCACACCTTCTGGATCTGGTAGCGGCGGAACGGGAACGGGAGCTTGCCGGCGTTCTCCAGCACGTAGCGGGCGAACGGCACGGTCAGGTCGAAGTGCAGGCCGAGGGCGTCGTCGCCGGCGGGGCCGTCGGTGTCGGCCTGGAGGCGGCGCAGCACGTAGACCTCCTTGGAGGTCTCCCCCTTGCGCAGCAGCTGGTCCAGCGGCTCGACGGAGCGGGTCTCCAGCGGCGCGAAGCCGTACAGCTCGAAGGTGGCCCGGATCCGGTCGAGCACGAACTGCTCGATCATCCGCTGCGCCGGGGTCCACTCGGGGAACCCGGAGATGGGCGTGGGCTTGCTCATGACGCTCCGTTCAGCATCCGCGCCGCCGGCGCGGGAAAGGTCGAGGCGCGGCCTAGAGACCGCGGGTGGGTGCGGCCGGGCGCGCGTCGCCCGAGGCCGCCACCTCGATGAGGTACGGGTTGCTCGCGCGCTCGCGGCCGATGGTGGTCGCGGGGCCGTGGCCGGGCAGCACCACCGTGTCGTCGGCCAGCGGGAGGATCTTGTCGCGCAGGCTGGCGAGCATCCGGGGCATGCTGCCGCCCCACAGGTCGGTGCGGCCGATCGAGCCGGCGAACAGCACGTCGCCGGAGAGGCAGACCTGCTCGGCCTCCCACTGCGAGCCCTCACCCGGCAGCCGGAACAGCACCGACCCGCCGGTATGGCCCGGGGCGTGGTCGACGGTGATCTCCAACCCGGCCAGCGACAGCGTCGCGCCGTCGGTCAGCTCGGCGACGTCGTCGGGCTCGGAGTAGGGCAGCCGGCCGCCGAAGAGCCCGCGCAGGTCCATCGACAGCCCCTTGGCCGGGTCGGCCAGCAGCTCGCGGTCCTCCGGGTGGACGTACGCGGTGACGCCCCGCGCGCCGCAGACCGGCGCGACGGAGAACGTGTGGTCGAGGTGGCCGTGGGTCAGCAGCACGGCGGCGGGGTGCAGGCGATGCTCGGCGAGGACGGCGTCGAGCCGGTCGATCACCCCGATGCCCGGGTCGACCACCACGCACTGCTCCCCCGGCCCGGTCGCCACCACGTAGCAGTTGGTGCCGAAGGCGTCCGCGGGAAAGCTCGCCACGAGCACGGCGCTCCCCTTCCGTCGCTGTCTTAGCCTGCACCGGAAGCCTAGCCGCAGCGACGCACGGACCGCGCCGGCCCACCCGCCCCCGTGGCCACACCGGCCCAGTGAGCAACTCCGATAAAGCCAGCCCGGACCTCGTACACCACTTTCCCAGCCGCTACCCGTACACTCTGGCGGGCGTGTGGCGTGGCGCACGTGACGCCCGACGGGTCGCGACGCCGACCGCCGGCGACCATCAGGGTAGAGGAAGGGGAGCACGGGTGGCTTCCAGCAGGGACCGGCAGCGCAAACTGGCGCGGGCCAAGCTCGACCGGCAGCTGGCGCGACGGGCCGCCCGGACCAGACGCCGGCGGCAGATCCAGGCCGGTGTCGGCGCCGCCGTGGTGCTCGTGCTGATCGTGGCCGGTTCGGCCTGGGCGCTGGGCGCCTTCGACGACGACCCGAAGCGGGACACGGCCGCCGAGGACGTCTGCCTCTGGACGCCGCAGGACGCCACCGCGAACACCAACCTCAAGGACGTGGGCACCCCGGCCACCAAGGGCCTGCCGACCGCCGGCACCCGGGCGCTGACCGTCACCACCAACCAGGGCGCCCCGATCACCGCCGAGCTGGACCTCGCGTCGGCACCGTGCGCCGGGGCGAGCATCGCCCACCTGGCGAGCAAGGGCTTCTACGACAACACCACGTGCCACGAGATCACCTCCGAGGGCGCGCTGCGCTGCGGCGACCCGAGCGGCACCGGGCTGGGCGGCCCGACCTACTCGTTCTACGACGAGAACGTGCCGGTCGCCCCCGAGGCCAGCCCGTCGGCGAGCCCCGCGCCCGACCAGCCCCCGGCGTACCCGAAGGGCACGGTGGCGATGATCGCCAACCCGCCGGGCGCCAACGGCAGCCAGTTCCTGATCTTCTTCAAGGACTTCAACCCGGACAAGCCGGCCTACCCGGTGATCGGGAAGGTCACCGGCGGCCTGGACGTGATCACGAAGATCGGCGCCCTGCCGACCGTGGACAATGGGAGCGGAGCCAAGGTCAAGCCGAAGACCGACGTGGTGATCCAGAGCCTCACCGTCGGCGAGCCGACGACCGCGCCGGCCCCGGCGCCCAGCGGCGCGTCGGCCAGCCCCAGCGCCGGCTGACCCGGCTTCCGCACACCCACAGCCTTTTGCGGCACCGGCCGCGCCCGAGACAGTCCAGGAGGATCGACCGTGACGTCCACCAGAGAGCGGCAGCGCGCGGCGGCGCGCGCCCGGCTCGAGCGGGAGATGGCCGAGCGCGCGGCCAGGGCCCGCAAGCGCCGGCAGACGCAGGCGATCGTCGGGGCCGGGGCGGCCCTGCTGCTCGTGGTCGCCGGCACCGTCTGGCTCGCCACCAGCATCGGCGGCGACGACGAGGCGCAGGAGACCGCCGCCGACCCCGGCTTCGTGCAGTGCACCTGGACCGAGGTTCCCAAGGAGCAGCGGACCAAGGAGATCAAGGACGTCGGGCTGCCGGCCGCCCAGCAACCGAACACCGGCACCCAGACCCTGACGTTCGACACCAACCTGGGCCCGATCACCGCCAAGGTCGACCGGTCCGCCGCGCCGTGCACCGCCGCCAGCTTCACCCACCTGGCGAGCAAGAACTTCCTCGACAACACCAAGTGCCACCGCCTGGTCACCGAGGGCATCAAGGTGCTCCAGTGCGGCGACCCGAGCGCCACCGGCAAGGGCTGGCGGGACACCGACGGCACCGGCGGCCCGAGCTACCGGATGGCCGAGGAGAACCTGCCGACCGACAAGCGCCCGCCGTACCCGGAGGGGGTCATCGCGATGGCCAACTCGGGGCAGCCGGGCAGCACCGGCAGCCAGTTCTTCATCGTCTACGGCGACTCGCCGCTGGACCCGAACTACACGGTGCTGGGCACCATCACCGGCGGGATGGACATCGTCAAGGACGTGGCGAAGGCCGGCGACGACGGCGCGTACGCCAAGCAGGCCGGCGGCGGCCACCCCAAGAAGGAGGTCGTCATCGAGAAGATGACGATGAGCGAGGCGCAGGGCTGACCGCCCGCCCCGCCCCGCACGACGAAGCGCCCGCCGGTCACACCGGCGGGCGCTGTCGTATTCGGGCCTTCGTGGGCGGCTCAGGACCCCGAGGTGACCCGGTAGGCGTCGAACACCCCGTCGACCTTGCGGACGGCGGCCAGCAGGTGCCCCAGGTGCTTCGGGTCGGCCATCTCGAAGCTGAACCGGCTCACCGCCACCCGGTCGCGGGTGGTGGTGACCGTCGCGGAGAGGATGTTGACCCGCTCGTCGGAGAGCACCCGCGTGACGTCCGCGAGGAGCTTGTGCCGGTCGAGGGCCTCCACCTGGATGGCCACCAGGAACGTGGAGGCGGAGGTCAGCTTCCAGCTCACCTCGACCACCCGCTCGGCCTGGGCCCGCAGGTCCTCGGCGTTGGCGCAGTCGTCGCGGTGCACGCTGACCCCGCCGGAGCGGGTGACGAACCCGAAGACCGAGTCGGGCGGCACCGGCGTGCAGCAGCGGGCCAGCTTGATCCACACGTCGCTGACGCCCCGCACCACCACGCCCGGGTCGGCGCTGTTCTGTCGGCTGCGCGGCGGCCGGGTCGCCACGGCGGTCTCGGCGATGTCCTCCGCCGCGCCCTCCTCGCCCCCGTACGCGGCCATCAGCTTCTGCACCACCGACTGCGCGGAGACCTGACTGTCGCCGACCGCCGCGTACAGCGACGCCACGTCGGCCAGGTGCAGGTCCCGCGCGATGGCCATCAGCGCGTCGGAGGTGAGCATCCGCTGCAACGGCATGCCCTGCTTGCGCATCGCCTTGACGATCGCGTCCTTGCCGGCCTCGATCGCCTCCTCGCGCCGCTCCTTGTTGAAGTACTGCCGGATCTTCGTGCGCGCCCGGGGGCTCTTGACGAAGCCCAGCCAGTCCTGCGTCGGCCCGGCCGTGTCCGACTTCGACGTGAAGATCTCGATCACGTCGCCGTTGGACAGCGTCGACTCCAGCGGCACCAGCTTGCCGTTGACCCGCGCCCCGATGCACTTGTGCCCCACCTCGGTGTGCACCGCGTACGCGAAGTCCACCGGCGTCGAACCCGTCGGCAACGGGATGACGTCACCCTTCGGGGTGAAGACGTACACCTCCTGGCTGGACAGGTCGAAGCGCAGCGCGTCGAGGAACTCGCTCGGGTCCGCCGCCTCCCGCTGCCAGTCCAGCAACTGCCGCAGCCAGGTCATCTCGTCGATGTGCGCGGGCGGGCCGACGATCTGGGTGCCCTTGTGCTCCTTGTACTTCCAGTGCGCGGCGATGCCGAACTCGGCGGTGCGGTGCATCGCGTACGTGCGGATCTGCATCTCCACCGGCTTGCCGGTCGGCCCGATGACCGTCGTGTGCAGCGACTGGTACATGTTGAACTTGGGCATCGCGATGTAGTCCTTGAACCGGCCCGGCACCGGCTGCCAGTTCGCGTGGATCACGCCCAGCGCGGCGTAGCAGTCGCGCACCGTGTCGACCAGGATCCGCACCCCGACCAGGTCGTAGATGTCGTTGAACTCGCGACCCCGCACGATCATCTTCTGGTAGATCGAGTAGAGGTGCTTCGGCCGGCCCGTCGTCTCCGCCTTGATCTTGGCGGCCTTCAGGTCGGTGCCCACCTTCTGCGTCACCTGGCGCAGCAGCGACTCCCGCTGCGGCTGGTGTTCCCCGATCAGGCGCAGGATCTCCTCGTACCGCTTCGGGAACAGCGTGCCGAATGCGAGATCCTCCAGCTCCCACTTGATCGTGTTCATGCCCAGGCGGTGTGCCAGCGGCGCCAGGATCTCCAGCGTCTCCTTCGCCTTCTGCTCCCGCTTCGGCACGGGCAGGAAGGAGAGCGTGCGCATGTTGTGCAGCCGGTCGGCCAGCTTGATCACCAGGACCCGCGGGTCCTTCGCCATCGCCACGACCATCTTGCGGATCGTCTCGGCCTTCGCGGCGTCGCCGAGCTTGACCTTGTCGAGCTTGGTCACCCCGTCGACGAGCAGGGTGACCTCGGGACCGAAGTCGGCCCTCATCTGGTCGAGCGTGTATTCGGTGTCCTCGATCGTGTCGTGCAGCAACGCGGCGACCAGCGTCGTGGTGTCCATGCCCAGGTTGGCCAGGATGGTCGCCACCGCGAGGGGATGCGTGATGTACGGGTCGCCGGACTTGCGGTACTGACCCGAGTGCCAGCGGTTCGCGGTGTCGAACGCGGTCTGGATCAGCCGCGCGTCGGCCTTGGGATGGTTCTCCCGGTGGCTGGAGATCAGCGGCTCCAGCACCTCGCTGACCTGGGAGGTCTGCCAGGGCGCGTTGAACCGGGCCAGCCTCGCCCGCACCCGCCGACCCGTCGGCGCGTTGGAGAGGGCGAAGCCGCCGCTCGGTGAGGGATCGTAGGTGACCTGCGACGGATCGTCGGCGACGTCGACCGGGGAAAGCGACGCCCCGGCACCCGCCCCCGCGTCGTCGGCGGCGGAAGCCGCGCCGTTCCCGTCAGCCACCGCCAGGGCGTCAGCGCCCCGATCGGTCACCGAACCGTCAGCGTCGCCTGTCGGGTGCACCGTGCCCTCCACCGGAGGGACGACATCGTGGGACACCGGCCTCCTCACCGATCGCCGGGATGCGCCGACCGTCCGGCCGGCCTGGTCTCGCGCCGCCCGGACGGTCACCCGCCCGGTCAGCAATGGGCAATCCTACCCGCACGCACGGTGCCCCGCCGCTCCGCCGGACGGTCCCCACCGGGTCCGCCCGGCGGCCGGGCCACCAATCGGGCACCGGGGCACGAACAGGCGCCCCACCCGCCCCGCGCCCCGGGGTCGTCGACGCCGGGACGAGGGGACGCCCCGGGCGGGTCACACGCTCAGCAGGGCGTGCACGGGGCGGGGGGCGAGCCGCTCACGCCCGCCGAGGAAGCCCAGTTCCAGCAGCACCGTGAAACCGGCCACCGTGCCACCGGCCCGCTCGACCAGGTCGAGGGTGGCCTCGGCGGTGCCCCCGGTGGCGAGCACGTCGTCGACCACCAGCACCCGGTGCCCGGCGGTGAACGCGTCCTCGTGCACCTCCAGCGTCGCCTCGCCGTACTCCAGGGCGTAGGAGGCCGAGTAGGCGGGGCGGGGAAGCTTGCCGGCCTTGCGCACCGGCACCACGCCCACCCCCGCCGCGTACGCGATGGCCGCCGCGACGACGAAGCCCCGCGCCTCGATGCCCACCACCGCGTCGAACGCGTCCCGCCCGTGGTGGGCCACGATCCCGTCGACGACCTGCCGGAACACCTCGCCGTCGGCGAAGAGCGGCATCAGGTCCTTGAACATCACGCCGGGCTTCGGGAAGTCCGGCACGTCCAGCACGCGGCTGGCGACCAACTCGGCGACCCGCGGGCCGCTGTCTCCCCGTACCCCGGCGCTGTGCGTCTCCGTCACGGCGGCCCGTCTCCCTTCATGGCCGACGGCGTCCCGCACGCTGCTCGCACAGCCTGCGGGACGCCGTCGGAACGTGTTTCCTACCGGTGTGGCCGATCAGCGCCGCTTGGCGCCGCCCGGCCGGTTGCCGCCGCCACCGGCGGGGCGCCCGCCCCGGGCGCCTGTCGAACGCTTGCCGGCGGGCCGGGCGCCCACCTTCGGGGCGGCCCCGGCCAGGGCCGCGTCGGCGTCGACGGGCTCGTCGGCGTCCGCGGCCGGGCGCGGCGCGCCCTTCGGGGTGATCTCACCCTTGGCGAGGGCCGTCCGGCGGGTCATGACCCGCTTGTTGTGCGCCTGGATCCGCGGCTCGTAGTTCTTCAGCAGCACCAGCAGCGGAGTGGCCAGCAGGATGGAGGTCAGGAAGGCGACCGCCATACCGACGAACAGCACCAGGCCGAGGTCCTTCAGCGTGCCCGCGCCCAGCAGGCCGGCGCCGATGAAGAGCAGACCACCGACGGGCAGCAGCGCGACCACCGAGGTGTTCAGCGACCGCATGAGGCTCTGGTTGATGGCCAGGTTGGCCGCCTCGCCGTACGTCTGGTTGTTGTTCGCCGTGATGCCCCGCGTGTTCTCCTGCACCTTGTCGAAGACCACGACCACGTCGTAGAGCGCGAAGCCCAGGATCGTGAGGAAGCCGATGATCGTCGACGGGGTGACCTCGAAGCCGACCAGCGAGTAGATGCCGGCGGTGAGGATCAGGTTCATGAACAGCGAGGAGACGGCGGCGGCTGCCATCCGCCACTCGAACCGCAGGACCAGGTAGACCGTCACCAGCAGGACGAAGATCACCAGACCGAGCAGCGCCCGGGAGGTGACCTGGCTGCCCCACGCCTCGCTGACCTGGTTGCCGCTGATCTGGTCGGCCTGGATGCCGAAGGCGCGGGCGATCTCGGCCTTGGCCGCGTTGGCCTGCTCGGCGTCGAGCTGCGTGGTGCGCATCTCGTAGAAGTCGCCGCCGGTGCCGCCGACCTTCTGCGCGGTGACCACCTCGGCGCCCGCCGCGGTGCTCGCCAGCGCCGTGTCGACCGTCTTCTCGGCGTCGTCGAGGGTGCCGACGCTGGCCGGCACCTGGAACGAGTTGCCGCCGGCGAACTCGATGCCCAGGCTGAAGCCGCGCAGGGCGAAGCTGAGCACGGCGACGAGGATCAGCGCCCCGGCGACGCCGAACCACAGCTTGCGCCGGCCGATGACGTCGAGGCCGGCCTCGCCCGCGTAGAGGCGGCTCGCCAAACCAGTCTTAGCCATCTCAGGCCTCCTTGACGCGCGAGGTGCGGTTGGCCTGCTCGCTCCGCGCGGGCGGAAGGATCCGGCCGAGACCGCTGACCCGCGGGGACAGGAACGCCCGGGTGCGGGCGAACATCGTCATGATCGGGTGACGGAAGAGGAAGACCACGACCAGGTCGAGCACCGTGGCCAGGCCGAGCGCGAAGGCGAAGCCCTTCACCGCGCCGACCGAGACGATGTAGAGCACCACGGCCGACATGATGGTGATCGCGTTGGCCGAGATGATCGTCCGGCGGGCCCGGGTCCACGCCCGGGGCACCGCGCTGCGCGGGCTGCGGCCCTCCCGGATCTCGTCCTTGAGCCGCTCGAAGTAGATGACGAACGAGTCCGCCGCCACACCGAGTGAGACGATCATGCCGGCGATGCCGGCGAGCGTGAGGGTGAAGCCGATCTGCCGGCCCAGGAAGACCAGCGCGCCGAAGACCAGCAGACCCGACAGCACCAGGCTCAGGAAGATGACCGAGCCGAGCAGCCGGTAGTAGAAGAACGAGTAGATGATGACCAGCAGCATGCCGATGCCGGCGGCGAGCAGGCCCGCGCGCAGGTGGCTCGCGCCGAGGGTGGCGGTGACGTTCTGCTGCTCCTGCGCCTCGAAGGTCACCGGCAGCGCGCCGTAGCGCAGCTGACCGGCCAGGGCGTTGGCCGTCTTGTTGTCGAAGCTGCCGGTGATCTGCGAGTCACCGGTCAGCACGCCCTGGATTTCCGGCGAGGAGACCACCTTGTTGTCCAGCACCACGGCGACCCGGCACTTGCCGTCCTGGCCCAGCGCGGTCTGGTCGCAGGCCTGGCCCTCGTTGTTGAACGCCTCGCGGGTCAGGTTGGTCCACTTCTCCTGGCCCCCGCCCTTGAAGTCGAGGCTCACCACCCAGGAGCTGGTCTGGTCGAGCACGGCGTTGGCGTCGCCGACGTCGGTGCCGAGCACCTTCGCCACGTCCAGCAGGTATTTCTGGACGCCGTCCTCGCAGGCGACCGCCTTCTGCTTCTCGTCCTTGATCGACGCCGGGGGGCGCTGGTCGAGCTGCGCGCAGGTGATCGTCGGCACGTTGAACTGCATCTCCGCCGGCAGCACGGCGACCTCGCGCGGGCTGAGCGCGCCGAACGGCTTGAGCTTGTCGGCCAGCGACGGGTCGGCGGTCAGGTCGGCCGGGGCCTGGAGGCCGCTCGCGGCCTGCCAGGCGGCGGCGCCGACCTTCTGCTCGACGGCCTTGCGCTGCTCCTCGACGCCCACCGGCACCGGCTCGGCGCTGGCGCTCGACGACGGCGCGGCGGCGCTCGACGAGGGCGACGGGGTGGCGCTGGCGCTCGGGGCCGGCGCCCCGCCGCCCTGGCCGCCCGCGCTCGGCGACGAGCTGGCCTTCGCCCCGGACGGCGACGCGCTGCCCGACGGCTTGGCGCTGCCGGACGGGGACGCGCTGCCCGACGGGGCCGGCGTCGGGGTGGGCGCCGGGGCCGCCGCCGCGCCGCTGCCGTCGGCGGCCTTGAGCACCTTGCGGAAGCGCAGCTCGGCCGCGCTGCCGACGTCGGTGAGGTCGCGGTTCTCGCCGGGCAGGGAGATGACGATGTTCCGGTTGCCCTCGGTGACCACCTCGGCCTCGGCCACGCCGTAGGCGTTGACCCGGTTCTCGATGATCTGGCGGGCCTCTTCGAGGTTCTCCGCCGTCGGGGGCCGGCCGTCGAGGCTGTTCGTCGCCTCCAGCGTCATCCGGGTGCCGCCGACCAGGTCCAGGCCGAGCCGGGGCTCCAGCCGGTCCTTGAAGCCACCACTGGCGCCGCCCGAGAAGAACACCAAGAGATAGAGGACGACGAAGATGAGCCCGAGCACGGCGAGCTGCCGTCCGGGCCGCATCTGTCCCTGAGGTGGTGGTGCCACGGCTGTCTGTCTCCCTGTTACGGTCGCACCGCCTTCGGCGGCGGCACGAGGGTCGGGCCGGGGGTCCCGGCGACGGGTGTCCGGGCCGGCGACCCGACGTCGACACGGCTGCCCACGGCCGCCGCGGGGGCGGCGGCCGGCAGCGCTCACGCGTCGGCGTCGGGCATCGGCCCAACTATCCAGTTTTATCGCTGTCTCCGCTGCCCCGTCCCCGGGACGACGGTCACTCCTTGACGGTCTCGGCGTCCTCGCTGGCCTCGGTGGCCTCGGTTGACTCGGGCCGCTCGGCCTGGCTCACGACGCGGGCGATGGCCGGGCGGGCGTACCGGGTCTGCACGCCGGGGGCGACCTCGAGCAGGACGGTCTCGTCGTCCACGCCGGTGACCGTGCCGTAGAGACCGCCGATGGTGACCACCTCGTCGCCGGGACCGAGGGTGGACTGCATCCGCTCCGCCTCGCGGCGGCGCTTCTGCTGGGGGCGGATCATCATGAAGTACATGACGCCGAAGAGCAGGGCGATCATGAGGATCGGCGTGAGACCGCCGGCCCCCCCGCCACCCGCTGCTGCGTAAAGCACGGTTACTGACCTTCCGATTGGCCTCCGGCTCGGCACGAGGGGCACCGGAGCGGAGGCGGATTCTCACGTCCTGTACAGACCGCGGCGAGTCTAGTCCCTGCACCTGGGAACGCCGAATGCGGCACAGATCACGAACGGATCACGGCTCATCGGGCGCGCCGGAGAACAGATCGGGCGCGGGAGGGGCACCGGTGCCAAATGTACCATTCGGTGGGGTACGACCCAGATGCCGCCAGGCCGCCTCGGTGGCCACCCGACCCCGGGGCGTACGCGCCAGCAACCCGGCCCGCACCAGGAACGGCTCGCACACCTCCTCGACGGTGTCCGGCTGCTCCCCCACCGCCACGGCCAGCGTCGACAGGCCCACCGGGCCGCCCCGGAACGAGTCGACCAGCGCGGTGAGCACCGCCCGGTCCAGCCGGTCCAGCCCGAGCGCGTCGACGTCGTACACCGTCAGGGCCGCCCGGGCCGTCTCCACCGTGACCGTGCCGTCGGCCCGGACCTCGGCGAAGTCGCGCACCCGGCGCAGCAGCCGGTTGGCGATCCGGGGGGTGCCCCGGGACCGGCCGGCGATCTCGGCGGCCCCGTCGTCGGTGATCGGCACCCCGAGGATGCGCGCCGACCGGCGCAGCAGCACCTCCAGGTCGGCCGGGGAGTAGAAGTCCAGGTGCGCGACGAAGCCGAAGCGGTCCCGCATCGGCCCGGTCAGCAGGCCCGACCGGGTGGTCGCCCCGACCAGGGTGAACGGCTCGACGTCGAGCGGGATGGCGGTCGCCCCCGGCCCCTTGCCGACGACCACGTCGACCCGGAAGTCCTCCATCGCGCTGTAGAGCAGCTCCTCCGCCGGCTTCGCGATCCGGTGGATCTCGTCGATGAACAGCACGTCACCCTCGGTGAGGCTGGTCAGGATCGCCGCGAGGTCGCCCGAGCGCTCGATGGCCGGGCCGCTGGTCACCCGGATGCCCGCGCCCAGCTCGGCCGCCACGATGTTGGCCAGGGTGGTGTTGTGCACCACCAGATCGTTGACCGTGAAGGTGTGGTCGCCGTCGACCGTCAGGCAGCGGCACCGGTGCAGGCCCGCGGGCTCCACCGAGGCGACCCGGTCGACGGCGAGACGCTCCTCGAAACGACCCCGGCGCGGCATCCACTCCGCGAGTCGCACGCCACGCTCCCCGATCACCGTCACCCGCTCGACGAACCGGGCGACGTCGTCCTGGCTGGTGATGCTCAGCCGCCACGACTCGTGCGGGCGGCCCTGGTAGCGGCCCCGCTTGAGCTTCAGCCGGGACTGCACACCGAGCCGCAACAGCAGGTGCTGCACGTCGGCGAGCAGCTCCCGGGAGACGCTATAGCAACCGACGACGATGTCGTAACGGTCCCGGCCACGACGGCTGACGGTGCCGTCGCAGGCGAAGTATGCCCCGAGGAACGCCCCGACCTGCCACGCGTCACCCTGGTAGACGAAGTCGGGCACCCGCTTCTGCCAGGCGGTCTTGCCCAGCAGCTCGTGCTCGGCAAGCCACGACCGCAGCCCGGAGACCCGCACGCGTGAACTGCGGGCGCTGTTGGGCCTCGTGACGTGACCGTGGCCGAGCCGGTCGCAGACGGCCCGGAAGTCCGCCAGGGCACCCGCGTCGCCACCGGTGAACGTGACCTGGTTGCTCGTGCAGCCGTCGCCGATCAGGTAGCCGGCCAGCTTGTATTCGTCGAGGGCCTCGGTGCCGTCCGGGACGAGCTCCGGGCACAGGACGTTGGCCAGGAAGTCCCGCTCGGTCAGGTCACCGGCCTTGACCCAGCCCTCGGGCGTCCAGAACGGATGGTCGGGCGCCGCGACGACGACCCGCCCGCTGGTCGTACGGATGCGAACGGAATCCAACTCGCCCTGCTCGTGCACGGCCGTCACCGTCGCGCCCACGCCGGTGCGGGTGATGACCCGGTCGCCCACGACGATGTCACCGAGCCGACGGCGGGAACCGTCTTCAAGGAGGACCAGCGCGTCGACGGAGACGGGCTTGCCGAGGCCGGGCGGGCCCGACAGGAGGATGTGGTCGGGCGGGGAGCCGCGCCGCATCGCGCTGCGCAGCAGCAGGTCGAGCTGCTCGCGGACCCGGTGCTGGGCGATGAACTCCTCCAGCCGCTTCGGCCGGACGCTGGCCTCGGCGTCGCGCTCCGCGTCGTTGACGTACGCGGAGACGAGGTTGCCGTCGGGGCCGGTCATCGGGTCCGGCCGAGCAGGCGGATGGCCTGCTTGAGCAGGACCGGCACGGGCGGCGGCGGGCCGTCGACGGTCTCCGCCACCGCGGCCACCGCCTGGTCGGCCTGGCCCGCCGTCCAGCCCAGGCCAACGAGGGCCTGGCGGACCTGCTCGGGCCACGCGCCCCCGGTCACCCCGGCCGCCCCGTCGGCGCCCACCGGCACCGGGCCGATCCGGTCCCGCAGCTCCAGCACCAGGCGCTCGGCGCCCTTCTTGCCGATGCCGGGCACCCGGGTCAGCGCGGCGGTGTCGGCGTTGGCGATGGCCTTGCGCACCGCGTCGGGGGTGTGCACGGCGAGCACCGCCTGGGCCAGCCGGGGCCCCACCCCGCTCGCGGTCTGGAGCAGCTCGAACAGCTGCTTGGCGTCGTCGTCGGCGAAGCCGTAGAGGGTGAGCGAGTCCTCCCGGACCACCAGGCTGGTGGCCAGCCGGGCCGGCTGGCCGATCCGCAGGTCGGCGAGCGTGCCGGGGGCGCAGTGCACCGCCAGGCCCACCCCGCCGACCTCCACCACCGCGTGGTCCGGGCCGGTCGCGGTCACCGTCCCGCGCACACTGGCGATCATCGTGCTCCTCCTCGTCGTGCCCGGTCGGCCGCGGCGGCCAGCTTCGAGCGGGTGCCGCCGCGCCAGACGTGGCAGATGGCCAGGGCCAGGGCGTCGGCGGCGTCGGCCGGCTTCGGCGGCTCGGGCAGCCGCAGCAGCCGGGTCACCATGGTCGTCATCTGCGCCTTGTCGGCCTGGCCGGAGCCGGTGATGGCGGCCTTGACCTCGCTCGGGGTGTAGGTCTGCACGGGCAGCCCGGCGCGCGCGCCGGCCAGCACGGCGATCCCGCTGGCCTGGGCGGTGCCCATCACCGTGCGCACGTTGTGCTGGCTGAACACCCGCTCGACGGCGACGGCGTCCGGCCGGTGCTCGGCGACCAGGTCGGTGAGCGAGCGGTCCAGGTGCAGCAGGCGCAGCGGCAGGTCGTCGTCGGGGTCGGTGTAGACGACGTAGTAGGCGACCAGGGTGCAGGGCCGGCCCGGCACGCCCTCGACCACGCCGACCCCGCACCGGGTCAGCCCCGGGTCGACGCCCAGCACGCGCACGCCGCCTCCTCCCCACCACGTCGGCAGTACGTGTGTTCGACACCCTACTGGGCGGCCCCGACGCCCGGCTGCGGGGACACGCCGGGGGCCAGGGGACACGCCGCCGACGGGCCGGGGGCCGTGCCGCCGAAGGAGAGGGGGTCCCGCCGCCGTGGGGCCGGGGGTCGCACCGGCACACAGCCGGGACGTCGAGTATGTGCCCCGACCCCATGTGCCCCCGGGCACCCAGCTCGTAGCTTTGTGCGCCATGACGGCAGAACCCGTGGCGGGCCCCCACGTCGTACACGTCGACCTGGCCGGTCGGACCGCGCTGGTGACCGGCGGTGGCGGCGGCATCGGCCGGGCCTGCGCCCTGCGGCTGGCCGCCGCCGGGGCCCGCGTGCTGGTGGTCGACCGCGACGCGGGCGCGGCCGAGGAGGTCGCGGCGCTGGCCGGCGGCCGGGCCGAGCGGGTGGACCTGGCCGACCCGGCGGCGGTGGACCGGCTCGACGCCGACGTGGACATCGTGGTCAACAACGCCGGCCTGCAACACGTCGCGCCGGTGCCGGACTTCCCGCCGGAGCGGTTCGCCTACATCCACCGGGTGATGGTGGAGGCGCCGTTCCGGATCGTGCGGCGGGCGCTGCCCCACATGTACGCCCGGGGCTGGGGGCGGATCGTCAACATCTCCTCGGTGCACGGGCTGCGGGCCTCGCCGTACAAGTCGGCGTACGTGTCGGCGAAGCACGCCCTGGAGGGGCTGTCGAAGGTGGTCGCGCTGGAGGGCGCCGCGCACGGGGTCACCGCCAACTGCATCAACCCGGCGTACGTGCGCACGGCGCTGGTGCAGGGCCAGATCGCCGACCAGGCCGCCACCCACGGCATCGGCGAGGCCGAGGTGGTGGAGAAGATCATGCTGGCCCGGGCGGCGATCAAGCGGCTGATCGAGCCGGAGGAGGTCGCGGAGCTGGTGGCGTACCTGTGCGCGCCGCCGGCCGCGTTCATCACCGGCGCGTCCATCGCCCTCGACGGGGGCTGGACGGCGAACTAGTGGCCCCGCGCACAATGTCGGTCATGTCGTCGCCGGTGGAGTTCCTGGAACTGCTCGCCCGAGAGGCCGCCGCGGTGGAGTTCGAGGGGCCGCTGGTGGCGGCCCGCGCGGCCGGCGTGCCCGCCGACCGGCTCGCCGAGCTGGAGCAGGCGAAGGTGGTCGCGCTGCGGGTCCGCGCGCTGCTGGAGCGCCGCCGCCGCCGGGAGACCGAGCTGTCCGGCCTGTACGACACCGCGAGCGACCTGGCCGGCCTGCGCGACCTCGATGCCGTGCTGCGGGCGATCGTGCACCGGGCACGCCACTTGCTCGGCGCGGACGTGGCGTACATGACGCTCGACGACGACGAGCGCGGCGACACGTACATGCGGGTCACCGACGGGTCGATCTCGGCGCGGTTCCAGCGGCTGCGGCTGCCGATGGGCGCGGGCCTGGGCGGCCTGGTGGCCCAGTCCGGCACCCCGTACGTGACCGCGAACTACCCCGAGGACGAGCGGTTCCACCACACCGGGGAGATCGACGCCGGGGTGGGCGAGGAGGGCCTGGTGGCGATCCTCGGCGTGCCGCTGCGGCTCGGCTCCACCTCGATCGGCGTGCTGTACGCGGCCAACCGCTCCGCGCGGCCGTTCGCCCGGGAGGAGGTGTCGCTGCTGGTGTCCCTCGCGGCGCACGCGGCGGTGGCCATCGACACCGCGCGGCTGCTGGCCGAGACGCAGGCCGCGCTGGCGGAGCTGTCGGCGGCCAACACCACCATCCGGGCGCACAGCAGCTCGGTCGAGCGGGCGGCGGCGGCGCACGACCGGATGACGGCGCTGGTGCTGCGCGGCGGTGGGGTCGAGGACGTGGCGTCCGCCGTCACCGACGTGCTCGGCGGGGCGGTGCTGGCGCTGGACGCGCAGGGGCGGCGGCTGGCCCGGGTCGGTCAGATCGACGAGCCGGACCGGGTGGACCTGGTGGAGGCGGTGGCGGCGTCGCGGACTGAGGGGCGCAGCGTCCGCCGGGGCCCCTTCTGGTACGCCGCGGTGGTCGCCGGCACGGAGAACCTGGGCGCGCTGGTGCTGCGCCCCGACGACGAGCTGGTCGACGCCGACCAGCGCATCCTGGAGCGGGCGGCGCTGGTGACCGCGCTGCTGCTGCTGTTCCGCCGCACCGTGGCCGAGGCGGAGGGGCGGGTGCGGGGCGAGCTGCTCGACGACCTCATCGCCCGGCCGCTGGCCGACACCGACGCCCTGCGCAGCCGGGCCCGCCGCCTCGGTGTCGACCTGGACGCCCCGCACGTGCTGGTGGCGGTCGGGGACGACGCGATCGCCGCGACCGGTTCCGCCCGGCAGCGGGTGCTCTCCTGGGCCACCACGTACGCCTCGACGCGCGGCGGGCTGGCGGCGGCGCGCGACGGCCGGGTGGTGCTGATGCTGCCCGGCCGGGACGCGGGCGGCGCGGCCCGCGCGGTGTCCCGGGACCTGTCCCGGGTGACGGGCCGGCCGGTGACCGCCGGGGCGAGCGGTCCGTCGACCGACCCCGCCTCGCTGGCGGCGATCTTCCAGGAGGCGGACCGCTGCCTGACGGCGCTCGGCGCGCTGGGCCGCACCGGGCAGGGGGCGAGCACCGCCGAGCTGGGCTTCGTCGGGCTGCTGCTGGGGGCGGTGGGCGACCGGGGCGACGGGGACGTGGCCCGGTTCATCGCCACCACCGTCGGGCCGGTGGTGGACTACGACGCCCGGCGGGGCACCGCGCTGGTGAAGACCCTGGAGGCGTACTTCGGGGTGGGTGGCAGCCTGGCCCGGGCGGCCGAGCTGCTGCACGTGCACGTCAACACGGTGACCCAGCGGCTGGAACGGGTCGGCCAGCTGCTCGGCCCCGACTGGCAGAAGCCCGGACGGGCCCTGGAGGTGCAGCTCGCGCTGCGCCTGCACCGGCTCCGCGAGCCGACGCCCTGACCTGGACGCCGGCCTCGCGGTCCGACACGTCGCTGCCCGGCGCGGGGTCGCGTCAGCGGGCGCGGATGCCGTCCAGGACGCCGTCGACGATCCGGTCCGGAAGCAGGACGTCGTCCAACTCGGGGTGCCAGCGCAGCATCCGCTGCACCAGCATCGGCCCGGTGAGCAGCGCCATCGCCACCTCGATGTCGAGGTCGGCGCGCAGCTCGCCGAGGCGTATCCCCCGGCGGAGCACCTCGCGCATGAGCTGCCGGCGGGGCGCGATGATGTTCTGGTAGAGCCGGAAGTGGTCGGGGCTGCGGTTCACCTCCGGCACCAGGCAGGGCATGATCTTCGCGGCGCGCGGGTCGATGTTGTGCCCGACCGCGCCGACCAGCAGCACCAGGTCGTCCCGCACGGAGTGGCCCGCCGGATTCGGCAGCACGCCCTTGAGCCGGCGCAGCGCGTCCAGCAGCAGCGCGTCCTTGCCCGGCCAGCGGCGGTAGATGGTGGCCTTGCCGACGCCGGCGCGGGCCGCGATCGCCTCGATGGTGAGCGCCTCGATCGTGCTGCCCTCGGCGAGCAGGTCGAGGGTGGCCTCCACGATCGCCTCGTCCGCGCGGCTGCTCCGCGGTCGCCCGGGCGACCGCGGAGCCTCGGCGGCGGAAGTCATGTCCGACATTGCTTCCGGACCTACGCTGTTCCGGCCAACTCGGGTTCACCCGCCGTCGCCGGGGCGCCGGCCGCCCGGTCCAGGGCCCGGCCGGGCATCCAGCGCAGCACGACCACGAAGCCGAGCGCGGCGACCACCGCGGAGAGCGCCGCGGCCCAGTGCATGGCCGAGACGAAGGCGTCGTTGGCGGCCGTGACCAGCGTCGGCCCGGTCGGACCGAGCTGCCCGGCCGCCGCGTACGCGCCGGAGATCGACTCGCTCGCCGCCTCGTGTGCCCCCGCCGGCAGGCCCCGCAGGGCCGGGGCGACGTCGTCCCGGTAGACCGCGGAGAGCACCGAGCCGAGCACGGCCACGCCGAGGGCGCCGGCGACCTGACGCACCGTGTTGCTGACCGCCGACCCGACGCCGGCCTTCTCCCGGGGCAGCGCCGACATGATCGACTCGGTGGCCGGCGGCATGATGTTGGCCATGCCGATGCCCTGGAGGAGGAAGACCACCAGGACCACCCAGATCGGGGTGCTCGCGTCGATGAACGCGAACGCCGCGAGGGCCACGCTGGTCAGCGCCAGCCCGACGGCCGCGACGGCCCGGCCCCCGTACCGGCGGACCATCGCCGCGCTGCGCGGGGCGAAGACGAGCTGGGCGGCGGCGAAGGGCAGGAAGAGCAGGCCGGTCTGGAGCGGGGTGTAGCCGCGGGCCAGTTGCAGGTAGAACGAACTGAAGAACATCACGCCCATGGCGGCGAAGAAGACCAGCCCGACCAACGCCACCGGGGCGGCGAAGCGGGGCACCCGGAACAGCCGGACGTCCAGCGACGGGTGGTCGCTGCGCAGCTCCAGCAGCACGAACCAGGTCAGCACGGCCAGGCCGCCGAGGATCGACACCCAGACCAGGGGCCGGCCGAAGCCGTGCTCGCCGCCGTCGATGATGCCGTAGGTCAGGGCCACCAGGCCCACCACCGACAGCAGCACGCCGGGGACGTCGACCCGGCCCGGCTCGGGGTCGCGGGACTCGGGCACCAACAGGGCGACCAGGACCACGCCGGCCGCGACCACCGGCACGTTGATCAGGAAGACGGAGCCCCACCAGTAGTGTTCCAGCAGCGCGCCGCCGAGGATCGGGCCGATCGCCACGGCGAGGCCGACCGCGCCGGCCCACACGCCGATCGCCCGGCCGCGCTCCCGTGGGTCGAAGACGTTGGAGATGATCGACAGGGTCACCGGCATGATCGCCGCCCCGCCGACCCCCATCAGCGCGCGGGCGCCGATGAGCTGGGCCGGGCTCTGCGCGTACGCCGACAGCAGCGACGCCAGCCCGAACAGGACCAGCCCGACCAGCAGGAAGCGCTTGCGCCCCGCCCGGTCGCCGAGCACGCCGAAGGTGAAGAGCAGACCCGCGAAGACCAGGGTGTACGAGTTGATCGACCACTCCAGCTCGCCCTGGCTCGCGCCGAGGCCGTGCACCGGGTCGGCGAGGGTGCGCAGGGCGACGTTGAGGATGGTGTTGTCGAGGACGACGACGAGGAGGCTGATCACCAGCACCCCGAGGATCGCCCACCGCCTCGGGTGTCCGGTGTTCTCGTGCGGTTGCATGGGCCGTTCCCCTCCCCGATGTCGCCCGCCCGCAAATACGACACGGGGCAGACTCGTAACCTGCACGAGGCTAGGCGAAGCCTTTTCGATACGGAACCGGTTCGTATCGTTTGTGCGCCACGTCACGCGCCGCATCCGGCGCGATCACCGCCCGCCGCCCTCCGTTGATCGACTCCATGTCGGGGAGATGGCGGTGTCCCGTCCCGTTGATACCCCCGTCTCCCCGACATGCCGTCACCCCTCGGCCGGGTTGGGCGGTTTGTCCGACCTCGGCGGACCGGGCCGGGGTGGGGTGGGGCGGGGCGGGCTGGGGTGGTGACCGGCGGCACCCCCGGGCCGGAATCCCGGCCGGGCCGGGGTCGTTACACCTGACGGACCACCGAAGCAGCCCCCGCACCCTGGGTGTCGTCGCCCCCCGGAATGCGGGCCGGCCGCCGGTCGTTACACCCGGACCCGGCGCCGCACGGCAGCCGCCCCCGCTCGTTCTTCTGAGTTCGTTGTTCGGGCGCCTCGACGTGGTGCTCGCGCACCCCCTCACCGTCCCCCCTTGCGGGCGTGGGGTGCGCCGACCCCCGGATTGGAGACACCCCCATGAACACGACCATCCTGCGCAAGAGCATCCTCGGCATCGCCGGACTCGCCTTCGCCGGCGGCCTCGCCGCCGGACCCCTCCACACCACCACCCCCGACGCCGGCACCGGCGCGGTCGACGCGCGGCCCGTCGCCGCCGTGCAGGCCGACAAGCCCACCGCCGGGGTGGACACCGGGAAGCTGATCCCGCACGGTGTGCAGGGCGCGCAGTCGCGCATCGACCTCGACACCGAACAGACCGCCAACGCCAAGGCGATCATCGCCGCCACGAAGAAGACCGGCCTGGACGAGCGGGCCGCGGTGATCTCGATCGGCACCGCCCTGCAGGAGTCGAAGCTGCAGAACCTGGGCCACCTCGGCGACCGCAACGACCACGACTCCCTCGGCCTGTTCCAGCAGCGCCCCTCCAGCGGCTGGGGCTCGCCGGAGCAGATCACCGACCCCGAGTACGCCACCACAGCGTTCCTCAAGGGCCTCAGGCAGGTCGACGGCTGGCAGGACATGGCCCTGACCGACGCCGCCCAGACCGTGCAGGTGTCCGCGTACCCCGACGCGTACGCGCAGTGGGAACAGCAGGCCGCCGACCTCGTCACCCAACACTGGAACAGCTGACACACGCACAGGCACATGTGCCGACGGCCGGACCCCCGACCACCAAGGGGCCCGGCCGTCGGCGTCCCCACCACCCCGCCCAGCGTGGCGTTAACAAGGGGCCCTTCCTCTACAGAAAGCGTTAACAAGGGGCCCTTCCTTGCAAGCAGGTGGCGGCGGGTCAGCCGGTCAGCGCGTCGAGGGCCAGGTCGACGTCGGCGTCGGTGGTGTAGAGGTGGAACGACGCCCGGACCCGACCGGCGCGCACCGCCGCCCGGATGCCCGCCCGTTCCAGTTTCTCCTGCGCGCCGGGCACCTCGACGGCGACGATCGCGCTGTCGCCGGGCGGCCGGCCCAGCCCGGCGAGGAACCGGTTGGCCAGCGCCACGTCGTGTTCGCGCACGGCGGGCAGGCCGATCTCGGCGAGCAGTTCCAGGGCGGGGGCGGTGCCGATCCAACTGAACCACGCCGGGGACTGGTCGAACCGCCGGGCGTCGGCGGCCAGCCGCAGCGGCGGGCCGTAGTAGGCGGAGAATGGGTCCTCGGCCGCGTACCAGCCGGCGCCGTCGGGGCGCAGCCGCTCGCGCAGCGCCGGCGCCAGGTAGGCCAGGGCCGACCCGCGCGGCCCCATCAGCCACTTGTACGCCCCGACGGCGACGACGTCGGCCAGGCCGGCGTCGAACGGCAGCCAGCCGCACGCCTGGGTCGCGTCGACGACGACCAGCGCGTCGTGGGCCCGGGCGGCGGCGACGATCCGGTGGTAGTCGGCGACGGCGCCGTCGGCGGACTGCACGAGGCTGAACGCGACCAGGTCGGTGTCGGCGTCGATCGCGTCGACCAGGCCGGCGAGCGGGACGGTGCGCACCCGCACCCCCCGCTCGGTCTGGGCGAGCCAGGGGAAGAGGTTGGAGGTGAACTCCACCTCGGGGGCCACGACGGTGGCCCCGGCCGGCAGGGCCGCCGCGACGGGGGCGAGCAGCCCGGCGACGGTGCTGCCGACCGTCACGTCGGTGGCCGCCACGCCGACCAGGCCGGCGAAGGCCGCCCGGGACCGGCGGGTGGCGTCGTCCCAGCCCTCCCAGGAGGTACGTCCCGTCCGCCAGTCGGCCAGCGCCTCCTGCACCGCCGCCCAGGCCGGCTCGGGCGGCAGCCCGTAGCTGGCGGTGTTCAGCCAGCCGGGCTGCGGCTGCCACAGCTTGCGTGCCTGCTCCAACTCCATGCCGCCGACGATAGTGCGGCCGCTGTCGCCGCCGTGAGCGCCAATCCACCGATGGTGGCCGCCGCCCCCGGTCGCGGCCCGGTGGGCGGCGGGCGGGACGGACTCGGGCTCGGCGGCGGCCGGGCGGCGCGCCGGTCAGGCGGATACGCCGCTGAGCGCCGGGCGCTGCGGGCCGGCCGGCGGCTGCGGGTCGTCGCCGGGGGCGTCCTCGTCGAGCATGGTGGCCTCGTCGAAGGGGCGGCGGCCGGCGAGCACGTCGTGGGCCTGCGCGCGGTCGAACTCGCCGGTCCAGGTGCCGACCAGGACGGTGGCCACGGCGTTGCCGGCGAAGTTGGTCAGCGCCCGCGCCTCGGACATGAACCGGTCGATGCCGACGATCAGCCCGACGCCGTCGAGCAGGTCGGGGCGGTGCGACTGGAGGCCGCCGGCCAGGGTGGCCAGGCCCGCGCCGGTGACGCCGGCCGCGCCCTTCGAAGCGATGATCATGAACAGGAGCAGGCCGACCTGCTCGCCGATCGACATCGGCTTGCCCATGGCGTCGGCGACGAACAGCGCCGCCATGGTCAGGTAGATGGCGGTGCCGTCGAGGTTGAACGAGTAGCCGGTCGGCACGGTGATCCCGACGACGGGCTTGCTGACGCCGACGTGCTCCATCTTGGCGATGAGCCGGGGCAGCGCCGACTCCGACGACGAGGTGGACAGGATCAGCAGGAACTCCCGGCCCAGGTAGCGAAGCAGGGCGAAGATCGAGATGCGGGCGACGAACCAGAGCAGCGCGCCGAGCACCACGACCACGAAGATCAGGCAGGTGGCGTAGAAGCCGAGCATGATCTGGGCGAGGCTGGTGAGCGCGTCCATGCCGGTGGCGCCGACGACGGCGGCCATCGCGCCGAACGCGCCGATCGGGGCGACCCACATGATCATCGCCAGGACCTTGAAGACCAGCCGTTGCAGCAGCCCGACGGCGCGCAGGACGGGCTCGCCGCGTCCGCCCAGGCCCTGCACGGCGAAGCCGACCAGGAGGGCGACCAGCAGCGTCTGGAGCACCTCGCCTCCGGTGAGCGCGGAGACCAGCGTGGTCGGGATGATCCCGAGCAGGAACTCGGTCGTACCCCCGCTCTCGCCGGCCGCCGCCGCCTGGCCGGCGTCGGCGGTCTGCGCGCCCAGGTCCAGGCCGGCGCCCGGCTGGATCACGTTGCCCACGACGAGCCCGATGGCCAGCGCGACGGTCGACATCAGCAAGAAGTAGCCGAGCGCGAGGCCGCCGACCTTGCCGACCTTCGCGGCCTGCCGCACGGAGCCGACGCCGAGGACGATCGTGCAGAAGATCACCGGGCTGATCATCATCTTGATGAGCGCGACGAAGCCGGTGCCGAGCGGTTTCAGCGCCTTGCCGACCTCGGGCGCGACGAGCCCGACGACGATGCCGGCGAGCGCGGCGGCGATCACGGCCAGGTAGAGGTAGCGGGTGGGGTCCCGGCGGGCCGGGGTGGACTTCGCGGTGGCGGTGGGGGTGGTGTCCATGCCCACAATGTGAACTGCGCCTCACCGCAGGGCAGCCTTGTGGTCATTCTGTTCACTCCCGTGACCCACGGCCGACACCGGCCGCCGGCCGGCGCGCCAGACTTGCCCCACCAGCCGAGCACGGACAGGAGGTGTCGTGGCCCGACGCCAGTGGAGCATCGCGGGGCAGCTCTTCGCCCTCCAGGCCCTGGTGGTGGGCCTCCTGGTGCTGGCGGCCTCGGCCGGCGGGGTGTGGCTGGCCCGCAGCGACGCGCGCGACGCCGCCCGGGAGGAGGTGCTGGCCGTGGCGCACACCGTCGCCGGTTCCCCGGACGTGCGCGCGGCCCTTGCCTCGGCCGACCCGTCGGCGGCGTTGCAGCCGTACGCGGAGGCCACCCGGGTGGCGACCGGGACGGACTTCGTCGTGGTGATGGCCCCCGACCGGACCCGCTACTCCCACCCCCGTCCGGAGCGGATCGGCCAGCCGTTCGTCGGTGACATCGGCCCAGCGCTGGCCGGGCGGGCGTTCACCACCACCAATGTGGGCACCCTCGGCGAGTCGGTGCGGGCGGTGGTGCCGGTGCGCGCCGCCGACGGGCGGATCGTCGGGCTGGTCTCCGTCGGCATCACCACCCACGCGATCAACCGCCGCCTGCTGGCCCAGGCCCCCGTGCTGCTCGCCGCCGCCACCCCGGCGCTCGCCGTCGCGGCGGCCGGCTCGTGGCTACTGAGCCGGCGGCTGCGCCGGCAGACGCACGGCCTGGGCCCCGCCGAGATGACCCGGATGTACGAGTACTACGACGCGGTTCTGCACTCGGTGCGGGAGGGGCTGGTGGTGGCGACGGTGGACCGCCGGGTGGCCCTGGTCAACGACGAGGCGCGGCGGCTGCTGGGGCTCGCCGACGACGCGACGGCGGTGGTGGACCGGCCGGCCGGCCGGGTCGACCTGCCGCCGGCCGTGGCGGAGCTGCTGGCCTCGGGGCGGGACGCGCACGACGAGGCGGTCGTGGCGGGCGACCGGGTGCTGGTCGTCAACCAACGCACGGCGCTGTTCGAGGGGCGCCGCCTCGGCACGGTGCTGACCCTGCGGGACCAGACGGAGCTGCGCGCGCTCACCAGCGAACTGGACTCGGTGCGGGCGCTGACCGACGCGCTGCGGGCGCAGACCCACGAGTCGGCCAACCGGCTGCACACCGTGCTGACCCTGGTGGAGCTGGGCCGGGCCGGCGAGGCGGTCCGGCTGGCCACCGAGGACCTGACCGTGGCCCAGCAGCTCACCGACCGGGTGGTCGGCGCGGTGACCGAGCCGGCCCTGGCCGCCCTGCTGCTGGGCAAGTCGGCGCAGGCCGGCGAGCGGGGCGTGGACCTGGTGGTGGAGCCGGACTGCCGGCTCGACGGGACGCCGCTGCCCGTGACGGACCTGATCACCGTCGTCGGCAACCTGATCGACAACGCGCTGGAGGCGGTCGCCGGCACCGGGACGCCCCGGCGGGTCCGGGTCTTCGTCGGCGTCGACGACGGGGCCGTCGTGGTCCGGGTCGGCGACAGCGGACCGGGGCTGACGCCGGACCGGGTGGCCGACGCGTTCCGGCGCGGCTGGTCCACCAAGAGCGCCGGTCGTGGCCTCGGCCTGGCCCTCGTCGGTCAGGTGGTACGCCGCCACGGCGGCCGGGCCGACGTGGGCCGCTCCGTCGACGGCGGGACCCTGTTCACCGTCCGGCTGCCGATGGCGAAGCCGGTCGCGGAGCCGGGGCGGGTGGGGCGGCCGTGACCGACATCCGGGTGCTCGTGGTGGAGGACGAGCCGCTGCTGGCCGAGGCGCACCGCACGTACACGGAGCGGGTGCCGGGGTTCGCGGTGGTCGGGGTGGCGCACACCGGCCGGGAGGCGCTGGCGGCGCTGCGGCGGCGCGCGGAGCAGCCGGTCGACCTCGTCCTGCTCGACTTCCGGCTGCCCGACCTGCACGGGCTGGAGGTGTGCCGGGCGCTGCGGGCCGCCGGCAGCGCGGTGGACGTGCTGGCCGTGACGTCGGCCCGGGACCTGACGGTGGTCCGCACCGCCGTGTCGCTCGGCGTGACCCACTACCTGCTCAAGCCGTTCACGTTCGCGGCGTTCCGCGACAAGCTGCACCGGTACGCCGAGTACCGCCGCCAGGTGCTGGCCGAGGGCGAGGTGGCCGCCCAGCACGAGGTGGACCGGATGTTCGCCACCCTGCGGGGCCCTGCCGCGCACACGCTGCCGAAAGGGCTCGACGAGCAGACGCTGCGCGCGGTGCTCGGCACGCTCAGCGGCGACGCCGGCCGCTCCGCCTCGGAGGTGGCGGGGCTGGCCGGCGTCTCGCGGGTCACCGCCCGGCGGTATCTGGAGTATCTGGTGGCCGCCGAGCGGGCGGTGCGGGCCCCCCGCTACGGCACCCCGGGCCGCCCCGAGATGGAGTACCGCCCCGCCTGACCGCAGCCGCCGGGTGCGGGCCGGGTCGGGGCAGGTCGGGTCAGCTCACGTTCGCCGGCCCGAGGACGCTCTTGAGGTCGCCCATGAGGGCGGTGGTGGCGGCGACCCGGAAGGGGCCGAGGCGCAGGGTGGTGGTCTTGCCGCCGTTGAGGAGCTTGACGTGGACCTCGGTGTCGCCGGGGTGCAGGACGAGGGTTTCCTTGAGGCGTTCGACCAGGGGCGGGGTGCAGCGGTGCACGGGGATGGTGAGGGTGACCGGTTTGCTGCCCGGGTTGCTGGTGACGTCGGGGAGCTGCATGTCCATCGCCATGATGCGGGGGGTGTCGTCGCGGCGGTCGACCCGGCCCTTGACCACCACGATGGCGTCCTCGGCGATGTACTGGCCGATCACCTCGTAGGTGTTGGGGAAGAAGAGGGTCTCCACGCCGCCGGCGAGGTCTTCCAGGGTGGCCGACGCCCAGGCCCGGCCCTGCTTGGTGACGCGGCGCTGCACGCCGGAGAGGATGCCGGCAAGTTGCACGACGGCGCCGTCGGGGACTGTTCCCTCTTCGGCTAGAGCGGCGATGGTGGTGTCGGCCGCCGCGCCGAGGACGTGTTCGAGGCCGAACAGGGGGTGGTCGGAGACGTAGAGGCCGAGCATCTCGCGTTCGAAGGCGAGCTTGTCGCGCTTGTCCCACTCGGCCTCGCCGATGGTCGGCATGACCGTGGTGTTGCCGCCGACGGTCTCGGCGTCGCCGAAGCCGGCGCCGAACAGGTCGTACTGGCCGACGGCCTCCTTGCGCTTGACGTCGGCGTAGGCGTCGATGGCGTCGGCATGGACTTGAAGTAGTCCTTTTCGGGTGTGGCCCATGACGTCGAACGCGCCGGCCTTGATCAGCGATTCGATGGTCTTCTTGTTGCAGACCACCGCGTCGACCTTGGCCAGGAAGTCGTAGAAGTCGGCGTACTCGCCCTTCTCCTGCCGGCACCGCATGATCGAGGCGACCACGTTCGCCCCGACGTTGCGGATCGCCGCGAGGCCGAACCGGATGTCCTTCCCGACCGGGGTGAACGGCCCGGCGGAGGTGTTCACGTCCGGCGGCAGGACCTGGATGCCCATCCGCCGGCACTCCGACAGGTACAACGCCATCTTGTCCTTGTCGTCGCCGACGGAGGTCAGCAGCGCCGCCATGTACTCGGCCGGGTAGTGCGCCTTCAGGTACGCCGTCCAGTAGGACACCAGGCCGTACGCCGCGGAGTGCGCCTTGTTGAAGGCGTAGCCGGCGAACGGCACCAGGACGTCCCACACCGCCTGGATCGCCTCGTCGGAGTAGCCGCGCTCGCGGCAGCCGTCCCGGAACGGCACGAACTCCTTGTCGAGGATCTCCTTCTTCTTCTTGCCCATCGCCCGCCGCAGCAGGTCCGCCTGGCCGAGGCTGTAGCCGGCGAGGATCTGCGCGGCCCGCTGCACCTGCTCCTGGTAGACGATCAGGCCGTGGGTGGGGGCCAGGATCTCCCGCAGCGGCTCCTCCAGCTCCGGGTGGATCGGCGTGATCTCCTGCAACCCGTTCTTGCGCAGCGCGTAGTTGGTGTGCGAGTCCACGCCCATCGGGCCCGGCCGGTACAGCGCGAGGACGGCCGAGATGTCCTCGAAGTTGTCCGGCTTCATCAGCCGCAGCAGCGACCGCATCGGCCCGCCGTCGAGCTGGAACACCCCCAGGGTGTCGCCGCGCGCCAGCAGCTCGTAGGCGGCCTTGTCGTCCAGGTCCAGGCCCAGCAGGTCCAGGTCCTTGCCGTGGTTGAGCTGGATGTTCTTCACCGCGTCGTCGATGATCGTGAGGTTGCGCAGGCCGAGGAAGTCCATCTTCAACAGCCCGAGCGACTCGCACGTCGGGTAGTCGAACTGGGTGATGATCACCCCGTCGGAGTCGCGCCGCATCAGCGGGATGTGCTCGATGATCGGCTCCGCCGACATGATCACCCCGGCGGCGTGGACGCCGGTCTGCCGGATCAGCCCCTCGATGCCCTTCGCCGTGTCGATGACCTTCTTCACGTCGGGGTCCGACTCGTACAGGCCCCGGATCTCCCCCGCCTCCGCGTAGCGCGGATGCTTCGGGTCGAAGATGCCCGACAGCGGGATGTCCTTGCCCATCACCGCGGGCGGCATCGCCTTGGTGATCCGGTCCCCCACCGCGTACGGGTAGCCCAGCACCCGCGCCGAGTCCTTGATCGCGGCCTTCGCCTTGATCGTGCCGAACGTGGCGATCTGCGCGACCTTGTCCTCGCCCCACTTGTCGGTCACGTACTTGATGACCTCACCGCGCCGACGCTCGTCGAAGTCGATGTCGACATCCGGCATCGAGACCCGCTCGGGGTTGAGGAACCGCTCGAAGATCAGCCCGTGCGGGATCGGGTCCAGGTCCGTGATCCCCAACGCGTACGCCACCAAAGAGCCGGCCGCCGACCCACGGCCCGGGCCCACCGCGATGCCCTGGCTCTTGGCCCACTGGATGAAGTCGGCGACCACGAGGAAGTACGACGGGAACCCCATCTGGATGATGACGCCCAGCTCGTACTCCGCCTGCACCACGTGGCCCTCGGGGATCCCGCCCGGGAACCGCCGGGCCAGGCCCTTGAACGTCTCCTTGCGGAACCACGACTCCTCCGTCTCCCCCTCGGGGATCGGGAAGCGCGGCATCAGGTTGTGGAACTCGAACATCCCCGCCGGGTCGACCTTCTCCGCCACCAGCAGCGTGTTGCGGCAGCCCTGGAGCCACAGGTCGGAGGAGTCGACGGCGCGCATCTGGTCGGCGGACTTGATGAAGTAGCCGCCGCCCTCGAAGCGGAACCGGTTGGGGTCGGCGATGTTGCTGCCGGTCTGCACGCACAGCAGGACGTCGTGCGCCTCGGCCTGCGCCTCGTGCGTGTAGTGCGAGTCGTTGGTCACCACCGGCGGGATGCCGAGCTTCTTGCCGATCTCGGTGAGCCCGTCGCGGACCCGGCGCTCGATGTCGAGGCCGTGGTCCATCAGCTCCAGGAAGTAGTTGTCCTTGCCGAAGATGTCCTGGTACGCGGAGGCGACCTTGATCGCCTCGTCGAACTGGCCCAGCCGCAGCCGGGTCTGCACCGCGCCGGACGGGCACCCGGTGGTGGCCATGATCCCCTCGGCGTGCTCGGCGATCAGCTCCATGTCCATCCGGGGCCACTTGACGTAGTGACCCTCCATCGAGGCACGCGAGTTGAGGGTGAACAGGTTGTGCAGGCCGGTCTTGTTCGCCGCCCACATCGTCATGTGGGTGATCGCGCCGTTACCGGAGACGTCGTCGCTCTTCTGCTCCGGCCGGCCCCACTTCACCCGCGCCTTGTGGTAGCGCGACTCCGGCGCCACGTACGCCTCGACGCCCAGGATCGGGGTGATCCCGGCGGCCATGGCCTGCTTGTAGAAGTCGTTCGCGCCGTGCATGTTCCCGTGGTCGGTCATCGCGACCGCCGGCATGCCGAGTCGGTTGGCCTCGGCGAACAGGTCCTTCAGCCGGGCCGCACCGTCGAGCATCGAGTACTCGGTGTGCACGTGCAGATGCGCGAACGAATCGCCCATGCGTGGCGCCCCCCCGGGTCGGATCATGGGTTGTCGAGATCAGTCGGCCCACCCTATCGCCGGGGGATCGGCGACCTCCAGCAGCCGCGCGGGGCGGGTCCGCTCGGGTGGCAGGGATCTCTGCGGCCGGGACGACGACGGCCGGCCCGCACCGCGCGGCTCCGAGGGGTCGCCGCCGGGGGGCCGGGGCCCGGGGGCTGGCCGACGTCGCGCCCCCCGGGCACCGTCGGACCGTCGCCGCAGCGCCGGCCCCAACCATTCACCAATGGCAGGAGAAACGATTTTATCCGGCCATCCTTTAGGCAGGCTAAATCGTCACCGGGACAGCAGCGAGCCTTGACACCATCCCATTTACGAACCTAGTGTGTGAACCAAACCTCGCGGGCACGGAAGCGACTTCAGCTGCGCATACGCCCGCTCGGAGGAGGTGCTCTTGATGCCCCACAATCTGGTCGAGGAATGTCACCTGGAGGGCGGCCCCGCACACTTGCCGGATCATTTGCGCACCGCGCTGGTCCCGATTGACGACAGCAAGGTGAAGGTTCCTTTCCACAACGGCTGGGAGCATTTCGAGCGGAACCACGAATTCACCCAGGCCGGCGCTCCCATCTTCCGCTGGACGATGCGCACGAAGATCGCGGAGTGATCTGCGTCGTCCCTGCCCGGGCAGCCTGGCGGTCGGCCACGCCCGCCCCTGACGCACGACGACTCGGGAGACCTGCGTGATCATCGCGTGTGCCACCCAGCCCGCCCCGGGCCACTTCCTTCTCATGACGGGACTGCTGCGGGCGCTACAGGCTCGTGGACACCAGGTCACGGTGCTGTCCTCGCCGGCCTTCGGCAGTTTCGTGGAGAGCCGGGGTTTCGCCTTCCGTGGCGTCGGAAGGCCGTGGCTGGCGGCGCAGCGCGCGCCCCTGCCATTCACCGTCGGGGAGAGCCCCACCGCCCAATCGACCGATTACTCGTTCGCCGAGACCGCGATCCGGGACAGCTTCGGGGCGGCGACCGCCGTACTGGACGACCTGTCGCCGGACCTGCTGCTGCGGGAGCCGACCGAATTCGGTGTCACTTTCGCCGCCGAACGGGCCGGCATCCCGCTGACCACCATCGGGATCGGCTTTCTCCGCACCGGTGACCGGCTGATGGCCGACGGCGGGTCGCGGCTGCTCCGGCTCCGCGCGGAGGCCGGGCTGCCGGCGGCCCCCGCCGACCTGGACGCCCTCAGCCGTCGCCGCTACGTGCAGACCACCCCGCCCAGTTTCGAGCAGGTGCCGCAGGCGCTGACCATGATGCGGGCGGTGGACCGCGACGTCGCGCACGCTCCCCGCGAGCCCCGCCTGCTCGTCACCCTGGGCACCCTGGTCAACCGGAAGGAGCTGCTCACCCGGGTCCTGGCCGAGCTGGCGCGCATCCCGGTCGACTGCGTGCTCGCCGCCGGTGACCGCGCCGCGGAGATCGCCGAGCACGCGCCCGCGCACGTGGAGGTGCAGCCGTTCGCCGATCTTGGCCGACTGGCCGCGGGCTGCACCGCACTGGTCTGTCACGGTGGCTTCGGTTCGATACTGCACGCCCTGGTGTACGGCCTGCCGGTGATCGTCATTCCGTACAACGCCGACCAGGAGTGGAACGCGCAACGAATACGAGCCATCGGCGCCGGGCGCCGGGTGGGCTGGGACGAGCTGGGCGACGGCGCGCTGGCCGCCGCGGTCGGGGAGGCGCACTCGCCGCCCCCGCTGCACGCGGCCCGACTCCTCGCCGCCGAGCTCGGCGGCATGCCGTCCCCGGACCAGGTCGCCGATCTGCTCACCGCCGGGGTCGGAGCCAGCCGCTAGGACGACTCGGCAGGCACACCGTGCCGGCACGAGGCGTGGCTCGACCGTCCCGCCCAGGCGGCAGGGAAGGCGGCCGAGACTGGCAACCGCCGGCCGGCATCCATGCGTCGCGGAAGGATCGGTATGGCCGAGAGCCGGGTGGAGCCGGTCGACCTCGCTGCGGCGGGCATCGACCCGCTTGAGTTCCGTGGGGTTCTGGGTCACTTCGCGACGGGTGTCGCGGCGGTGACCGGGGTGGACGCGGGTGGTCCGGTGGGGTTGCTGGTCAACTCGTTCACCTCCGTGTCGCTCGATCCGCCCCTGGTGGCCTTCTGCGTCGCCCACACCAGCACGAGTTGGTCCCGGCTACGCCGGGGGGAACGTCACTGCATCTGCTTCCTGGCGGCCGACCAGCGGGAGCAGGGGCTTCGCCTGGCCGGCCGGGGGGTCGACAAGTTCCGCGGCGTGGCCTGGTCCCCGTCGCCCTCGGGGCTGCCCGTCCTCGACGGGGCCCTGGCCTGGCTGGAGTGCGCGGTCGAGGTCGAGCATCCGGCCGGCGACCACGTCATCGTCGTCGCCCGGGTCCATCACCTGGCCGGGTCCGGCGACGACTCGCGTGCCGAGCCGCTCCTGTTCTATCGCGGCCGTTGGGCGCGGCTTCCCGGGGCATGAGGCCCGGGACGGCGGCGCCCACCGAGGGACGGTCCGCGCCGGCCGTTACCGGCGCAGGGCGGCGAACCCCGGCCAGCCACGGGCCGCTCGGGTCCTCCTGAGCTGCCGCCACAACCGGCGCTCCACCTTGGTCGGGGGCGCCGTCGAAAGCCGCTCGGGATGGCCGGGCGGCGGCCCCACCGCGATGACCTCGTCCCGCAATTGTGAGCGCTCCAGCGGCGGCAACGGGACTCCGGACATCGTCCAGCAGGCGTAGCCGAGCTCGGCGAGATAGCGGATCAGGAGCGGGCTGATGGTGTTCTGCGCGCGGGAGGTCACCGGGAAATCCTCGTTCCGGGAGCTAAAGCCGGGTTAAAGCTGGTGGCCGTCCGCCATCGACGCGGGCCGCCCGCAGACCGGCCCGCCACCGATCACGCGACTCGCCGATCGCCGCGCAACCCCCCGGAGGACAAATCGGTCAACTTGAATCTGTCCACCGGGAGATCGAAACCGTCCGACGGGCCGGGACCGCCGATCACCATGGCCACGGGCCCGTTCCGGAACCGTGCCACGAATGGTGAAGCTGCGCCCGGCCACGCGCAGGGCGTATTCTTACCGGTGGATACATGGCACCAGAGCTGCGTTAGCGGGGGCGAGGACTCACCATGACTCGATCGGCGACCAATCGGCGGGCTAAAACAAAACAACGACGAGACCACCGCGTCGGCCCGCTACGTTTCAACGACGACGAGTTGCGGATCGTTCAAATGGCGGCCGACAAAGCCGGTCTTTCGCTCGGGGCATACGTGACCGCGGCGGCGGTGAGATCGGCACGTGGAGAACTTCACCTGGGCCACCCCGAATGTGAATCGCGCACCGAACTCCACGACATCCGCACCATCCTGACCCTCCTGCGCTGGCGCCTGGGCATGACCGGCGGCGACAGCAGGCAGGCGGACCTGCTCAACGACCTGCTCACCGAGGCCATCAACGCGACGCTGAACCAGCAGGCCGAGGCGACGACACAGGCCGGAGCACCGGCTTCGTGCCCCCCGCCGCGGCACGGCCCCGGCCGCGAGGACCCGCCGCCCCCAGTTCCCAGATAGTGGAACGAGCGCGCCCGCAGGGACGGCGCTGCGGGGGTGGCGCGGGCTCCACACGCTCGGCGCGGGACGCGCGATCCGCCACCCGAGCAGCCTGACGACATCGTGAACATTCGTGGCCGCAGCCTGCGCGCTCCACCGGCGCCGACCACCACTGCGAGAACACAGAGCATCACTGTGCGTACATGCCTGCCGGGGAGAGGCCGCCGCCACCGCCGGCCCTGCGTCGCAGGAAGGCGAAATGTGGCACCCGCACCGGCGGCGCCCACCACCGCAGGCGAGCCGCAGCGCAGGGCACCGATCAGCGCCGATGCAGGGCCGAACGGCGTCCCGACGGAGGCCGCCGAGACGCGATCCTTGACGCCAGATCTGACACGCGTGAAATAATCCATTGATAATGATCATCGTTTGTGCAATATGGCTAACATAACTCTGAGCGACGATAAGGCGAGCGCTAACAGCATGTCAGACATACACTCCGGTAGTCCGACAAGACGTGCTGCCCAACACTAAAATCCCTATAAATTCCCAGCTAGCTCGACCCGCGACCGCCGTGTGGCGCAGATCACACAACCTTCGGCGTTTGCCGGTCAACAAGGCGCTTGTTAGAGTTCGTCCGGTTCGAATGAACGGCTGCCGGACGGGGGGGCCGCGATCTGCGCCTAAGCGCGAGAAGAAACCATTTCCGCCGGGATGAGGTTTACTATCGTCGCGCCGCTCCGATTGGAGTACTTGGAGGCCACGGCTTGAGATACGAGATTCTTGGTCCCGTTCGCATCACGGCCGGCATGGACACGCCATCGGTGGGGACGCACAAGATGGAGGTGTTGCTACGGACCCTCCTGATCCGCAACGGACATATTCTATCTCTTGATCAGCTAGCCACAGAATTGTGGGGCGACAGACCTCCCATCCGAGCACGCGCCTCCATTCACGTCTACGTCTCCCAACTGCGCAAGGTGCTCAACAAGTTCTCGCAGAACAGTTGCGTGATAACGACGAGGGCCCCCGGATACGTCCTGGAGCTGGGCGGGGACGAGCTCGACCTCGAACTGTTCCTCGCCCTGGTCGAGAAGGCGCGGCTGCAGCGCTCGGTACACCGGCACGACCTGGCTGTCGACACCCTGACCGAGGCGCTGCGGTTCTGGCGGGAGCCGGTCCAGGCGTCCTCCTACGAGGGCCCGATCATCCGGGAGTTCGCCAACTGGGCCGAGGAGCTGCGGGTCGAATGCACGGAGCTGCTGGCCCGCTCGCTGCTCGCCTCCGACCAGAACAGCAAGGCCGTGCGAATACTGTACGGACTGATCGCCGAGTTCCCGCTCCGGGAGAAGCTCTACGCGTTCCTCATGGAGGCGCTCAGCCAGTCCGGACGCCGAGCGGACGCCTTGGAGGTCTACCAGACGGCGCGGAGGCAGATCCGCGACGAACTCGGCCTCGAGCCGTGCCGGTTCCTGCGGGAGACGCAGGAAATCATCCTCAAGGACAACCTCGACGAGCTGAGCTTCCGGCGCGCTCGCCACGAACAACCCGTGCAGCCGTACGCCGTGTGATTCTCAAGCGGTCCCGGCGAGAGCCGAAACCGATGAAACGGAGCTGATGTGGATAGTATGGACTTCACCGAAACCTCGATCCCGGGCGCCTACCGGATCACCGTCACCCAGCACTCGGACCGCCGTGGCAGCTTCTTCGAGGCGTGGCGATTCAGCGAGTTGCTCCAGCAGGTCGGCCAGCGATTCGAGATCCGTCAGGTCAACTACTCCGTCTCCCGGCGGAACACCCTGCGCGGGATCCACGGCACCACGCTGCCCCCCGGCCAGAGCAAGCTGGTCACCTGCGTACGGGGAGCGGCGATGGACGTCGCGGTCGACCTGCGTGTCGGCTCACCGACCTTCGGCAAGTTCGACGTGACGTTCCAGGACGCGACGTCCGGGATCGGCGTCTACCTCACCGAGGGCATCGGACACGCCTTCCTGGCCCTGGCCGACGACACCTGCATGAGTTACCTGTGCGGGGCGGAGTACGTGCCGGGCACCATGATCGACGTGGCCGCGCTGGACCCGGCGCTGGGCATCCCCTGGGAGCTGGACGGCCCACCCGTCATGTCCGACAAGGACGCGGCAGCGCCGACCCTCGCCGAGGCCGCCGAGTCGGGGCTGCTCCCCACCTACGAGCAGGTGCTGGCGACCGCCCGATCCGACGTCCGCTGAAGGCCCATCTCCCCCGGTGGCAGTTCACCGACCGAAACCTCGCCCAAGGAGTGCCGATGGAGCACATGGGGAACACCAAGCCGGTCCGCATGGGGGTGATCGGATGCGCCGATATCGCGTGGCGACGAACCCTGCCGGCGATGGAGAACGAGCCTCTCATCGCGCTCACCGCCATCGCGAGCCGACACAGGGACAGGGCAACCCAGTTCACCGAACGGTTCGGGGGCGCGCCTGTCGAGGGATACGACGCGCTGCTGGAGCAGGACGACATCGATGCGGTGTACGTGCCGCTGCCGGCCGTGCTGCACGCCGAGTGGATCGAGCGGGCGCTGCGCGCGGGCAAGCACGTGCTGGCCGAGAAGCCCCTCACGACCGACCGTAAGCAGGCGGAGCACCTGTTCCGGGTGGCGGCCGACCACCGGCTCGTGCTGATGGAGAACTTCATGTTCCTCCACCACCACCAGCACCAGCGGGTCGCCGACATGCTCGCCGACGGGGTCATCGGGGAGGTCCGGTCGTTCGCGTCGAGCTTCACGATCCCGCCCAAGCCGCAGGGCGACATCCGCTACCAGGCCGACGTGGGTGGCGGCGCGCTGCTGGACATCGGCGTCTACCCCATCCGGGCCGCGGGCCGTTTCCTCGGACCGACGCTGGAGGTCGCCGGCGCCGTGTTCCGCCACGAGCGGTTCCGCGACGTGGTGGTCGGGGGCAGCGCTCTGCTGGCCACCGACCAGGGGGTGACCGCGCAGCTCACGTTCGGTATGGAGCATTCGTACACCAACACGTACGAGTTCCGGGGGAGCACCGGCCGGCTCTGGCTGAATCGGGTGTTCACGCCGCCGGCCACGCACCAGCCGGTCATCTACATCGAGCGGCAGGATCACTTCGAACAGTTCGTCCTGCCCGCCGACGACCAGTTCGCCAAGATCATCCGGGCTTTCGCGCAGGCCGTCCTCGCCGGGCGCGCCGAGCCGGCGTGGACCGAGGGATCCCTGGCGCACGCGTCCCTGGTCGACGCCGTCATCGCGAACGCGCTCAAGTTCCCCTTCTCGTAGCGCGCCGAGGGCTTCGTCCTCCCGGCCGGGCCCGGCCGTCGTTCCTGCGCGCAGGCGGCGGGCCGGAGGCCCGGCCACGGCCCCGCAAACGGCACGGCGTGATCGTCGCCGACCGGATCGGCGACGATCACGCCGTGGGCCGCTGCCGGCAGCCGCCGGGCTATCGGGCCGAGTCGGCCAGCGCCTGGAGCGTGGGAACGAGCTGCGTCGCGTCCGGCCGGGCGGCGTTGCGTTGCGCGAGCGCCTGGGCCGCCGCCCGGATGCTGGACCCGTCGAGCAGCTCCGCCACCGTCTTCCCGATGGACTCGGCGGTGACCTCGTCGGGGGTGAGGGACAGGCCGGCCCCGCTCGCCGTCAGCAGCTCGGCGCCGAGGGGCTGCGCGCTGATCTGGGGCACGACGAGCTGCGGCACGCCGGACGCGACGGCGGCCAGCACCGTGCCGGGCCCGCCCTGGTTGATGAGCGCGTCGCAGGTCGGCAGCAGCATCGACAGCGGAAGCCAGTCCACCACCCGCACGTTGTCCCGGGGCGCCCCGAGCAGCGTGCGATCGATCTTCCCCAGCGCCGCCACCACCTCCACGTCCATGTCCGCCAGCGCCTCGACGATGCGCAGCGGGGTCCGCAGCACCTCGGCGCCCATGAAGTCGCTCGTGGTCCCCCAGCTGATGCAGACCCGTGGCCGGCCCGCCGGCTCGTCCAGCCAGGAGGGGGTGAGGGCGGAGCCGTTGTACGGCACGTAGCGGGTCGCGTGCCGGCTGGCCATCCGGATGGCGAGGAGCTCGTCCGGGCAGGGATCGATCACCAGGTCGGCGTAGTCGGGGCCCAGGGGCACGTCCCACCTGTCGAGGAAGGCCAGCAGTTCCTTCGGCCAGTTCTGCCGCACCTCGCTCTCGGCGACGAGGTCCGCCCAGAGCTGGTCGGGCATCGGCCCCCACGTGTGCAGGACCAGCGGCGCGCCGACGGCCCTGGCGACCACCGGGGCGACGAACGCGGCGGGATCCGCCACCACCAGATCCGGCGACCAGCGCCGGGCGAACGGCACGAGGTCGGCCGCGAACGCCTCGGCGATCCGGACGTGCGGCACGACGATCTGCTCGATGCTCGGTGTGGTGCCGCCCGGCCCCTCCAGGCCACCGGCGAGGGCCTTCTTCAGCTCGCTCATGAAGTCGGGGCCGGCGCCGGCCTCGACCGCGGGCAGGCCGGCGCCCAGCACGTCCCGCACCAGGGGAGGTTGGACCGCGACCCGCACGTCGTGGCCCGCCGCGCGAAGCGCCCAGGCCAGCGGGACGAGTGGGAAGAGATGCGACCGGAAGGTGGCCGAGGTGAACAGGACCCGCATCAGATACTCCTCGCATTGGTGTTCGGCCCGCACGGGCCGACGTCGGTTCTGCTGGATGTCGCACGGCTCCCGGCTAGCCGGGACGCTGCCCGACCAGGTGGAAGTTCCGGGCGGTGAGGGGGTAGGGCATCCGGTCGGCCAGGGCGATCTCGAGCTTCTCCAGCCGGGCGAAGAACTCCGGATCGGACTTGATGTCGTTGTCGGCGATGACGTTGCAGACGTTGATCACCCCGTAGTGGCCGACGATCTCCAGGCCGCTGTCCCGGAGGTCGGCGCCGATCTGCTCGGCGGTGAGCACGGCCACCTCCCTGCCGTACACCGGGACCTGCTTGGTCCTCGCGGTCACCGCCCGCAGGGCCGCGTCCAGGTCGAGCTCGCGCACGGCCGCCTCCAACGGCACGGCGTAGGCGTTCGGGCCGACGACCGACAACGACCCGCCCGGCTTGAGGACCTTGACCAGGCCGCGGATCACCACCGCCGGGTCGGCGACGTACTGCAGGAGGTTGTGGCACAGCAGCAGGTCGAACTCCTCGCCGGCGAAGAGCTCCGGCACGTCGTGCGCGTCGCCCTCCCGGACCTCGATGCGCTCCCCGACCCCCTCGTCGGCCGCCAGCCGCTGCGCCATGGCGAGGGAGACGGGCGCCGAGTCCAGGACGGTGACGTGGTGGCCGCGCGCGGCGATCGGGACGGCGTCCCGGCCGTTGCCGCCGGCCACGTCGAGCACGCGCAGCGGGCGGTCGCCGAGATGGCGGGCGACGTTGGCCTCGACGACCGAGTAGCGCAACCGGCCCCAGGGAGTCTTCTGCCATTGTTGAAATTGGGCGAGGCGCTCGTCGAAGAGCGCGTTCTCGATAGCGTTGCCCACGGTCCTACCTCCGGGACGGGGATGAAGTGTCGTGCACCGGACGACCGGCCCTGCAACGACTATCCATGCGCCCTGAAGCTATGCTAAAGCTGGAGCCCCGACAGGTTTAGTCGGGATTTAGGGAAAGTCACAATAATCTGCATCGACCCGTGGCGCAGGCGAGTGCCCAATCATTTCGACCTGCAGTGTCACCATGACCGGGAGACGCGTGCATGATTAATGTGACCCAGCCCAGCATCGGGGCAGAGGAGCTCGCCGCGATCAATGCAGTTTTCGACAGCAAGTGGCTCGGCAGCGGCCCCCGCACCGAGGAGTTCGAGGGCCTGTTCGCCCAGCACCTGGGGGTGCCGGCCGACAACGTGCTGTTCCTCAACTCGGCGACGTCCGCGCTCTTCCTCGCCGTCGAACTGCTCGGCATCGGGCCGGGCGACGACGTGGTCATGCCGTCGAACGGTTTCGTCGCCAACGCCAGCGCCGTGGTCGCGGCCGGCGGCCGCCCGGTGTTCTGCGACATCGACGAGCATCACCTCAATCCGTCGGTGTCGGACGTCCTGGCGGCGCTCACCCCGCGTACCAGGGCGGTCATGGTGCTGCACTACGGCGGTTACCCGGGAGACGTGGACAAGATCGCCGCGGTGTGCGCCGAACGTGGCATCGCGCTGATCGAGGACGCGGCGGTCTCCATCGCCTCCAGCGTGCGCGGCCAGATGTGCGGAACCTTCGGCGACCTCGGCATCTGGAGCCTCGACTCGCGCAAGGTGATCACCACCGGCGACGGCGGCGTGTTGTACGCGCGGGACCCGGCCGTGGCCCAGCGGGCCCGCCGGCTGTCGTACCACGGGCTGGACGACCGGAGCTCGTTCACCACGGCCACGAAATCGCAGCACGTGTGGTGGAGCTTCCAGATCGAGGACATCGGCCGCCGACTGGTCGGCAACGACATCACCGCGGCGATCGGCACGGTGCAGTTGGGCAAGCTCGCCGGGTTCGTCGAACGACGCCGGGCGATCGGGCAGCGTTACGACAAGGCGCTGGGCGGCTTCTCCGGCATCCGGCTGCCTCCCCCGCTGCCCGAGGGGCACCGCTCCACCCACTACTTCTACTGCGTGCGGTTCGACTCGCAGGCCATCCGCGACGGGGTGAGCGAGGACCTGCTGGCGAACGGCATCTACACGTCCTACCGCTATTACCCCCTGCACCGGGTGCGGCGCTACGGCGCCACGGACGCCGCGCTGCCCGTGACCGACGCGGTGTCGGACACGTCGCTGCTGCTGCCCGCGCACCAGTCGCTGCTCGACGACGAGGTCGACATGATCGCGCAGCAGGTGCTGGCGGCCGTCGAGGCGCGGCTCTGACCGGGCCGACGCAGCCCGCAACAACCCCCGGCAATCCCCAACCAGCAGGACTTGCAGCAACCGGGCCACCGCGGACGGTCGTCACTGCCTACAGGCCGAAAGGAAAGGCGTGCCACATGGTGGACGAAAGTAAAGTGAGCAGACTCGACTCACTGACCGGCGCCCGGTTCATCGCCGCTGTCTCGGTGTTCATCTTCCATGCCGCGAGCATTCGGATCTTCCAGCCCACCGGCCCGGACAGCGATTTCTTCCTGACCATTTCGGCGACTTCCGGCACCATGGCGGTCTCGTTCTTCTTCGTGCTCAGCGGCTTCATCCTGACCTGGTCGGCGCGCAAGTACGACACGGCCCGGGAATTCTACCGACGGCGCTTCTTCAAGATTTTCCCGAATCACGTCGTGACGTTCCTGCTGTCGCTGGTGGTCTACGCCAGCCTGGCCGGCGCGCTCCTGCCGGCGCTGCTCAACATCACGCTGCTGCACGCCTGGGTCCCGAAGATGCCGTACTTCATCAGCTTCAATCACGTGACCTGGTCGCTGTCGTGCGAGCTGCTGTTCTACGCGTCCTTCCCCCTGCTGTACAAGCTGGCCCAGCGCATCCCGGCCCAGCGGCTCTGGTGGGCGGCGGGCGGGGTCCTGGCGGCGATCTTCGCCGTGCCGCTGGTCGCGAAGCTGCTGCCCACCGAGCCGCGGATGATGCTGTTGCTGACCGACAACCAGAGCTTCTCCGAGCCGATCCTGCAGTACTGGTTCGTCTACATCTTCCCGCCGGTGCGGCTGCTCGACTTCGTCCTGGGCATCCTGATGGCGCGGATCGTGCTCGCCGGGCGATGGATCAACCTCCGGCCGCTGCCCGCGCTGGCCGTGGTCCTGGCATGCTACGTCCTGGCGAGCTTCGTGCCGTTCCTCTACTCCCTGAACGCCGTCACCATCGCCGCGGTGGCGCTGATCATCCCCGCGGTGGCGAGCGCCGAGGTCGCGGGCCGGCCGACGTTCCTCGCCAGCCGGCCGATGGTCTGGCTGGGCGAGATCTCGTTCGCGTTCTACATGGTCCACATGATGGTGATCCTCTACGGACGTCAGCAGGTGGGATACCGGCACTTCCTGCCCACGACGCAGGGGATCGGCTGGGTCCTGCTGATGTTCGCGATCACGCTGGCCGGCGGATGGCTGCTGTACGTCGCCGTGGAGCGGCCGATGATGCGGCGCTTTGCCAGGGCCAGACGCAAGCGTCCGGCCGTGGAGACCAGCGTCTCCTGAGACATCCATACCAGACCGAACCCGTCCTCAGGTTGCAGAGGTGCGCTCGTGAAGGGAATCGTTCTGGCCGGAGGGTCGGGCACACGCCTGCACCCCCTGACCGTGGCCTTCTCCAAGCAATTGCTTCCGCTCTACGACAAGCCGATGATCTACTACCCGCTCTCGACGCTCATGCTCGGCGGGATACGGGAATTCCTGATCATCTCCACGCCGGCGGACCTGCCGCTGTTCCGCAAGCTGCTCGGCACCGGCGCGGAGCTGGGTCTGCGGATCAGCTACGCCGAGCAGCAGCGGCCGGCTGGGATCGCCGAGGCGTTCCGGATCGGCGCCGAGTTCGTCGGATCGGACCCCGTGTCGCTCATCCTGGGCGACAACATCTTCCACAGCCCCCAGTTGCCGGACCTGCTCGCCCGGGGCATGGCGGAGGCCGACGGCTGCGCGCTGTTCGGCCACACCGTCGCCGATCCGCGCCCCTACGGCGTGGTGGAGAAGGACGCCGACGGACGCCTGGTCGGCATCGAGGAGAAGCCGGCCCACCCCCGCAGCTCCGAGATCGTGACCGGCCTGTACGTCTACTCCCCCGACGTGGTCGAGCTGGCCCACCGGATCCGCCCGTCGGCGCGCGGCGAACTCGAGATCACCGACGTCAACCGCCACTACCTCGCTCAGGGCCGGGCCCGGTTGCACTCGCTCGGGCCGGACAGCACCTGGCTGGACGCCGGCACCTACGACGGGCTGCTCGACGCCGCCGCGTTCGTGCGCTCGGAGCAGCGGCGGGGCAGCCGGATCGCCTGCCCGGAGGAGATCGCGTTCCGCATGGGCTACATCGATGCGGACGCCTGTTACCGCCTCGGCAGCAGACGGCAGAACTCCGGCTACGGCCGGTACCTCATGGACATCTCCCGGGCGGCGGTCGAGGCGGGTGTGGGTGCATGACGACGAGCAAACGCGTGGTCGTCACCGGGGGCGCCGGTTTCATCGGCTCGCACTACGTCCGGCAGCTCATCGGCGGCGCCTATCCGGCGTTCGCCGACGCCAGCGTCGTCGTGCTCGACAAGCTGACCTACGCGGGCAACCTCGACAACCTGGCCACCGTCTCCGGCGACGAGCGGTTCGAGCTGGTGGCCGGAGACATCTGCGACGCGGAGCTGCTCGCCGGGCTGCTCCCGGGCGCCGATGTCGTCGTCCACTTCGCCGCCGAGTCGCACGTGGACCGCTCCATCGCCGGCGCCGCCGACTTCATGCACACCAACGTCCAGGGCACGTACACCGTGTTGCAGGCCTGCCTGGACGCGGGCGTCGGGCGGGTGGTGCAGGTGTCCACCGACGAGGTGTACGGCTCGATCGCGACCGGCTCGTGGCCGGAGAGCGACCCGCTCGAACCGAACTCGCCGTACTCCGCCTCGAAGGCGTGCGGCGACCTGATCGCGCGGTCGTACTTCCGGACCTACGGCCTGCCGGTGTGCCTGACCCGGTGCTCGAACAACTACGGGCCCCACCAGTACCCCGAGAAGATCATTCCGCTCTTCATCACCAATCTTCTCGACGGCCGGCCGGTGCCGCTGTACGGCGACGGGCGCAACGTGCGCGACTGGCTGCACGTCGACGACCACTGCCGGGCCATCCAGCTGGTGGTGGAGGGCGGCAGGCCGGGCGAGGTCTACAACGTCGGCGGCGGGACCGAGCTCAGCAACCACGACCTCACCGCGCGGTTGCTCGCGGAGCTCGGGGCCGACTGGTCGTCGGTGCGGCACGTACCGGACCGGCCGGGACACGACCGGCGCTACTCGGTCGACTGGCGAAAGATCAAGAACGAGCTCGGCTACGAGCCCCGCATCGGCCTGGAGACCGGCCTCACCGAGACGGTCCGGTGGTACGTCGAGAACCGGGACTGGTGGGAACCGCTCCGCAAGACCGGAGCGTCCGTGTGATTCCGCTTCCCAGACCGCCGAGATCACGCAGATGACCGGCGGCGCGAACAGTACGGAGCAGCCCATGTCCACAAGGCCAGCACGCCAGGAGCCGATCCCGGGACTCTACGAACCGGTCACCGCGGCGGGCCACGCCGTGCTCGACCGGCTCCGCGGTTACCTGCCGCTGATCAGGTCCACCGCCGCCGAGCACGACCGCGCCGGCACCTTCCCCACCGGCACCTTCGACACCTTCCGCAAGGAGGGCATGCTGGGCGCCACGGTCCCCGCCGAGCTGGGCGGCATGGGCCTGGACCGGCTGTACGACGTGGCGGTCGCGATCCTGGCGGTCGCGCAGGCCGACGCGTCGACGGCCCTCGCCCTGCACATGCAGTTCAGCCGGGGTCTCACCCTCGGCTACGAGTGGCGTCACGGCGGACCGCCCGCGCGGGCCCTGGCCGAACGCCTGCTCCGGGCGATGGTCGCCGGTGACGCGGTGGTCTGCTCGGGCATCAGGGACCACCACTCGGCGGTGACGACGCTGTCGCCCGACGGGTCGGGCGGTTGGCTGCTGTCCGGCCGCAAGACGCTGGTCAGCGCCGGACCGGTCGGCACCCACTTCGTCATCAACGCGCAGACCGACGGCACCGGTGAGCCGCCCCGGCTGGCGTCGCCGGTCGTCACGCGCGACAACCCCGGGCTCTCGGTGCTGGACAACTGGGACGGTCTCGGGATGCGGGCGTCGGGGACCGTCGACATCGTCTTCGACGACTGCCCCATCCCGGCCTCGGACGTCCTGATGCGTGACCCGGTGGGCGCCCGCAACGACGCGGCGCTGGCGGGACAGACGGTCAGCTCCATCGCCATGCTGGCGATCTACGTCGGCGTCGCGCAGGCCGCCTACGACCTGACCGTGGCGGCGCTCACCCGCCGGGCCGAGCCGCCGTCGGCCGCCGCGCGCACCCTCGTCGCGGACGCCGGCGCCCGCCTCTACGCGCTGCGCGCCACCGCCGGCACCGCGCTGACCACCATCGACGTGCTCAACACCGATACGTCGATGGACCCCGCCGAGCGCGGCCGGCAGATGATGCGGCCGTTCCAGCACGCCAAGATGATGGTCAACCAGCTCGCCCCCTCGATCGTCAACGACTGCCTGACGCTCGTCGGCGGCGCGGCGTTCACCGCCGGGCACCCGCTCGCCCGCTGCTACCGCGACGTGCGGGCCGGCGGGTTCATGCAGCCGTACACCTATGTCGACGCGGTTGACTTCCTCAGCTCGCAGGCGTTCGGGATCGAGCGGGACAACAACTACATGAGCCACTGGGCGATCCGCGCCCGCAGTCAGGGCAGTGCCACGTCCGAATCACCCTCCAAGCTTCGGTCACGGTGAGGAACATGACGACGCGCGTATGGGACTACCTGCCGGAGTACCGGCAAGAGAAGGCGGACCTGCTCCGGGCCGTCGAGACGGTCTTCGGGTCCGGCCAGCTGATTCTCGGCGACAGCGTGCGAGGCTTCGAGGCGGAGTTCGCCGCCTATCTCGGTGTGCCGCACTGCGTCGGCGTCGACAACGGCACCAACGCCGTCACACTGGGGCTGGAGGCCCTGGGGATCGGCCCCGGCGACGAGGTGATCACCGTGTCCAACACGGCGGCGCCCACCGTCCTCGCCATCGACAACGCGGGCGCTGTCCCGGTCTTCGTCGACGTGCGCGAGGACGACTTCCTGATGGACACCGACCTGGTCGCCGCCGCGATCACACCACGGACCAGGGCGCTGCTGCCCGTCCACCTGTACGGCCAGTGCGTCGACATGGCCCCGCTGCACCGGCTGGCGGCCGAGCACGGCCTGCTCGTCCTGGAGGACTGCGCGCAGGCGCACGGCGCCCGCCACCACGGCCGGCTCGCGGGCACGATGGGCGACGCCGCCGCCTTCTCCTTCTACCCCACGAAGGTGCTGGGCGCCTACGGCGACGGCGGAGCGGTCGTCACCGGCGACCCGCACGTCGCCAAGCGCCTGCGCAAGCTGCGGTACTACGGCATGGAGCAGGTGTACTACGTCGTGGAGACGCCGGGACACAACTGTCGGCTCGACGAGGTGCAGGCCGAGATCCTGCGCACCAAGCTGCCCCGGCTCGACTCCTACATCGCCCGCCGGCAGGCCGTGGCGCGCCGGTACCAGGAGGAACTGGGCGACCTCGCCGACTCGCACGGCCTGATCCTGCCGGCGGTCGCCGAGGGCAACGAGCACGTCTACTACGTGTACGTCGTGCGCCATCCACGCCGTGACGAGATCATCGAGCGGCTCAAGCAGTACGGCATCCTGCTGAACATCAGCTACCCGTGGCCGGTGCACACCATGCGGGGCTTCGCCAAGCTCCAGTACGCCGAGGGCTCCCTGCCGGTCACCGAACGACTGGCCAGGGAGATCTTCTCGCTGCCCATGTACCCGTCGCTGTCCCAGGACCTGCAGGACAAGGTGATCAGTGCGGTGCGCGAGGTTCTGACTGATCTGTGACCCACCCGAAGGAGCTCGATGATGACCAACCTGGCCGACGCCTCCCCGCCGGCTGCCTGCCGCGTCTGCGGCGGCGGTGTGCAGGAGTTTCTCGACCTGGGCCGTCAGCCGCTGTCCGACCGGTTCCGCAGGCCCGACGAGCTGGGCGACGAGTTCACCTACCGGCTCGCCGTCGGCCGGTGCGACTCGTGCGCGATGGTGCAGCTGACCGAGGAGGTTCCGCGTGACCTCATGTTCCACGAGGTGTACCCGTACCACTCGTCGGGCTCCTCCGTCATGCGGGAGCACTTCGCGATGCTCGCCCGCGAGTTCCTGACCTCCGAGCTGACCGGGCCCGACCCGTTCATCGTGGAGATCGGCTGCAACGACGGGATCATGCTGCGGACGATCCAGGAGGCGGGCGTACGGCACCTGGGGTTCGAGCCGTCGAGCGGCGTGGCCGAGAAGGCGCGGGAGAAGGGGGTGCGGGTCCGGACCGACTTCTTCGAGAAGTCCACGGCCGACGACGTGCGCCGCAGCGAGGGCCCCGCGAACGTCATCTACGCCGCGAACACGCTGTGCCACATCCCGTACGTCCAGTCGGTCCTCGAAGGGGTGGACGCGCTGCTGGCGCCGGACGGCGTCTTCGTCTTCGAGGACCCCTACCTCGGTGACATCGTCGCCAAGACGTCCTTCGACCAGATCTACGACGAGCACTTCTTCCTCTTCTCGGCCACGTCGGTCCAGGTCATGGCGCAACGGTGCGGCTTCGAGCTGGTGAACGTGCAGCGGCTTCCCGTGCACGGCGGCGAGGTCCGCTACACCCTGGCCCGGCAGGGCAGCCGCGCCCCGTCGGCGGCGGTGGCGCAGCTGCTGGCCGCCGAGCGGGAGCAGGAGCTCAGCGACATGGCGACGCTGCGGGCGTTCGCCGCAAACGTGGTCAGGATCCGGGACGAGCTGACCGCCCTGCTGACCCGCCTGCGCGCCGAGGGACGCAGCGTGGTGGGGTACGGCGCCACCGCGAAGAGCGCCACGGTGACGAACTTCTGCGGGATCGGCCCCGACCTGGTGCACTCGGTGTACGACACGACACCCGACAAGCAGAACCGGCTCACCCCCGGCATGCACATCCCGGTCCGGCCGGCCTCGGCGTTCAGCGATCCGTACCCGGACTACGCCCTCCTGTTCGCCTGGAACCACGCCGAGGAGATCATGGCCAAGGAGCAGGAGTTCCACCAGGCCGGCGGGCGGTGGATCCTGTACGTGCCGGAGGTGCACATCCGCTGACCCCGTTGTTGCGGGTGACTGGGCCGGACGAGGCGCGCCTCGTCCGGCCCGGTCACCTGACGGGTCCACTTCGGCCGCGCACTGCCGCGACGACAAGCGCATTAGGCTGAATTAAGAGCCGCTGACCATGATTTCTTCCGGGGCCGCAAGACCCCTTTCCCGGCCGCGCCCACGGTGCCCGCCGGGCCCGCGGCGTTTCGAAGAATCAGGGACGGATCTCATGTATCTCGAAAAGCTCAGAGAGGTCTGCCACACGAATGTGCACCGGGAGACCCGTCCGGGCGTGGGGCATCACCTCACCTTCACCGAGGAGCTCTACGACGTCGAGGGCAACCTCGTCTCCACCTCCGAGGGCATGGCGGTGGTCTACGGCGACCCGACGGACGGCAGCCTGATGCAACTGATGACGGCCACCGAGAGGCTGGCCGACGGCACCATCAGCTGGACCGGCACGGTGCGGCAGGAAGACCCCGCCGGGACCGAATTCGTGGTCAACAGTTTCCCGGCGATCGGCGTGAGCGGACGCTACGCCGGAAAGACCGGGACGCGCACCTTCAAATTCGTCGAGCGGCCCGACGAACACACCACGATCTGTGAGGCCACCATTTACATGGAGGACTGAGAACGGCTGCGCCGGCAACGCGGCGGTGTGTCGTCCCGCCCGGCCGGTTCCCGTTCCAGTGGACCGCCTTCAGCCGTGCGAGGAAAGCGACCAGGACCTGATGAACGATCACGCCACCGTCCCTGCGCGCCCGCTCCCGGAGCCGGACGACGCGATAGCCGTCGTCGGGCTGTCCTGCCGGCTGCCCCAGGCAGCGAACCCGGCCGCGTTCTGGCGGCTGCTGGCCCAGGGACGCAGCGCCATCACTCGCACGCCGCCCGACCGCTGGCCGGACGCCGCGGGAGACAACCCGGGCCTGCGGCACGGCGGTTTCCTGGACGACGTCGACCGGTTCGACCCGGCCTTCTTCGGCATCTCGCCGCGGGAGGCCGCGGGGATGGACCCGCAGCAGCGGCTGATGCTGGAGCTGGCGTGGGAGGCGCTCGAAGATGCGATGATCATCCCTGCGAGCCTGGCGGGCGTCCCGGCGGGCGTCTTCGTCGGCGCCATCGGCGACGACTACGCGGCCCTGCTGCACCACGGGGGTCCGGACGCCGCCGACCAGCATTCGCTGACCGGCACCCGGCGGGGCATCATCGCCAACCGGATCTCGTACACGCTGGGCTTGCGGGGCCCCAGCCTCACGGTCGACGCCGCGCAGGCGTCGGCCCTGGTGGCCGTGCACCTGGCGTGCGAGAGCATCCGGTCCGGCGAGTCCACCCTCGCCCTGGCCGGCGGCGTCAACCTGAACGTCGCGACGGCGACGGCCGTGGAGACGGAGCGCTTCGGCGCGCTCTCCCCGGACGGCCGCTGCTACACCTTCGACTCGCGGGCGAACGGCTACGTCCGGGGCGAGGGCGGCGGCTTCGTCGTGCTCAAGCGACTGTCGGCCGCGCTGGCCGACGGCGACGAGGTCTACTGCCTCGTCCGCGGCACCGCGGTGAACAACGACGGCGCCACGGCCGGGCTCACCGTGCCCAGCGCCGCCGCCCAGCGCGAGGTGATGCTCCGGGCCCACGAGCGCACCGGCCTCGCGCCCGGCTCGGTCCAGTACGTCGAGCTGCACGGTACCGGGACGAGGGTCGGCGACCCCGTCGAGGCCACCTCCGTGGGAACGGCTCTCGGCACGGCCCGCCCCGGCTCGCCTCTGCTCGTCGGTTCCGCCAAGACCAACGTCGGCCACCTGGAGGGCGCCGCCGGCATCGTCGGTCTCCTCAAGGCCGCCCTCAGCATCAAGCACCGGCTGCTCCCGCCGAGCCTGAACTTCGCGGAGCCCAACCCGGACATCGACACCGCCGCCCTCAACCTCGAGGTCAACACGACGCTGCGCCCGTGGCCGCGAGCGGACCAGCCGCTCGTCGCCGGGGTCAACTCGTTCGGCATGGGCGGCACGAACTGTCACGTGGTCGTCTCCGAGCCACCGGCCGCCCCCGATCGCGCGGCGTCGGCGGCTCCGGCCGCTCCCCCGGTCGTGCCCTGGGTGGTGTCGGCCCGGGACGGGGCGGCGCTGCGCGAGCAGGCGGCCGCGCTGCTGGCCGCCGTCGAGGAGCAGCCGGACCTCGACCCGGTGGACGTCGGCTGGTCGCTGCTGACCACGAGGTCCGCGTTCGAGGAGCGCGCCGTCGTCCTCGGCGGCGACCGCGAGGGGCTGGTGCGCGGCCTGGGCAAAATCGCCGAGGGCGACGCCGGGCCCGAGGTGGTCACCGGCCGGGTCGCCACGGGACGGGGCAAGACCGTTTTTGTGTTTCCCGGTCACGGAACCCAATGGCCCCGCATGGGCCTCGACCTCTACACCACCAACCCCACCTTCGCCCACCACCTCCACACCTGCGACACCGCACTCCAACCCCACACCGGCTGGTCACTGCTCGACGTCCTCCACCAACACCCCGACGCACCACCCCTCGACCGCGTCGACGTCGTCCAACCCGCCATCTTCGCCATCACCGTCGCCCTCGCCCGCACCTGGCAACACCACGGCATCCACCCCCACGCCGTCATCGGCCACTCCCAAGGCGAAATCGCCGCCGCCCACATCGCCGGCG
>NZ_JBIARA010000031.1:0-59147 GCF_042889525.1 Micromonospora sp. NPDC002575 | reverse complement strand
GGCCCCCGGCCCCGCCTGCCCGCCCCGCCCCCCCGCGCCCCCCGGCGTCCCCCCGGGGGGGGGGGGGGGCGCCCGCCCCCCCCCCCGCCCCGCCCGCACGTCCGACACCAGTGAGAGAGATCGAGGAATCCCCGTGACCGTGACGGAACACGTCCGCCCCACCGCGGCGCCGGACAACGCCGCCGCCCAGGTGCTCTCCGCCGAGCAGCGGTACGCCGACGAGCTGGCCTTCCTGGCCGCCCACGACGACGGGGCCCGGCCGCCGGGCTGGGCGCTGACCCCGCGCGCCGTGGTCACCTTCATCCGGGGCAGCGACGGCGAGGCGCTGACGCTGCCGGCCGACCGGCGCAGCCGCCCCGGCGGCGGCGACCTGCCGGCCAGCATGACCATCGCGCCGAAGTTCGTCGGGGAGCGCAGCCTGGTCGAGCGGTGCGTGGTCACCCTGGCCGGCGAGCGGGGCCTGCTGCTCGTCGGTGAGCCCGGCACCGCCAAGTCGATGCTCTCGGAGCTGCTGGCCGCCGCGATCTGCGGCACCAGCGCCCTGACGGTGCAGGGCACCGCCGGCACCACCGAGGACGCCTTCCGGTACGGCTGGAACTACGCGCTGCTGCTCGCCCAGGGCCCCACCCCCCAGGCCCTGGTCGACTCGCCGGTGCTGACCGCGATGCGCACCGGCCGGGTGGCCCGGATCGAGGAGGTCACCCGCTGCCTGCCCGAGGTGCAGGACGCCCTGGTGTCCATCCTGTCCGACCGGCGGATGAACGTGCCGGAGCTGTCCGGCACCGGCGACGGACTGATCCGCGCGACGCCCGGGTTCACCGTGATCGCCACCGCCAACCTGCGCGACCGGGGCGTGTCGGAGATGTCCTCGGCCCTCAAGCGCCGGTTCAACTTCGAGACGGTCCACCCGATCGCCGACGCGGGCACCGAGACCGACCTGGTCCGCCGGCAGGCCACCGCCGCCGTGGAGCGCGCCGGAGCGCCGTACACGGTGGACGACGCGGTGCTCGACGCCCTGATCACGGTGTTCCGGGACCTGCGCACCGGCCGGTCGGGCGAGGGCTGGGACGTGGAACGGCCCGGCACCGTGATGTCCACCGCCGAGGCGGTGCAGGTGGCGGCGTCGCTCGGGCTGGCCGCCGCGTACCTGCCCGGCGGCGACCCGCTGGACCTGGTCCCCGGGCACCTGCTCGGGGTGGTCCGCAAGGACGACGAGAACGACCACGCCCGGCTGCTCGGCTACTGGGACGGCCCGGTCCGCCGCCGTGCCGAGGACGGCTCGGCGATGTGGCGGCGGCTCTGGGACCTGCGGGCGAGCCTGCGGTGACGGCGCCGTCCCGCGAAGCCGCCGGCCCGGCCGGCGCGCCGGCCGCGATCGACCCGCCGGCCGCGGAAGCGCCCGCGACCGGCCTGTCGGCCGGCGATCCGCGCGCCGTGGTCGACGCCCTCTCCGCTTCGGTGCGGCCCTACCTGATCGGGGTGCGGCACCACAGCCCCGCCCTGGCGTCGGTGGTCCCCGCCCTGCTGGACGCCGCCGGGGCCGAGGTGGTCGCCGTCGAGCTGCCGGCGGACTTCCAGCACTGGCTGCCGTACCTGTCCGACCCGGCCGCCCGGGCCCCGCTGGCCGTGGTCGGCAGCCACGGCGCGGACGGGACGATGGGCTTCTACCCGTTCGCCGACTTCTCCCCGGAGCTGGCGGCGATCCGCTGGGCCCGGCAGCGCGGCGTCGAGGTGATCTGCTGCGACCTGCCGCTGGCCGACCCCGGCTGGACGGCGACGGGCGCGGCCACCGACGCGGGCCCGGCCGCCGACGGTGACGACGCGGGCCCCGGTGCGCCCGCCCCCCGCCCGACGCGCTACGCCGCCGGGCTCGGCGCCAGCGGCACCGGCCGCGACGGCGACGACATGTGGGACCGGGTGGTCGAGGTACGCGCCCCGGGCTGCCCGCCGGAGGCCGTGCGCCGGGCCGCCCTCGGGGTGGGCTGGGCGATGCGCGCCGACAGCGCCGGCGACGAGGGCGTACCGGCGCGGGACCTCGCCCGCGAGGAGCACATGCGCCGGGTGCTGGCCGACGCGGGCGCGGACGGCCGGCGGGTCGCCGCCGTCGTCGGCGCCTTCCACGCCCCGGCCCTGCTGCTCTCCGCCGGTCGCGCCGGCCCCGCCGCCGGTGGCCCGGCCCGGTCGACCGGCGGGCCGCTGGGCGGGGCGGCCGACCGGCCGGGCGCCCCGTCCGGCGGCGACGTCGTCGCCACCTCGCTGGTGCCCTACGCGTTCGACCTGCTCGACTCCCGGTCCGGCTACCCGGCCGGGATCCGCGACCCGCGCTGGCAGCAGGCGGTCCTCGCCGCCGCCGGTGACCCGGACCGGATCCGGGCCGCCGCCGCCCGCGCCGTCACCGACGTGTGCCGGGAACTGCGTGCGGCCGGGCACACCGCGGGCACCGGCGAGGCCGCCGAGGCGGTGCGGCTCGCCGACGACCTGGCCCGGCTGCGCGGCCTGCCCGCGCCCGGCCGCGGCGAGGTGCTGGAGGCGGTCACCACCGTGCTCGGCCAGGGCGAGCTGCTCGGCCGGGGCCGCGCCCTGGCCCGCGCGCTGGAGACCGTGCTGGTCGGCGCCGACCGGGGCCGGACGGCCCCCGGCACGCCCCGCTCCGGGCTCGGCCCGGCGGTCGAGGCGGCGCTGGCCGCGCTGCGCCTGCCCCACCCCGACAGCCCGAAGGCCCGCGAGGTCCGGCTGGACCCGCTGCGCACCGACCTGGACCGGCGGCGGGAGGTCCTGCTGCACCGCCTGCACGCCTGCGGCGTCGGCTACGGCGAGCCCGTCGCGGTGACCGGCACCGGCGACGGGGCGGCCCTGACCACCCGCTGGCAGCTGGCCTGGACCCCGTCCGTGGCGGCCCGCCTGGACCTGGTCGGCGTGCGCGGGGTCACCGCGGCGCTGGCCGCGACCGGCACGCTGCGGGAACGGTTCCGCCGCGAGATCGCCGACGGCGGGCCCACCGCCGAGCAGGTCCTCGCCGGGCTCCGCGACGCCGCCCGCTGCGACCTGCCCGAGCTGGTCGCCGACCGGCTCGACCTGGCCGCCGCCGTGCTGCCCGCCGCCGGCACGCTGCCCGAGCTGCTGGCCGCGCTGGACCTGGTGGAGGCGCTGCGCCGGCAACACCTGCCCGGCACCACCGCCGAGAGCCGGGACCAGGCGGCCGAGCTGGCCGTCGTGCTGCTGGACGCGGCGGTGCGCGGGCTGCCCGGCCTGGCCGGCAGCGACGCCGCGGACGACGCCGCCGCCCTGGTCGACCTCGCCGTCCGGGCCGGACAGGACCGGATCGGCCTACGCCTGGACGCCGCCCTCGACGACCTGGCCCGGTCCGGTTCGGCGCTGATGCAGGGCGCGGCCCTGGCCGCCCGGGTGCTGCTCGACCTGACCGACCTGGCGACCCTGGGCACCCGGGTGGCCGGCTGGATCGACGCGGCCACCGGGCCCGACACGCGACGGCACCTGCACCGGCTGCTCGGCGGCCTGCTCACCGCCGCGCACCCGCTGCTACAGTCCGCGCCCGCCGCGCTGGACCCGCTGCTGGAGCGGGTCGAACGGCTCACCGACCCCGAGTTCCTGGACCGGCTGCCCGCGCTGCGGGGCGGGTTCGACGCGCTCACCCCGGCGGCCCGGGAGCGGCTGCTGGACACCGTCGCCGAACGGCTGGGCGACCGGCTCGACCTGTCCCTGTCCGCCCCGCCCGAGCTGCTGGCCCGGTGGGCCGCCGCCGACGCGGCCGGCCGGGCCGTGCTGCTCGCCCGCGCCCTGCCGGTCCCCGACCCCGACGCCGGGACCGTCGACGCCCCGGTCGGCGGCGGGGACCGGGCGGCGGTCGCGCCGGGCGGCGGGCTCGCCCCGGCCGACCGGTGGCGGCTGCTGCTCGGCCGCCAACCCGACCGGCTGCCGGCCGACGCCCGCCGCTACGCCCGCGCCCTCGACGAGCTGTACGGGGCGGGGCGCGGCGAGGGCGGCATCGACCTCGGCCCCTCGGCCGGCGGGGGACAGGAGGCCGCCTTCCCGACGGCCCGCGAGTGGGCCGAGGAACTGGAGGCGCTGTTCGGCACGACGGTGCGCGAGGAGGTCATCGCCCGCGCCGCCGAGAGCGGACGCACCGACGTGCTCAGCGAACTCGACCCGGCCACGGTACGCCCCTCGGTGGAGCTGCTGGCCTCGGTGCTGTCGCTGGCCGGCGGCCTGCCCGAGGCGAAGCTGGCCGCGCTGCGGCCCCTGGTGCGGCGACTGGTCGAGGAGCTGACCGCGCGGTTGGCCACCCAGGCGCGGCCGGCGTTGACCGGGCTGACCAGCCCGCGCCCGACCCGCCGCCCCGGCGGGCGGATCAACCTCGCCCGTACGCTGCGGGCGAACCTGGCGCACACCCGGCGGCTCGGCGACGGCCGGACGGTGGTCGTGCCGCAGCGCCCGGTGTTCCACACCCGCACCCGCCGGGAGGCCGACTGGCGGCTGGTGCTGGTGGTCGACGTGTCCGGCTCGATGGAGGCGTCCGTGGTGTGGTCGGCGCTGACCGCCGCCGTGCTGGCCGGGGTGCCCACCCTGTCGACCCACTTCCTCGCCTTCTCCACCGAGGTGGTCGACCTGACCGACCGGGTCGACGACCCGTTGTCGCTGCTGCTGGAGGTGCGCGTCGGCGGCGGCACGCACATCGCCGCCGGGCTGGCCCACGCCCGCTCGCTGGTGACCGTGCCGAGCCGCACCATCGTCGCCGTGGTCAGCGACTTCGAGGAGGGCTACCCGCTGGCCGGGCTCCTCGGCGAGGTCCGCACCCTGGCGTCGGCCGGCGTGCACCTGCTGGGCTGCGCCGCGCTCAACGACCGCGGGGTCCCCTGCTACTCGGTGCCGGTCGCCGAGCAGCTCGTCGCAGCCGGGATGCCGGTCGCCGCGCTCAGCCCGCTCGAACTCGCCCGCTGGGTGGGCGACCGTGTCCGGGGAGGATCACGTTGACGAACCGTACCCCTATCGCCGTGGCCACGGACCGGTTGCCGCCGGTGTCGCCGGCGGTCGCCGCCGCGGCGGTGGCGGCCCTGCCGTCGCGGCTGCGCCGCCGGCTGGACGCCACCGTCGAACGGCTGGCCGCGGCGCCGGTCGGCCGGGTCGACGGCGGCGTGTCGGTCGACTGCGGGCCGGAGGCCCTGGTCGTCCTGCGGCCCGGCCCGACCGGCGCGGTCACCGGCCCGGACCAGGCCCGGTGCGCCTGCCTGCTGGCACCCCGCTGCCTGCACCTCGCGGCGGTCCTGGCGGCCTGCCCCGTCGCCGACCCGGCCAGCCACCCCGATCCGGCACCCGCCGCGCCGTCCACCCCGGACGGCTCCGGCCGGCCCGCCGGGCGGGCCACCGGGGCGGGGCAGGCGGGCGCGACCGGCCCGGCCGCCGGCGGCGCGCCGACGAAGGCGCAGCGGGCCGCCGCCGGCGCCCTGTGGCGGGCCGCCGCCGCGGTGCTCGCCTCCGGTGTCCCGGCCGCCGGCGCGGTCGGCCAGGCCGACCTGCTGCGCGCCGCGCACGGCGTCCGCCTGGCCGGCCTGCCGCGCGCCGAGGCCGCCGCGCTGCGCCTCGTGCGCGCCCTGCGCGCGCACCGCTCCCGGCAGACCGGCCACCGGCTCGCCGACCTGGTCGAGGTGCTGCACGACCTGCTGTACGTCGCCGGCCGGCTCGCCGCCGGCGATGCCGATCCGGCGCTGGTCGGCGTGCTCCGGCGGGCCTACCAGCCGGACGGCACGCTGGAGGTGTACGGCGTCTGCCGGGAACCGGTGATCAGCGCGACCGGGTACGCCGGCGTGGTCACCCACCTGGTCGCCGCCGACGGTCGCCGGCTCTCGTTCGCCGACGTGAAGCCGGGCGGCCCGCAGCGGGCCAGGGACTGCGCCCACGCGGTCACGGAGATGGGCGCGGCCTCGGTCGACCACGCGGCGCTGGCCCGGGGCGGCCTGCGGATCACCGGCACCACGGTCTCCCCGGACGGCCGGCTCGGTGCCGGCGCGGGGGTCCGGGCCACCCCGATCGCCGGGGCCGACTGGTCCACGGGGGCGCTGGCGGAGTTGTTCGCCCGGCCGCTCGCGGAGGTGGTGTCCGGGCAGCTCGCCGCCGACGACCCCGCCGATCCGGGGCGGGCCGGCACGGCGCTGCTCGGCGCCGATCTGGTGGTGGTCGGCGCGGCCGGCGACCAGGTGCTGGCCCGGGAGTTGGCCCCCGGCGCGGGGCCGTACCGGACGCCGGTGGCGGACGGGCCGGTGATCCGGTTGGTGCCGGCGAACCCGCACCCCGCGCTGGCGCACGTGGCCAACCTGCGGCGGCTGGCGTCCTGGCCGGGCCTGCTGATCCGGGTGGTCGGCCGGCTGGACCCCGACCGGGCCGGCACGCTGCGCCCGCTCGCGGTCGGCGCGGTGCCCGACGCCACCGAGACGCTGCGGCTGCCGCCGCAGTGGCACGGCCGGGCGGACCTGGGCTACGACCAGATCCAGGGCTCCCACCTGCCGCCCCGCGCGGAGGCCGGCGCGGCGCAACCGGCGTCGGCCGTCGACGCGGTCGCGGAGTCCCCGCTGTGGCGGGTGCGCCGGCTGGTGGAGCTGGCCGTCTCGGGTGGCCGCCGGGCGGTGGCCGAGGCGGCCCGCGACGAGGCCGCCTCGCTGGCGGTGCCGCTGCGCCGGGCCGGCTTCACCACCGCCGCGGCGGTGGCGTCGGCGCTGGTGGCGGAGTCGGACCGGCGCGGCCGGGACCCGTTCGGCCGGCTCGCCGACCCCGACCCGGACCGGTACGCCTGGGCCTGGCTCGCCGCGACCGCCCACCTCGCCGCCACCGAGCGGGAGCTGATCCGGTCCTCCTGGGTGGCGTCGGCGGTCGGCTGAGCCACGGGCGGGGTATGGCTGCCGCCCCCACGACGCCTGGTGCGGGGCGGCCGTGGGGGCGGCGCTCCGCCATGGGGGGGGGCGGCGCGGGACGCACTCCGTTTGATCTAATTCGATCTCCGGGGGCGGCGTCGCCGTCCCGGCCCCGCGAGGACCAGGAGATTCGCCATGACCGATCCGCAGCGTGTCGCCATCGTGACCGGCGGCTCCCAGGGCATCGGCCGGCAAATCGCGCACCGGCTGGCGGCGGACGGCTTCGCGGTGGTGGTCAACTTCGCCACCGGCAAGATCGAGGCGGAGGAGGTCGTGGCGGGGATCGTCGCCGCCGGCGGCGACGCCGTCGCGGTGCAGGCCGACGTCGCCGACGAGGTGGCGGTGGCGGAGCTGTTCGACGTCGCCGAGCGGACGTACGGCGGGATCGACGTCGTCGTGCACTCGGCCGGGGTGGTGTCGCACGCCCCGGTGACCGAGCTGGACCTGGCGGAGCTGGACCGGGTGCACCGCGTCAACGTGCGCGGCGCCTTCGTGGTCGACCAGCAGGCGGCCCGCCGGATCCGGCCCGGTGGCGCGCTCGTCAACATCTCCAGCACCACACCCCGGTTGTCCCAGCCCGGCTACGCCGCGTACGCCTCAAGCAAGGCGGCGGTGGACGCGATCACGTTGATCCTGGCCCGGGAGCTTCGCGGGCGCGACGTCACGGTGAACGCGGTCGCGCCGGGCGCCACCGCCACGGCCCTGTTCCTGGCGGGCAAGGACGAGCAGACGGTCGCCGCGATGGCGGCGATGTCGCCGATGGGGCGGCTCGGCGACCCGGCCGACACCGCAGAGGTGGTGGCGTTCCTGGCCGGCCCGGCCCGCTGGGTCAACGGCCAGGTGGTGTACGTCAACGGGGGCGCGGCCTGACTGACGGGGCGCGGCCCGAACCACCCGGGTCGCGTGCCCCATTCCTACCGACCGGACGGTAGCATTGTGGGGCTGCGCAGGGGATAGGAGGCCACCAATGGCGCGTGCCACGTCCAACCGGCCGGAGTCGACCCGTCGCCGGCAGCGGTGGCCCGACGGCTACGACCCGGAGAACACCCGCAAGTCGTTGATCGCCAGCGCGCTGGAGCTGTTCGAGAAGCGCGGCTTCGACCGCACGTCGGTGCAGGAGATCGCCGACCGGGCCAAGCTCACCAAGGGGGCCTTCTACCACCACTTCGAGAGCAAGGACGACCTGCTGCGCCACATCCAGGAGGAGTACCTGGAGGCGCAGCTCGCCGCGATCGCGAAGATCGAGGCCGGCAGCGACGACCCGAAGGTGCGGGTGGCCGAGCTGATCCGGTTCAGCCTGACCAGCGTGGCCGAGTACCGGGCGCACGTGACGATCTTCTACCAGGAGCGGCGCAACCTCACCGCCGACCTGTTCGCCGAGGTGACCCGCAAGCGGGGCCTGGTGGAGTCGGCCTTCGCCGGGATGATCGCCGACGGCGTCGCCCGGGGGGTGTTCCGCTCCGACGTCGACCCGCGCATCGCCACGTTCGGGCTGGTCGGCATGTGCGCCTGGGCGTACCAGTGGCTCAACGTCGGCGGCCCGCTCAGCGTCGACGAGGTGGCGCGCCAGTTCAGCGCGATGGTGCTGGAGGGCCTCTACGCCTGACCCGCCGGCCGGGTCAGCCGGCGAGGAGCTGGCGGGCCATCACGATGCGCTGCACCTGGTTGGTGCCCTCGTAGATCTGGGTGATCTTGGCGTCGCGCATCATCCGCTCCAGCGGGAAGTCCCGGGTGTAGCCGTAGCCGCCGAGCAGTTGCACCGCGTCGGTGGTGACCCGCATGGCCACGTCGGAGGCGAAGCACTTCGCCGCCGCGCCGAAGTACGTCAGGTCCGGCTCGCCGCGTTCGGACCGGCCGGCGGCGGCGTACGTGAGCTGCCGCGCGGCCTCCAGTGTCATCCCCATGTCGGCGAGCATGAACTGAACGCCCTGGAAGTCGGCGACCGGACGGCCGAACTGCCGGCGCTGGCGCACGTAGGCCAGCGCGTGGTCGAGCGCGCCCTGCGCGATGCCGAGGGCCTGGGCGGCGATGGTGACCCGGGTGTGGTCCAGCGTCCGCATCGCGGTGGCGAAGCCGGTGCCCGGAGCGCCGATGATCCGGTCGGCCGGGATGCGGCAGTCGTCGAAGTAGACCTCGCGGGTCGGCGAGCCCTTGATGCCGAGCTTCCGTTCGGGCGCGCCGAAGCTGATCCCGGGATCGGAGCGCTCCACCACGAACGCGGAGATGCCCCGGGAACGCGCGCCCGGGTCGGTGACGGCGAACACCGTGTAGTACTCGCTCAGCCCGGCGTTGGTGATCCAGCGCTTGACCCCGTTGAGCACCCAGGTGTCGCCGTCGCGCTCGGCGCGGGTGCGCATGCTCGCCGCGTCGCTGCCGGCCTCCGGCTCGGACAGGCAGTAGGAGAACATGGCCTCGCCCCGGGCCACCGGCGGGAGGTAGCGCTGCTTGAGCGGCTCGTCGGCGGCCAGCAGCAGCGGCATGGTGCCCAGCTTGTTGCCGGCCGGGACGAGGGAGGAGCAGGCGCAGGCGCGCGCCACCTCCTCGATGACGATCGCGGTGGCGAGGGCGTCGGCCCCGGCGCCGCCGTACTCGGCGGGGACGTGCGGGGCGTGGAAGTCGGCGGCGCGCAGCGCCTCGTAGGAGGACTGTGGAAACTGGCCGGTCTCGTCGGCCTCGGCCGCGTGGGGCGCGACCCTGGCCTCGCACACCGCGCGGACGGCCGCCCGCACCGCCGCGTGCTCCTCGGGCAGCTGGTACGCCTCGAACACCACGAACCCCCTCGTCGGATACCCTGTCGCCGCACAATACCATCCGGTCGGTATGAAGTGCGCCCCTTGAGTTGGCCCCCTGGACGTGCTAAATACCTTCCAGTCGGTATGTCTGGGGCTTCGAGTGGCACGCGCCGTCCGGCCACCGGCATGAGGGCCGCCTACGTCGTCGAGCCCTGTGCCGACCGCCCCGTCGACCCTCGACCGACAAGCCGGAACGGAGCGACCACCACCATGCGCACCGCGAAGAAGACCGTCGTGCAGGCCCCGAGCGACCTGCTCGACCTGGTCGGCCAGGACCTGGGCGTCAGCGAGCCCCGGGTGGTGACCCAGGAGCAGATCGACCGGTTCGCCGACGTCACCGGCGACCACCAGTGGATCCACGTCGACGTCGAACGGGCGCGTTCCGGGCCGTTCGGCACGACGGTCGTGCACGGGTTCCTGACCCTGGCGCTCGTCCCGCTGCTGCTCGCGGACATCCTCGAGGTGCGCACGCACTCGATGGGGGTCAACTACGGCCTGGACCGGGTCCGCTTCGTCCGGCCGCTGCCGCCGGACGTCGAGATCCAGGGCACGGCGACCCTCGTCTCGGCCCGGCCGATCCCGGCGGCGCAGGACGGCTCGCCCGGCGGCGTGCAGGCCAAGGCGGCGGTGGCCGTGGAGTTCGCCGACCGGTCGCAGCCCTGCTGCGTGGCGGAGATCCTGTTCCGCTACTACGGCTGAGCCCGGGGCCAGGGCCGAGTCCGCTGCCGCGGCTGAGCGCCGCAGCGGCGCGACCCGCCGGGTCGCGCCGGCGCGTGCGCCCGACGCCCGCGGGGCGTTCCAGCGGGCTCACTCCAGCGGGCTCACTCCAGCGCGCTCACTCCGGCGCGGCGTCCGACGGGGCGACGAACCGGCCCCGGTAGAACGACAGCGCCGGCACGCCCGTCGGCTTCAGGTGCACGTGGTCGACGTCGAGCAGGACGATCACGTGGTCGCCGCTGGTGATCACCTCGTCGCGGCGGCCGGCGAGGATCGCCGGCGTGCCGGGCAGCAGCGGGACGGCGTCGGGGCCGGGCACCCAGGACACGCCGTCGAGCCGCTGCGCGCCGGACAGGCCGGAGGTGGCGAACCGCCGGGCCACGTCCTCCTGGTTCTGGCTGAGGATGTGGATCGCGATGCGGTCGGCCGCCATCAGGACCGGGAAGCTCGACGAGTGGCTGGTGACACAGAACAGCACCTTCGGCGGCCGAAGCGAGACCGAGGTGAACGAGTTCACGGTCAGCGCGGCGACCTCGCCCGCGCCGGTCACGGCGGTCACGGCGGTCACGCCGGTGGGGAAGTGCCCGCACACCTGACGGAACTCGGCGGAGTCGAACAGGGGCTCGGCCATCATCGGGTCACCGCCGGGTCGCAGGAGTCGGGCGCGGGGCGGAGCCCGCCTTCGAGCTGGATGAGGCACAGCGTGTGCCCGCCGGGGTCCTTGATCAGGTGCAGGCGTCCGTGCGGGCTGTCGACCGGCCCGACGGTCGGCGTGCCGCCCAGGGCCCCGACCCGGGCCAGCGCGGCGTCGAGGTCGGCGACGGCGAAGTAGGTGATCCACTTCGACGGAATGAGGTTGGGCCACTCGTTGTCCAGTTGCAGGACGCCGGCCACCGGGACGTCGCCGAGCATCAACAGCGTGTACGGCCGGGCCGTCGGCGCGTCGCCGCGCGCGCGGGTGGTGTAGCCGAACAGGGCCCGGTAGTAGGCCACGGCCCGCGCGGGCTCGCCGGTGTCCAGCTCGTTCCAGCACAGCGCGCCGACGGAGTTGAGGGCCTGGACGCCGGCGCGCGACTCGCCCTGGTAGAGGCCGAAGGCCGCGCCGAAGGGGTCGACGACCGCCGCGCCGGTGCCGGCCGCGGGCAGGTAGCGCGGGGGCGTGACCAGCTCCCCGCCGAGCGCGACGGCCTGCCGTGCCGACGCCGCGACGTCGTCGACCGCGAAGTAGGTGAGCCAGCCCCGGGGGCGGCCCCCGTGCAGCGCGGCGGCGTCGGAGATGCCGGCGACGTCGCGCCCGTCGACGCCGCACATGCGGTAGGCGCCGGCGCCCAGCCGCTCGGCGCGGACCGTCCAGCCGAGCAGGGCGCCGTAGAAGTCCTCGGCCCGCTCGGGGTCCGGGGTGCACAGCTCCACCCACACGGCCTCGCCGGGCCGGAACGGCCGGCTCACCCGGACACCGCCCGCGCGGCGAGGCCGGCGACGATCGTGCGCGCCGAGACGTCGTACGCGTGGTCGGGGGCCCCGGTGGCCAGGCTCGACTCGACGACCTCGACCACCGCCCGCAGGGTGCCCCGCGGCAGGGCGAGCAGCGAGTCGACGAGGTCGTCCACCTCGCGGTCGAGGTGGGCGTCGGGGACGACCCGGACGACCAGGCCCCACGCGTGCAGCTGGGCGGCGGTGGCGGTCGCCGCGCCGGTCAGCAGGTGGTAGGCGTGCGCCCGGGGCAGGGCGCGGGCGATCGTGTGGCCGACCCCGGCGGGCGCGAAGCCGAAGCGGGCCTCCGGCAGCGACAGCCGGGCGTCGGCGGCGGCGACGGGCAGGTGCACGGCGTCGAGCAGGCCCGCGCCGAACCCGATGATCCGGCCCCGGACGGCGGCGACGACGGGCACCGGGAGCCGCCGGATCTCCTCCAGCGCCGCGTCGCTGCCGCGCAGGCGGGCGGAGACCGCCTCGCGGGTCGCGCCGGCCAGCTCGGCGAAGGACGAGGTGTCCCAGCCGCCGCAGAAGTGCCGCCCGGCCATGGCGAGGCGGATCACCGCGCAGGTCCCGTCGGCGGCGGCGGCCGTCATCGTGTCGACGAGTTCCCGCAGCGCGGCGTCGTCGACGCAGTTGCCGCGCGCGGCGTTGTCGTAGCGGACGTGCGCCACGCGGCCGTCGTGCCCATGGGTGAGGGTGATGGTCACCGCCGCATCATACATACCGGTCGGTATGAATACAACGTCCCTGGCGGGCGGCCCTTTGACACACGAACGTCACGGACGAGATACCCGCTCGACCCGTTGACTTGATACCGGCTGGTCGGTACTTTGTGGCGAACGTCACCGCCGGCTCAGGCCGAGACCTGACGGGTCCATCGCCTCTGAAGGACGCCCATGATGATCACGAAATTCCTGCGCTCCCGGCGGCCCCTCGCCGCGGCTGCCGCGCTCGCCGTCGCGAGCGCCAGCCTCACCGCGTGCGGCGGGTCCGACTCCGAGGACACCCGGTCGTCCGGCTCGGCCACCATCCGGGCGCTGCTCGCCGCCCAGCCGGCGACCCTCGACCCGATCGTCGGCGCGCGCTCCGCCCAGATCGTCTGGGCGACCATGCTGGAGCCCCTGATCAACACCGACAAGGACCTCGCCCCGACCGACACGGGCCTGGTCACGAGCTGGACGCGCACCGACGCGACGACCTGGACCTTCAAGGTCCGGCCCGACATCGCCTTCAGCAACGGCGAGAAGGCCGACGCGGCGGCCGTGGCGAACACCATCACGCTCACCCGCGACGCCGCCGCCTCCCAGCTCAAGTCCTACTTCACCAACGTCACCGCGATCGAGGCGTCCGACGCCACCACCGTCGTGGTCAAGACGAAGACCCCGCAGTACAACATCCCCGACCTGCTCACCACGGTCTACCTGGTGCCGCCGAAGTACTACCAGGAGAAGGGGTCGGAGGGCTTCGCCGCCGCCCCCGTCGGCACCGGCCCGTACGTGTGGGCGGGCGCGAACGCCGGCCGCGACATCTCGGTCAAGAAGAACCCCGACTACTGGGGCGCCAAGGCCGCCAACGACGGCATCACCTTCACCTGGGCCAACGAGGCCGCGCAGCGCCTCGCGCTGATCCAGAGCAAGAGCGTCGACGTCTCCTTCGACCTGCCGCCCGCGCAGGCGAGCGCGGCCAAGAGCGCCGGCGTCGACGTGGTGAGCACCGAGACCGCCATGAAGATCATCGCGTTCCTCGACTCGACGAAGGCCCCCTTCGACGACCCGAAGCTGCGCGAGGCCGCCGCCCTGGCCATCGACCGCGACGCGATCGTCAAGGGCATCTTCGACGGCCACGCCGTCGCCGACGCCGGGCTGCTCAACGTCAAGCCGGGCCAGCAGCCGGCGCGGAGCGTGACCGCCGACGCCGCCCGGGCCAAGGAGCTCGTCGGCTCCGCCGCCCCCGCCGTGCAGATCAGCTACCCGGCGGCCCAGTACACCAACATCGAGGAGGTCGCCCAGGCCGTCGGCGGCAGCCTCGAACAGTCCGGCTTCAAGGTGACCTACGCCCCGCTCGACTACGGCACGCTCGTCAAGCGGATCATCGGCCGCCAGGTGCCCGGCATCTCCATCTTCGCCGGGGTGCCGAACGTCGCCGTCCCGGACTACTTCGTCAGCGGCTTCATGAAGACCAAGTCGATCACCGGCAACTGCCCCGACCCCACGATCGACGAGCTCGCCCAGCAGGCGCTGGAGCAGGACGGCGCCGAGCAGGCCGCCCCGATCTACGACCAGCTCAACACGATCGGCGTGGTGGACAAGCACTGCTACGTGCCGCTGTACCGGCAGGTGTTCAACTACGCGACCGCCCCCGGCGTCTCCGGCGTGGTGTTCGGTCCCCTGAACACCGTGGACTTCACGAAGACGACCCGCTGACGATGACCGAGGCAGTGCGCAGGGGGGTGTCGGGCGAGGCCGCCCGGCGCCCCCGCACCCCGGAGCCGGACGCCCCCGTGCTGGTGGTCGACGACCTCGTCGTCGAGCACCGCGACCGCGGCACCGGCCAGGTCTTCCGCGCCGTCGACCACGTGTCGCTGCGCATCGACGCCGGCCAGAGCGTCGCCGTCGTCGGCGAGTCCGGCTCCGGCAAGACGACGCTCGCGATGGCCGCCACCGCGCTCGGGCCGCGCGGCGGGGGCGACATCCGGCTGCTCGGCCACTCCCTGTCGGAGCTCAGCCGTACGCGGCTGCGCCGGCTCCGGCCCGAGGTGCAGGTCGTCTTCCAGGACCCGCACGGCTCCCTCGACCCCCGGCAGTCCGTGCGGTCCGGGCTGCGGGAGCTGCGTGCCCTGCAACCCGAGCGCACCTCGTGGATCGGCGACGCCGACCTGCTCGGCAGCGTCCGGCTCGCCCCCGAGCTGCTCGACCGCTACCCGCACCAGCTCTCCGGCGGCCAGGCCCAGCGGGTCTGCATCGCCCGCGCGCTGCTCATGCGCCCGCGCCTCATCGTCGCCGACGAGCCGACGTCCGGCCTCGACGTCTCCGTCCAGGCCGACGTGCTGGCCCTGCTCCGGCAGATCCGCGCCACCACCGGCGCGGCGCTGCTGATGATCAGCCACGACCTCGCCGTCGTCCGGTCGCTCTGCGACGTCGTGCACGTCATGTACCGCGGCCGGGTCGTCGAGTCGGGGCCCTGCGAGACGGTCTTCGTCACCCCCGAGAACGACTACACCCGCGAGCTGCTCGCCGCCATGCCCGGAGCGCGCTGGAGGTCCCGCCGATGAAGGCCAGCACCGTCCGCCGGGTCGGCAGCCGGCTCGCGTCCCTGTTCGCGTCGCTGCTGATCGCCCTCAGCCTCGCGTTCCTGCTGGGCCGCCTCTCCGGCGACCCCACCGCGACCATCCTCGGGCCGATGGCGCCGCCGGAGCAGCGCGAGGCGCTGCGCCACGAGCTGGGACTCGACCTGCCCCTGGTCGTGCAGTACCTCGACTACCTGCGGGGCGTCCTCACCGGCGACCTCGGCCAGTCGTTGCAGTTCTACCAGTCCAACACGTCGATGATCGCCGACCGGTTGCCGTACACGCTGCAACTGGTCGCCGCCGGCATGGGCCTCGCCGTGTGCGTCGGCGTGCCCCTCGGCGTGCTCGCGGCGACCCGCGAGGGCACCTGGTGGGACCGGGCCGCGTCCACCCTCGCCCTGCTCGGGCAGTCCGTGCCCGTCTTCTGGTTCGGCATGATGCTCGTGGTGCTGTTCGCGGTGAAGCTCGGCTGGCTGCCCGCCGGGCAGTCGGGCACCCCGAAGCACCTGATCCTGCCCGCCCTCACCATGTCGGTCTACCCGATGGCGCACGTCGCCCGGCTCACCCGCGCCTCGATGAGCGAGGCCCTCGCCGAGCCCTACATCGACTCCGCCCGTGCCCGGGGGCTCGGCAACCTCCGGGTCGTGTGGCGGCACGCGTTCGCCAACGCCATGATGCCGATCCTGACGATCGTCGTGCTCCAGACCGGCATCCTGCTCTCGGGCGCGGTCGCCGTCGAGTACGTCTACTCCTGGCCGGGCCTCGGCCAGCTCGCGCTCCAGGCCATCCAGTTCCGCGACTTCCCGCTCGTGCAGGCGATCGTCGTCTTCGGCGCGCTGGTCTTCGTCCTGCTCAACCTGGTCGTCGACGTCCTGCACTCGATCGTCGACCCGAGGGTGAGGTGACCGGCGTGAGCCAACTCGAACTCGACCCGACCGCCGCGGGCGCGTCGCCCCGGCGGCCCGGCCGGCGGGCGCGTACCTCCGTGTTCTGGCTGTCCCTGCCGCTGGCCGTCGTCTCCGTCGGGGTGTTCGTGCTGCCCCTGACCGGGCTGCTCCCGGCGGCCGGCCAGGACCTGGCGGCGACCCGGCAGCCGCCGGCCCTGCTGCCCGGCGGCACCTGGGCGCACCCCCTCGGCACCGACAAGCTCGGCCAGGACGTGCTCACCCAGTTCGTCACGGCCGGCCGCCTGACGATCGTCATCGGCCTCGTCGGCGCGCTCGTCGCCATCGGCCCCGGCACGCTGCTCGGCGTGCTCGCCGGCTACTTCCGCGGCTGGGTCGACCGGGTCGTCTCGGTGCTCATCGACGCCCAGCTCGCCCTGCCGTTCATCCTCGTCGCCCTCGCGATCATCGCGAACCGGGGCAGCTCGCTGCCGGTGCTGTTCGTCGTGCTGGCGCTCACCGGCTGGGCCGTCTGCGCCCGCGTCACCCGCTCGGCGACCATGGCGATCCGGGAGCGGCAGTTCGTGTTCGGCCTGCGCGCGGCCGGCGCGTCGGAACCCCGGATCGTCTTCCGCCACGTCCTGCCCAACCTCGCCGGCACGACCGTCGCGCTCGGCACCCTCCAGGTGGGCACGGCCATCCTGGTCGAGAGCGCGCTGAGCTTCCTCGGCCTGGGCGTGGTGCCGCCGATGAACAGCTGGGGCTCGATGCTGGCGTCCGGCCAGGACGAGCTGGGCCAGGCGTGGTGGATCGCGTTCTTCCCCGGGCTCGCCATCACGCTGCTGGTGCTGCTGGTGAACCTGCTCGGCGACGCGCTGCTCACCCACCACGACCCCCGGAAGGCGCGCCGATGAGCGTACTGCTGAAGGCCGACGGCCTCGCCGTCACCGCCCGGCTCGCCGCCGGCGACCTGCGCCTGCTCGACGACGTCGACCTGGAGATCCGCCGGGGCCAGATCGTCGGCGTCGTCGGGGAGTCCGGCAGCGGCAAGACCACCCTCGCCCGCTGCGTCGTCGGGCTGCTCGACCGCAACGTCCGCGTCGAGCGCGGCGCCGTCGCGCTGGCCGGCGACGTGGTGGTGGCCCCCGGCGTCGACCGCACCGACCGGGTGCGCGGCAGCGCCGTCGGCATGGTCTTCCAGGACGCGTCGCGGTCGCTGAACCCGCTGATGCGGGTCCGCGCCCAGCTCGCCGAGGTGCTGCGCCGGCACGTCCGCGACATCACCCGGGCCGAGGTGCGCCGCCGCTCGCTGGAGGTGCTGGAGCAGATGCGCATCGCCGACCCGGCGCGCGTCCTCGACAGCTACCCCCACCAGCTCTCCGGCGGCCTGCGCCAGCGGGTCGCCATCGCCCTCGCCGTCGTCACCCGCCCCGCCCTGGTGATCGCCGACGAGTGCACCACCGCCCTGGACGTCACGACGCAGACCAAGGTCGTCGGCCTGTTCCGCACCCTCGTCGACGAGCTCGGCATCGGCCTGCTGTTCGTCACCCACGACCTCATGCTGGCCAGCGACCTCTGCGACCGGATCACGGTGATGAGCGGCGGGCGGGTCGTCGAGGCCGGCGACGCCGCGAGCGTGCTGGACCGGCCGCAGCAGGAGTACACCCGCCGGCTCCTCGCCGCCATCCCCTCCTGGACCTGAAGGAGAACCCCACCCATGCCCGAGCAGCCCGGCCTCGACGCCTACGCGGCCTACCTCCCGGCGTACGTGCTCGCCGACAACCGACTCGACGCGGCGGGGCCGCCCCGGCCCGGCGGCCCGGCGCGCGGCGTGGCCGCGTTCGACGAGGACACCGTCACGATGGCCGTCGAGGCGCTGCGCCACGTCGCCGCCGCCACCGGGTCCGGGCGGCAACTGCTGTTCGCCACCACCAACGCCCCGTACGAGGCGAAGACCTCCGCCGGGGTGGCGCACGAGGCCCTCGGGCTCGACCCGGGGGTCGGCGCGGTCGACCTGCGCGGGCACCGCAGCGGCGCGACCGCCCTCGACCTCGTCGTCCGAGCCGGCGCGACCGCGGCCCTGGCCGACCTGCGCACCACCCGCCCCGGCGCGCCCGACGAGCTGGCCCAGGGCGACGCCGCCGTCGGCCTCGTCGGCGGCGGCCACACCGCCGCCGCGCTCCTGGCCACCGCGGGCCGCACCGCCGAGGTCCTGGAACGCTGGCGGCTGCCCGGGGAGCGGCACGACCGGGTCTGGGACGAGCGGTTCACCGCCGAGGTCCTCGCCGCCGCCGGCCTCGACGCGGCCCGCCGCGCCCTGGCCGAGGCGTCCCTCGACGCCGTCGACACCGTCGTCGTGTCGTCGTCGAACCCGCGCGCGGCGGCGGCGCTGCGCCGGGCGCTGGGCGGCGACGGCCGGGACGCGACGATCGAGCGGGCCACCGGCTTCACCGGGGCCGCCCACCCGGGGCTGCTGCTCGCCGCCGCGCTCGACGAGGCGCGCCCCGGCCAGACGATCCTGCTGCTGTCGGCCACCGAGGGCGCCGACGCGTTCGTCTTCCGCGTCGGCGACGGGGTACGCGCGGCGCGCGGCGGACCGTCCGTGCGCGACCAGCTCGCCGCGCGGCAGCCCCTCGGCTACGGCCGCTACCTGCGTTGGCGGGGGCTGCTCGACGTGCAGGGCCCGGCCCGGCCGGCGGCGCCCGCCCCGGCGGCCCCGCCGATGCACCGCCGCGCCGGCTGGAAGTACCGGCTGGAGGGCAGCCGCTGCGGCGCCTGCGGCGCGGTCACCACGCCCCCCGGCCGGGTCTGCGCCGCCTGCGGCATCGCCGGGGCCCCCGACGCCACCGGGAAGGTCTCGCTGCGCGAGCGCGCAGCCCGGGTCGTGTCGGTGACCCGCGACCACCTGACCACCATGCCGGAGCCGGAGGTCGCGGTCGTCGTCGCCGACGTCGACGGCGGCGGCCGGCTCAGCGCGTACGCGACCGACGTCGCGCCCGCCGACGTCACGGTGGGCATGGCGATGACGCCGACCTTCCGGCGGCTGTGGACCACCGACGGAATCCACAACTACTTCTGGAAGCTCCGCCCGGCGTCCCAGGACGCCCCGTCCGGAAAGGACACCACCGATGGCCAGTAGGCGCACGGTCAACGACGTCGCGATCGTCGCGATGGGCTGCACCCCGTTCCGCGACCACTGGCACGCCTCGGCCGACGACCTGCTCGTCGACGCCGTGCGGGAGTGCGTCGGGTCGCTGCCCGCGCTCACCCTCGACGACGTCGACGCGTTCTGGGTCGGCACGCAGGGCTCGGGCATGTCCGGGCAGACCCTCGCCCGGCCGCTGCGGCTGACCGGCAAGCCCGTCACCCGCGTCGAGAACTACTGCGCCACCGGCTCCGAGGCGTTCCGCAACGCCGCGTACGCCGTCGCGTCCGGGGCGTACGACGTGGTCATGGCGACCGGGGTGGAAAAGCTGAAGGACTCCTCCTACTCGGGGCTGTCCGCCGTCTACCCGCCCGCCGACGGCACCGACGTCGACTGGACCGCCCCCGCCGGGTTCTCCCTGCTCGTCCCCGCCTACCAGCGGGCGTACGGGGTGGACGCGCGCGGCATGCGCGACGCCCTGACCCGGGTCGCCGTGAAGAACCACGCCAACGGCGCGCGCAACGAGCGCGCCCAGTTCCGCAGGGCGGTGACCGCCGAGACGGTGGAGAACTCCCCGCGCGTGGCCGGGCCGCTGGGCGTCATGGACTGCTCGGGCGTCTCCGACGGGGCCGCCGCCGCGATCCTCGTGCGCGCCGAGGACGCCCACCGCTACACCGACCGGCCCGTCTACCTGCGGGGGATGGGCTTCGTCGCCGGGTCGGGAGCCGGGCTGGCCACCGACGGCTACGACTTCACCACCTTCCCGGAGGTGGTCGCGGCGGCCCGGCAGGCATACGAGCAGGCCGGCGTCACGGACCCGGCGTCCCAGATCTCCCTGGCCGAGGTGCACGACTGTTTCACACCGACGGAGGTGGTGCTCATGGAGGACCTCGGGTTCTCGGAACGCGGCAAAGCCTGGCGCGACGTCCTCGACGGCCGCTACGACCTCGACGGGGCGCTGCCGGTCAACACCGACGGCGGCCTCAAGTCGTTCGGCCACCCGATCGGCGCGACCGGGCTGCGGATGATGTTCGAGTGCTTCACCCAGCTCCGCGGCGAGGCCGGCCCCCGGCAGGTGCCCGACGCCCGGCTGGCGGTCGCGCAGAACCTCGGCGGGCAGCCGGGCTCCTGCGTCGCGTTCGTGGCGGTCCTGGGAAACGAGCGATGAGCGCCCGGGTCACCCTCGACGGCCGGGTCGTCGTCGTCACCGGGGCCGGCAACGGCATCGGCCGGGCCCACGCCCTCAGCCTCGCCGAGCGGGGCGCGGCGGTGGTCGTCAACGACCTCGGCGGCGCGGTCGACGGGTCGGGCTCGTCCGGCGCGGCCGAGCAGGTCGTCGCCGAGATCCGTGCGGCCGGCGGCGTCGCCGTCGCCTCGACCGACTCGGTCGCGACCGCCGAGGGCGGCGCGAACCTGGTTGGCCGCGCCGTCGACGCGTACGGACGCCTCGACGCCGTCATCCACAACGCCGGCATCCTGCGGGACCGGACCCTGGCCAAGATGGGCGACGACGACGTCACCGCCGTGCTCGACGTGCACCTGGCCGGGGCGTTCCACGTGCTGCGCCCCGCCTGGCCGCACCTGGTCGAACGCGGCTACGGCCGGATCGTGCTGACCAGCTCGTCGTCCGGGCTGTTCGGCAACTTCGGCCAGGCCAACTACGGCGCGGCGAAGGCCGGGCTGATCGGCCTGATGAACGTCCTCGCGCTGGAGGGCGCCCGGCACGGCATCCTGGTCAACGCGATCGCGCCCACCGCGGCGACCCGGATGACCGAGAACCTCCTCGGCGACCTGGCCGACCGGTTCGACCCGCGGCACGTCGCGGCCGTGGCGACGTACCTCGCGTCCGAGCGGTGCCGGATCAACCGGCACGTCCTCACCGTCGGCGGCGGCCGGGTCGGGCGGATCTTCCTCGGCGTCACCCCCGGCTGGTACGGCGGGCCCGAGCCGGCCACCCCCGACGACATCGACGGGGCGATCGACGACATCTGCCGGCTCGACGACTTCGTCGTGCCCGACAGCGGCGCCGACGAGGTCACGCTGATCCAGCGGGTCCTGGCCGGGCCGACCGGACCGGCCTGAGCCGGCGCGGACCAGGATCACACAGGAAGCGAGTCACCATGCCGGTCAGCGAAGTGCACCACGTGGCCATCACCGTCTCCGACGTCGACCGGGCCGCGGACTTCTACGAGCGGGCCCTCGGCTACCGCAGGACGCTGCGCACCGACGTCGGCGGGCCCGGGATCGAGGTGTCGCTGGGCCTGCCCGCCGGCACCACCGGGAAGGTGCAGTACCTCCAGGGGCCCAGCCGCGTCGGCCAGCTCGAACTCATCGAGTGGAACGGCGTCCCGACCCGGACGGCGACCGGCGGTCACCTGGAGCTGGGGCCCTTCCTGCTCAGCTTCGAGGTGCCGCTCGACGAGATCCACGAGCTGCACCGGCGGCTGGCCGACCTGGGCGCCGACTGCCTGACCGCACCCAACCGGGTGCTGCTGGAGAACTACGGCCACATCACCGCGTTCGCGGCCCGCGACCTCGACGGCAACCTGCTGGAGTTCGTGTCGCTGCCGTCCCGGGAGGAGATCCTGGCCCGGCGGCGCGACGGCGGCGGCAACTGATGGCGGCCGGCAACGTCACCGAGCACCTGCGCCGGCAGGCGCTGCGCCGCGCCGACCGGGAGGCCCTCGTCGACGGCGACCGCCGCTTCACGTACGCCGCGCTCGACGCCGACGTCGACCGGCACGCGGCGGCGCTGCTCGCCGCCGGCATCACCGCCGACGACCTGGTCGGCGTGCTGGGGCGCAACACCGCCACCTACGTCATCGAGCTGCTCGCGCTCAGCCGCATCGGCGCGATCTCGGTGCCGCTGAACTGGCGGCTGCACGTCACCGAGCAGGCGTACGTCCTCGACCAGGCCGGGGTCACCGGCCTGCTCTACGACGACGACTTCGCCGACGACGCGGCCCGGCTGGCGACCGCGACCGGGCTGCGGACCCTCGTCGCCAACGGCGAGCGGGTCGTCGGCGGCGCGCGGCGGCTGGTTGATCTGCTCGCCGGGCAGCCGGCCGGCGTGCGGGTCGCCGACGCCGAGAAGGGCCCCGCCGACGTGCACCGGCTGCTCTACACCTCGGGCACCACGGCCCGGCCCAAGGGGGTCGTGCACACCTACGGCAACCTGGCCGCGAACCACCTCGCGCAGGTCCTCGAACTGGAGCTGACCAGCGCCGACCGCATCCTGGTCTCCGCGCCGCTGTTCCACGTCAGCGGCCTGGAGGCGCCGGGCCTGGCGACGTTCGTGGCGGGCGCGACGATGGTGCTCACGCCGACGTTCAAGGCGGCGGACATCGCCCGCATCGCCGCCGAGGAGCGGATCACCGGCATGGTGCTCGCCGCGCAGATCCTCTTCGGCGTGCTGGACCTGCCCGACCCGCCGGACCTCGCCGCGCTGCGCTACCTGCTCTTCGCCGGCGTCGCGCCGGGCGTGCGGCGGGAGGTGAAGCGCCGCCTGCCGCACGTGCGCCTCGTCGACACGTTCGGCATGACCGAGCTGTGCAACGGCGTCTGCTATATGGACGCCGCCCACGAGGAGTCGAAGCTGGGCGCGCTCGGCGCGCCGTTCCCCGGCGTGCACATTCGGATCGTCGACGAGCACTTCCGGCCCGTCGCACCCGGCGTGGCGGGGGAGATCGTCGTGCGCGGCGAGAAGGTCTCGCCCGGCTACTGGAACGACGACGAGGCCAACCGGCGGACCCGCCGCGACGGTTGGTTCCTCACCGGCGACGTCGGGCGAATCGACGCCGACGGCTACCTGTGGTTCGTGGACCGCCGCGCCGACCTGATCAAGTCCGGCGGGGAGAACGTCGCCAGCGCCGAGATCGAACGGGTCCTCGCCCGGCACCCCGACGTCGCCGAGGTCGCCGTCGTGGGCGTGCCGGACCCGCAGTGGGACGAGGTGCCGAAGGCGTTCGTCGTCCTGCGCGACGGCGCGACCGCCACCGCCGAGGACCTGCGCGGGCACTGCCGGGCCGAACTGGCCCGGTACAAGGTGCCCAAGCACGTCGAGGTCGTCGCCGCGCTGCCGCGCAACGACTCCGGCAAGGTCCTGAAGACGCTGCTGCGCCGGGGGCCGGCGGTGGCCGGGTGAGCACCGCGAACCTCGCCGCGATGCTGGCCGGCAACGCCCGGCGCTTCGCCGACGCCGACGCGCTCGTCTTCGAGGGCCGCCGGTGGACCCACCGGCAGCTCGACGCCGACGTCAACGCCCTGGCCGCCGGCCTGTCGGCCGAGGGGGTACGCCGGGACAGCCGGGTGGCGATCGTGGCGAACAACGTCCCGGAGTTCCTCCTCCTGTCCCTGGCGCTGGCGAAGCTCGGCGCGGTGTTCGTGCCGCTGAACTACCGGCTGACGGCGGGGGAGCTGGCGCGGCTGCTCGCGCACGCCCGGGTGCAGGCGGTCGCGACCGTCCCGGAGTTCGCGGCGTTGACGGAGGCCGCCCTGACGGAGGCCGCCCTGACCGACGCCGGGCCGACCGACGCCGCGCCGGCCGCCGGTGGTCCCGGCCCGGCGGGGGTGCGCCGGTTCGCCCTCGAACCGATCGGCGACGGCTGGCTCGACCTGCGGGCGGTGATCGACGCCCACCGGGGGGCCCGGGTCGCCGACGCCGACCTCGACGACGCCGCCCTGCAACGGATCGTCTACACCTCCGGCACGACCAGCCTGCCCAAGGGGGTCATGCTCACCCACGGCAACGTGAACATGAACATGCACGCGCAGATCGTGGAGCTGGGGCTGCGCCGCGGCGACCGGATCCTCAACTTCGCGCCGCTCTACCACGTCGGCGGCACCGACCTGCCCGGCTACGGCATCTGGCACGTCGGCGGCGCGATGGTGCTGCTGCGGCGGTTCGAGCCGGCGGCCGTGCTGCGGGCGATCGAGGCGGAACGGATCACCGGCATGGTGATGGCGGCGACGATGCTCGACATGCTCCGCCGCCGCACGGACGTGGCGGCCGACCTGTCGTCGGTGCGCTGGGTCATCTACTCGCAGGTGACGTCGGCGCTGTTCGCCGTGGCGCGACGGCTGTTCCCCGACGCGCGCCTGATCGAGGGCTACGGCCTCACCGAGACGTGCAGCGGGCTGACCTACCTCGACGCCGCGCACCAGGAATCGAAGCAGGGCTCGGTGGGCCTGCCGGTGCCGTGGGTCCAGGTGCGGGTGGTCGACCCGGACGGCCGGGACGTGCCGGCCGGCGAGAGCGGCGAGGTGGTCGCGCGGGGGCCGAAGGTGAGCCCCGGCTACCTCGACGACCCGGAGGCGACGCGGGCCGCGTTCCGCGACGGCTGGTTCCACACCGGCGACGTCGGCTGCCTCGACGCCGACGGCTACCTCTACATCCGCGACCGGCTCAAGGACATGATCCGCAGCGGCGGGGAGAACATCGCCAGCGCCGAGATCGAGAACGTGCTCGCCGGGCACCCGCTCGTGCTCGCCGCGTCGGTGGTGGGCGCGCCGCACCCCGTGTGGGTGGAGGTGCCGGTGGCGTTCGTGGTCGGCCGGCCGGGGCTTCGGGCCGAGGACCTGATCGCGTACGCCCGGCAGCGGCTCGGCCGGTTCAAGCTGCCGAAGGAGGTCTACCTGGTGGCGGAGCTGCCGACGAACCCGTCGGGGAAGGTGCTCAAGCGGACCCTGCGGGAGCTGCGCGCCGGGCTGCGGCCGGACTGGGCGTACGCCGAGCCCGGGCGCGGCTGACGCCCGGCCGCTGCCGCCTACCGGGCGGCGGTGACGTGTCGCAGCAGGGCGAGGGTGTGCATCAGGGAGAAGCGCCGGGTGCCCCGGCCGAGGTCGTCCCACGGCTTGCGCCACGGCAGCCGCGGGGCGAGCCGCCAGGCGTCGACGCCGTCGCGGGCCAGGTCCCGGACCCGGTCGACCTCGCCCCGGTGGAAGGCCGCGAGCGCGTCGGCGCGCGCCGCCACGTCCCGGTAGGGGAACTGGTGGGCGGGGCAGGCGACGGCCGCGCCGAGGTCGCGGATGCGCGCCAGGGTGCGCAGCAGGTCGCCGGCCGGGTCGTCGTCGGGCCGGCTCACGATCGCGAGCTGGGTCGGCCCCTCGGCCATCATCGTGTCGCCGGTGAAGACCAGGCCGCGGGTGTCGTGGAAGACCGTGTGCCCGTAGGTGTGCCCGGGGGCGGGCACGGCGCGGATGGTCACCCCGCCGAAGCGGAACTCGGTGTCGGCGTCGAGGGCCACGTCGAGCCGCAGCGTCTCGTGGTGCTCGGCGACCGCGACGGCGTCGGCGTACATGCCGTCGACGACGTCGGCCGGCGCGCCGGTGAGGTCGAGGGCGGCGCGGAGCTGGGCGAGGAAGGTGCCGCGCGTGCGGTGCGCGGTGGCGAAGTCGTCGGCGCGGCCCATGACGACGCGCGCCCCGGAGACCTCCCGCAGGCGGGCGGCGAAGCCGACGTGGTCGGGGTGGTTGTGGGTGAGGAAGACGGTCGTGATGGCCTCGACCCGGTGGCCGAGCGACTCGACCGACCGCCGGAACGCCGCCCAGCAGGCCGGGTGGTCGTAGCCGGCGTCGACGAGGACCGGGCCGTCGCCGGTGTCGACCAGGTAGACGGTGACGTAGCGCAGGGCGCTGCCGGTCAGGGGGATCGGGATGCCCCAGACGCCGTCGACGACCTGGACGGGGTCCGGCACCTGGCGGGCGCGGTAGCTGGCGGCGTGTGCGTCGCTCACGGGTATGGACATCGTCGGACGGCTCCCTTACTGTGTGACAACAACATACCGGATGGTCGGAATTTAATTCAAGGAGTCCGATGAGCGAGGAACGGACGGGGTTTCGGCTGTGGGCCGTCGCCGAACCGGACCTGTGCGCGATCGTGACCGCCGACGATCGGCGGATCTCCTACGGCGAGCTGTTCGCCGAGGTGAACCGGATCTCGCACGGCCTGCGCACCCGGGCGGGCCTCCGGGCCGGCGACACGGTCGCGGCGGTCATGACGAACAGCCCCGGCATGGTGGCGCTCTATCTCGCGGCGATGCAGTCGGGGCTCTACCTCGTGACGCTCAACTACCACCTCACCGCGCCCGAGGTCGGCTACATCCTCGCCGACAGCGGCGCGAAGGTGGTCGTCGGCTCCGCCCGCGTCGAGGACGTGGTGGTCGCCGCCGCCGGGGCCGCCCCCGATATCCAGGTCTTCGTCGACGGCACGCCCGGCACCGACCGGGCCCGCCCGCTGTCGGCGCTCACCGAGGGCATGCCCGACACGAGCCCGCAGGACACGCCGGCCGGCTCGCTGATGATGTACACCTCGGGCACCACCGGCCGCCCGAAGGGCGTCAAGCGACCGCTCAGCGGCGTCGACGCCGACACCGGGGCGCTGACGTACGTCTGGCTGTTCAAGGAATTCGGGATGGAACGCCCCGCGTTCGCGTCCTGGCTGGTCTCCGCGCCGATGTACCACTCGGCCAACATCACCCCGGCCATGGGCGCGCTGCACGCCGGCGGCACCCTGGTCCTGATGGACGGCTGGACGCCGGAGGGCTTCCTGCGGCGGGTCCACCAGCAGCGGGTCACCGGCACCAGCATGGTGCCGACCCACTTCTACCGGCTGCTGCAACTGCCCGCCGAGGTGCGCGACGCCTACGACGTCTCCTCGCTGCGCTACGTGCTGCACGGCGCGGCGCCCTGCCCCCGCGAGGTCAAGCAGCGCATCCTCGACTGGTTCGGCCCCGTCGTCTACGAGTACTACGGCTCGACCGAGGTCGGCACCACCATCGCGCGCCCCCACGAGTGGCTCGCCCACCCCGGCACGGTCGGCCGCCCGGCCTCGATCTCCACCCTGAAGATCCTCGACGAGCTGGGCAACGAGGTGCCCGTCGGGCAGACCGGCATCGTCTACATGCGCCAGGGTGACGACCGGGTCGAATACCACAACGACCCCGGCAAGACCGACGGCGCGCGCCGCGACGGCCTGATGACCGTCTGGGACGTCGGCCACGTCGACGCCGACGGCTTCCTCTACGTCACCGGCCGCGCGGCCGAGCTGATCCTCGTCGGCGGCGTCAACGTCTACCCGGCCGAGATCGAGGCGGCGCTGCTCGAACACGACTGGGTCGTCGACGCCGGCGTGATCGGCGTGCCCGACGAGGAGTTCGGCGAGGTGCCGCAGGCGCACGTCGTGCTGGCCGACGTCGCGCCCGACGCCGACGCGGCCGTGGCGGCGCTGCGCGGCCACCTCGCGCAGCGGCTGGCCAAGCCGAAGCGCCCGGTGTCGTACGTGGTGCGCGACGCGCTGCCGCGCGACCCGAACGGCAAGCTCTACAAGGCCCGGCTCACGCGCTCCGAGGAGCTCTCCGCGTGAGCGGCATCGACGACGACCCGGTGGGGGATGGGCATGGACTTCGCTGACAGCGACGCCGACCTGGCGTTCCGGCGCGAGGTCGGCGACTGGCTCGACAAGGCGCTGGCCGACGTGCCCGACCAGGAGGAGCTGTCGCAGGACGAGCGCGAGCACTGGTCGCGGGTGTGGCAGGACCGGCTGTGCGCCGGCGGCTGGGCCGGCCTGTCGTGGCCGACCGCGCACGGCGGCCGGGGCATGGACTCGCTGGCGCAGGCGATCTTCAACGAGGAGGCCGCCGTGCGCGGCGCGCCGTACCCGCTCAACGGGGTCGGCATGATGCTTGCCGGGCCCACGATCATCGCCCACGGCACCGACGAGCAGCAGGCGCGGCACCTGCCCGGGATCCTGCGCGGCGAGACGTACTGGTGCCAGGGCTTCAGCGAGCCCGGCTCCGGCTCCGACCTGGCGAGCCTGCGCACGGCCGCGACCCGGGTCGACGGCGGGTGGCGCGTCAACGGCGCGAAGATCTGGACGTCCAACGCGCACAATGCGTCGAAGTGCCTGCTGCTGGCGCGCACCGACCCGGACGCGCCGAAGCACCGGGGCATCACCTACTTCCTCGCCCCGATGGACGCCTTCACCGTCCGGTCCCTGGAGATGATCAACGGCGACACCGAGTTCAACGAGATGTTCCTCGACGACGTCTTCGTGCCCGACTCCGACGTGCTCGGCGGCGTCGGCAACGGGTGGAACGTCGCGCTCACCACCCTGGCGTTCGAGCGCGGCAGCATGGCGCTGAACCTGTGGGTGTGGGCCCGGCAGGCGGTGGACCGGGTCGTCGACCTCGCGGTCGCGCGCGGCGTGGCCGACGACGGCGCGTTCCTCGACACCGTGGGCGCGCTGCACTGCGACGCCGAGGCGGTCCGGATCGGGTCGATGCGCATGCTCGGTGAGAGCCGGGCCGGCGGCGTGCCGGGCCCGGAGACGTCGGCGCTCAAGAGCCTGTGGGCGCAGGTGGTGCAGAACGCCAACCGGCTCGCCGTGCAGCTCGACGAGGCCGGCGGCGTGCTGCTCGACGGCGACGGGGCCGCCGCCCGGATGCGCCGCTACCTGCGCGCCCGCGCCCACACCATCGAGGGCGGCACGGAGGAAGTCCAGAAGTCGATCCTCGCGGAGCGGGTGCTGAACCTGCCCCGCTCACGCTGAGCGGAGTGGCCACATGCGAGCAACCTTCACCCCGGAGCAGCGGGAGATCGGCGACACCGTCGCCGCCCTCGCGGCGGGGGAGAAAGCCCGGGCCCGCGACGCCCTGACGGGCCCGTGGCGCGCCCCGGCCTGCGACGGCCCGCTGCTGGGCGACTTCGGCCTCCTCGGGGTGCCCGAGGCCGCAGGCGGCGTCGGGTCGCACCTGATCGACCTGCTGGTCGCCGTCGAGGCGCTCGGCGAGCGGCTCGTGCCGAGCCGGTTCCCGGCGCACGCGGCGGCCGTCCAACTCCTCAGCGGCGGCGACCGGCCCGACCCGCTGCCCGACGAGGTGCTCTCCGGCGGCCGGGTGCTCACCTGCGCCGTCGACGTGCCGGGCGGCTCCGGCTGGGCGGACGGGGCGTCGCCCGATCCGCTGGTGCGGACCCTGGTGCCGTACGCGGCGCAGGCCGACGGCGTCGCCGTCCTGGGCCCCGACGGGGTCTGGACCGCCGGGGCGGCCGGGGTCGCCGCGCGGGACTCCGTCGACCCGTCGGTGCCGCTGTCGGACGTCACCCTGGCCGCGCCCGGGCGGGTGACGCCCGCCGGCGCGGGCGTGCGGCGCGCCGCGCTGGTGGTGGCCGCCGAGCTGTGCGGGGTCGCGCAGGGCGCGATCGACCTGGCCGCCGAGCAGGCCCGCACCCGCCGGCAGTTCGGCCGGGTGATCGGCTCGTTCCAGGGGGTCGCGTTCCAGCTCGCGGAGGCCGCCACGGCGCGCAAGGCCGCCTGGGACCTGACCCTGTACGCCGCGTGGGCGGTCGACACCGGTCGCCCCGACGCCGGCATCCAGGTGCACGCGGCGAAGGCCGCGGCCGGGCGGGCGGCGGTCTTCGCCGCCGAGCGGTGCATCCAGGTGCACGGCGGGATGGGCATCACGATGGAGGCGGACCCGCACCTGTTCCTGCGCCGGGCGCTCGTGCTCGACGCCCGGTTCGGGCGCGGCTCGTGGCACCGCCGCCGCGCCGGCGAGCTGCGGGTCGGCGCGCGTGTCGGCGCGCTGCCCGTTTCCGGGCGCGCCGCAGGGGCCTGACCTGCGCAACCCTTGCAGGCCATCTACCACGGCAGTAACATACCGGCTGGTCGGAATAAACGAGGAGAGGCCGTGAAGTTCGGAATCATGAACCTGTTCCCGGTGAGCGACGGCTCATCGGACCACCAGGTGCTGCGGGAGACCCTCGACGAGATCCAGCTGGCCGACGAGCTGGGCTTCGACTCGATCTGGCTGGCCGAGCACCACTTCTCCAAGTACGGCATCCTCGGCAGCCCGGTGAACTTCGGCATGGCCGTCGCCGAGCGGACCCGGCGGATCACCATCGGCACCGCCGTCCTCGTGCTGCCGCTGCACCACCCGCTGCGCCTGGCCGAGGACATCGCCGCCCTCGACGTGCTCAGCGGCGGCCGGGTCCGCATCGGCGTCGGCCGGGGCTACCAGCCCGCCGAGTTCGCCGGCTTCGGCATCCCCCTGGAGGAGTCCAAGCAGCGCTACCAGGAGACCCTGGAGATCCTGCGGCTGGCGCTGTCACAGGAGAACTTCTCCTACCACGGCCAGATCTTCCACTACGACAACGTCACGACCTACCCGCGCCCGCACACCCCCGGCGGCCCGCCGATCCTCCAGGGCACCGTCTCCCCGGACAGCTTCCGCGAGCGCGGCGCGGTCGGCGAGTCGATCATCACCTCGCCGAACTTCACGCCGTTGGGCATCATGCAGAAGAACTTCGGCCTCTACCGGCAGAGCATGCGGGACAACGGGTTCGACATCGCCGACTACGAGCTGCCGTTCATGCAGCAGGTCTGGTGCGGCGACGGCGAGGAGGGCCTGCGGGAGGCCGCCCTGGCCGCGATGAACTACTACAAGTCGGTCGGCAAGGTCATCCCCGGCTCGGAGGAGGCCATCGAACAGGAACGCTCCTACTACGCGGCCGTCGCGAAGAACATCGAGCTGCTGACCCTGGAGCAGACGCTGACCCACGGCGGCAACTTCGGCTCGGCGCAGCGGGTCATCGAGACCATCGAGATGCTGCGCGAACAGCTCGGCATCAACCACTACATCGGCTGGCTGCGGATCCCGTCGCTGGACCGCCGGGCCGCGCTGCGGTCGATGGAGGAGTTCGCCGGGAAGGTCATCCCGCACTTCCGCGCCCAGGAGAAGGCCGACGCCGCCCCGGTCGCCCCGCCCGTCACCGAGGCGGTCGTCGGGTGAGGATCAGCTGCTTCCTCAGCGCCCAGTTCGACCCGTCGGCCTCCGCCGTCGACGGCATCGACGGCGTGCTCGCCCAGGCCGCCGCCGCGGAGGCGGCCGGCTTCCACGCCGTCTACCTCGGCCACCACTACCTGGCCCGGTCGGCGTTCGTCCAGCCGATCCCGCTCGCCGGGTACCTCGCCCGCGCCACCTCGCGGGTCCGCATCGGCTTCGGGGTGCTGCTCGCGCCGCTGCTGAACCCGGTCGCGCTCGCCGAGGACCTCGCGTCCCTCGACGTGCTCTCGGGCGGCCGGCTGACCGTCGGCGTCGGCGCCGGCTACCGCAGGCGGGAGACCGCCGCCTTCGGCGTCGCCTGGGACGACCGGCTGCGCCGCCTGCGCGAGTACGTGCCGACGCTGCGGTCGCTGTGGAACGGCGAGACGGTCGACCTCGCCGGCAGCTGGGGAGAGGTCCCCGGCGCGTCCCTGGCGCTGCGCCCGGTGCAGCCCGGCGGCCCGCCGCTGTGGATCGGCGCGTTCGCCGAGCCCGCGATCCGCCGGGCCGCCCGGCTGGACGCGCCGTGGCTCATCGGCCCCAAGGGCAACGACGCCGAGCTGGCCCGGCTGCTTGGCATCTACCGCGCCGACCTCGCCGAGCGCGGCTTCGCCCTCGACCGGGAGTACCCGATGACCCGCGAGGCGTACCTCGGCGACAGCTACGCCAGCGCCGTCGCGGCCGTCCGCCCCCACCTTGAGCGCCAGTACGCGGGCTACAAGTCGTGGGACGAGGCCCAGTCCCTCGACCTCGACCGCTACCTCGCCGAGGACTGCCTCGTCGGGTCGGCCGACGAGATCGTCGACAAGCTGCGCCGCTGGCAGACCGACCTCGGCATCACGGAGGTCTCCCTGCGCCACCAGTTCGTCGGCGCCGACCAGGACGAGGCGATGGAGCAGCTCGCCCGCTTCGGCGCGGAGGTCATCGCGCGCGTCGACACCGCACCGACCGGACGGGAGGCGTCCCGATGAGCGCCGGCAACCTCGCCCGCATCCTCGACCGGCGCTGCGCCGACCGCCCCGACGTCCCGGGTCTGTACGGCGAGGACGGCCGGTCGTGGACGTTCGACCAGATCGACCTGCTCGCCGGCGGGGTCGCCGCCGCGCTGCGCGCCGAGGGCGTCGACCCCGGCGACCGCGTCGCCTGCTACCTGACCAACGGCCCCGAGATCGTCTTCTTCCTCTTCGGGGCGTGGAAGATCGGCGCGGTCCCGGTCACCGTGAGCAGCCTCTACAACGCCGCCGAGCTGGCCGAGTCGGTCGCGAAGACCCACCCGCGCCTGCTGCTCGTCGACGACCGTCGCCCCGACGTGGTCGCCGAGTTCCTCGCCGCCGCCGGGGACGCGCCGCCGGTGCGTAGCGTCGCGGAACCGCTCGCCGGGGCGGCGGCGCTGCCGTGGCGGCACGAGGCGCGGGTGCCGGCGGTCGACGTCGCGCCCGAGGCCGAGGCGTGCATCCTGTTCACCGGCGGCACCACCACCGGGCGGCCGAAGGCGGTCAGCGTCACCCACGGCGGGACCCGCGAGTCGCTGGGGCGGCTGGCCCGGGTCAGCACCGGCACCGACGCCGAGGGCACCGCCACGCCCGACGCCGCCCCCAACCTCATCGCCCTGCCGCTGTTCCACAGCGGCGGCCAGCATTCGCTGCTGTTCGCGTACTTCGTCGGGCGGGCCGCCGTGGTCTGGGAACGCTTCGGCGTCGACCGGCTCGCCGGCCTGATGGACCGGTTCGCGTTCGACAACCTCTTCCTGCTGCCCACGATGGTCTTCGACATCGTGCACGCCGAACGGGACCTGCCGTTCCATGGCGTCAAGTCCGTCCTCGTGGCCGGGCAGGCGATCTCGTGGCCGGTGCGGCGCGCCTTCGAGGAGCGCTACCGGGTGCCGATCCTGGTCAACTACGGCTCGACCGAGGCCGGGCACATCGCCGGCTGGACCGGCCGGGACATGAAGGCCGGGCGGTGGAAGCCCGGGTCGGCCGGCCGGGTCTACCCGGGCGTGGAGCTGGAGATCCGCGACGACGCGGGCGGGGCCCTGCCCATCGGCTCCTCGGGCGAGGTGGTCGTCCGGTCCGCGCTCACCCGGGGGTACGTCGACGACGCGGAGGCGTCCCGGGACCTGGTCCGCGACGGCTGGGTGCACACCGGCGACATCGGCTACGTCGACGCCGACGGCGTCCTGTTCCTCGTCGGCCGCAAGCGCGACATGATCAAGTGCGGTGGCTTCCAGGTGTGGCCCGAGGAGATCGAGGACGTGCTGCGCGAGCACCCGCTCGTGCGCGACGTGCGGGTGCTCGGCCGCCCCGACGACCGGCTGGGCGAGATCCCGGTGGCGCTCGTCGTGCGGGCGGCCGACGACGCGGTCACCGACGCCGACCTCGCCGACGCCGTCGTCGCGTACGCCCGGGACCGCCTCGCCCACTTCAAAACGCCCCGGCGGGTCGAGTTCGTGCCCGCCCTGGAACGCAGCAGCACCGGCAAGACCAGCCGCGCAGCGGCAGCCGTGTCGCAGGAGGGGGGAAGCCGATGAGGTTCGGCATCATGGCGTCGCACCAGTACCCGCACGGCGACGACCTGCGCAGACACCTCGACGACCTGTTCGGCACCGTCGAGCTGGCCGCCGAGCTGGGCTACGACTCGGTGTGGACGATCAACCACTTCCAGTCCAACCTGGCCACGCCGCAGCCGATCTCCATGCTGGCCAGCCTCATCCCGCGCTCCGGCGACATGTTGCTCGGCACCGGCATCCTGCTGCTGCCGATGTTCCACCCGGTGCACGTCGCCGAGGAGTTCGCCACCCTCGACCACCTCTCCGGCGGGCGGGTGGTCCTCGGCGTCGGCGCCGGCTACCGCGACAACGAGTTCGCCGCGTTCGGCATCGACCCGGAGACCCGGTTCCGCCGCTTCGACGAGAGCCTGCGGCTGATCCGGGCCCTGTGGACCGGGCAGCCCGTCACCCACGAGGGCGAGTTCTACCCGCAGACCGACGCCACGATCGGGGTGCGCCCGCTGACCCCGGGCGGCCCGCCGATCTGGATCGGCGCGGGCGGCAGGAAGGCCGTCCGCCGGGCGGCCCGCCTCGGCGACGCCTGGTACGCGCCGGGCAACTCCCCGAGCCGCCGCTTCCTGCCCGAGCACCTGGCCGTCTACAACGAGGCCCTGGCCGAGTACGGCCGCGACCCGGCGACCGTGCAGCGGCCCGTCGGCGTCGAGCTGTACTGCGCGCCGACCACCGAGCGGGCCGTCGAGGAGGCGCTGCCGCACGCCCGCGTCGAGTACTCGACGTACGCCGAGTACCCGGCGCTGCGCTGGCAGCGGGACCGGTTCGACGAGCTGGTGCGCAACACGCTGCTGCTGGGCTCCCCGGAGTTCCTCGTCGAACGGATCTCCGCCCTGCGCGACCTGGGCTTCGACCACCTCATCTTCCGTCCCGGGTGGCTGGGCATGCCCACCGAGAAGCTGCGCGCCTCGCTGCGGCTGTTCGCCACCGAAGTGCTCCCCGCCTTCCGCACCCCCGCCACCTAAGGAACCGCCGTGAAGAAGACCGAAGCCGAGCTTCTGGAACACCAGTGGGACGTCGAGAACATGGAGGTCGACCCCGAGGTCCTCGCGAAGTACGTCCGCTATGACGTCGACGAACAGCGGTCGGTCGCGACCATCACCTTCGACCGTCCGGAGCGGCTCAACGCCATCCCGGTGGCCGCGTTCGAGCGGGTCGGCGACCTGGTGCGGGAGGCCGAGACCGACGACCGGGTCAAGGTCATCGTGTTCAAGGGCGAGGGCGAGCACTTCGGCACCGGCGCGGACGCCGCCGAGCTGGGCCACTACATCGGCTACCGGACCGGCACCGACAAGGCGTCGCGGCGGCGGCCGGCGCAGCGGCAGCGCATCCTGCCCGACCGCAACGTGCTCAGCTCCGGCTTCACCCGCCCGATCATCGAGTCGCTGAAGGCGACCATCTGCCAGGTGCAGGGCTACTGCTACGGCGGCCACTTCCAGATCGCGCTGTCGGCCGACATCGTCATCGCCTCCCCGGACGCCCGGTTCACCCATCCGGCGTTCCGCTACCTCGGCCCCGCGCCGCAGGACATGTACCACTGGATCGAGAAGGTCGGCCTGACGACGATGAAGGACGTCATGCTGACCATGCGTGCCATCGGCGCGGAGGAGGGCGAGCGCAAGGGCCTGGTCACCAAGGTCGTCGAGCGCGACGAGCTGCAGCGGTGGGTCGACGACTACGCCGACGCGATCGCGGTGATGCCGCTGGACTCGCTGATGATGGGCAAGTCGATGATGCAGGTGGTCATGGAGGCCCGGGGCAAGGGCCTGGGCGCGATGACCGGCTGGGTCGGGCACGGCTGGGCCACCAACGTCAGCTTCGACGAGGGCGACTGGAACTTCCTCAAGGAGCGCCGCGAGAAGGGCATCGCCCAGGCGCTGGCCGACCGGGACCGGCTGGTGGCGCCCTACTTCCGGCTCAGCGACACCCGGTCCCGGGAAGAGTAGGCGCGCGGCGTGAGGTTCGGCATCCTCCTCGACCACCAGTACGCCCCCGGCGACGACCTGGGCCGGCGTCTCGGCGAGACCGTCGAGTACGTCCAGCACGTCCGCGACCTGGGCTACGACTCGGTGTTCGGCATCCACCACTACCTGTCGTCGCTGCGCACGCCGCAGCCGCTGCCGCTGCTGAGCCGGCTCGTCGACCACTCCGGCACCATGCAGCTCGGCACCGGCATCCTCATCCTGCCGCTGGGCCACCCGGTGCACTGGGCCGAGGAGATCGCGACCATCGACCAGATGTCCGGCGGCCGGTTCGTGCTGGGCATCGGCTCCGGCTACCGCGACGTCGAGTTCGCGTCGTTCGGCATCGACCGGCGCACCCGCGTGTCGCGGATGAACGAGGCCCTCGCGGTGATGCAGCGGCTGTGGACGGGAGAGACGGTCCACCACGAGGGCAGACACTTCGCCCTCGACGGCGTACGGTGCAGCGTCCTGCCCGTGCAGCGCCCGCACCCGCCGGTGTGGGTCGGCGCGAACGGCCCGACGGGCATCGCCCGGATCGCCCGGCAGGGCCTGCCGTGGCTGGCCCCGTCGAACGTGCGCCGCAACTGGGCCGTCGGCAACCTGGCCGACTACCGCCAGCAGCGCCGGGCGGCCGGCTTCGGCGAGGCCGGCGCGGTGTTCCCGATCCACCGCGACCTGTGCGTCGCGGACTCGGCGGAGGCCGCCTTCGCGGTGGCCGGCGACGCGGTGCGCCGCTCCTACGGCGAGTACGTCCAGTACGGCATGGACTTCTTCGAGTCGCAGTGGGACGCGATCAAGGAGAAGGCGTTGTTCTTCGGCTCGCCCGACGACATCGCCGCGAAGATCCGCGACTTCGCCGACGCCGGCTACAACCACTTCGTCTTCCGCGCCCAGTGGCTCGGCCTGCCCATCGAGCGCTCCGTCGAGATCGTCGAGCGGTTCGCCCGCGAGGTCATGCCGAGGTTCCGCCCATGAGGATCGGGCACGTGATCGTCCCCGCCGGGGACCTGGACGCCCAACTCGCCTTCTACACCAGCCTCGGCCTGACGGTGCGGTTCCGCGACGGCGACCGGTATGCCGCCGTCACCGACGGCGCGGTCACCGTCGGCCTCGCCGACGCCACCCAGCAGCCCGTCGCCGGGCGGACCCTGCTCAGCGTGCAGGTCGACGACCTGGACGCCTGCCTGGCCGGGCTGGCGGCGGCCGGAGCCACGGCCGGTGCCCCGCAGGCCGGCCCGCACGAGCGGCGGGCGGTGGTCGTCGACCCCTGCGGCAACCCGCTCGTCGTCTACGAGAGGACACCGGCATGACCGTCAGCGACACGCTTCGCGGCCGTACCGTCGCCGTGCTCGGCGGCACCGGCCCGCAGGGACGCGGCCTCGCCCGCCGCTTCGCCGCAGCGGGCCTCGACGTGGTGCTCGGCTCGCGGGACGCCGACCGGGCGGCGCAGACCGCCGCGGCGCTGCCCGGCCGGGTGCGGGGCGCGGCGAACGCCGACGCGGCAGCCGCCGGCGACATCGTCGTGGTCGCCGTCCCGTGGGACGGCCACGCCGAGCTGCTCACCGAACTTGCCCCGGCGCTGGCCGGGAAGGTCGTGGTCGACTGCGTCAACCCGCTGGGCTTCGACAGGCAGGGCGCCTACGCCCTCGCCGTCGCCGAGGGCTCGGCCGCCCAGCAGGCCGCGGCCATCCTCACCGGGTCGCGGGTGGTCGGCGCGTTCCACCACGTCTCCGCCGTGCTCCTGGAGGACCCCGACCTCGACACGGTGGACACCGACGTGCTGGTGCTCGGCGACGACCGCGAGGCCACTGACCTCGTCCAGGACCTCGCGGCCGTCATCCCCGGCGTGCGCGGCGTCTACGGCGGGCGGCTGCGCAACGCGCACCAGGTGGAGGCGTTCACCGCCAACCTCATCTCGGTCAACCGCCGCTACCGCTCGCACGCCGGCCTGCGCGTCACCGACGTGTGACCGCTCCCGGCGCGAGCCTCAGCCGGCTCGTGGCCGGGCCGGGCGGTTCGCCCGTACGCTCCACCGTCCTTCCGCGCGAGTGAGCCGGATGGGATGGTCGAAGCACTTGCTGACCTGGTCGCTGGTGAGGACCTCGTCGGCGGGGCCCGATGCCAGGCAGCGCCCGTCCCGCAGCAGCAGCACGTGGGTCGTCCCGGGAGGAAGCTCCTCCAGGTGATGGGTGACCAGGACGGACGCGAGCTCCGGGTAGGCGTGTTGCAGCTCGTCGAGCCGCTCGATGAGCTGTTCCCGGCCGGCGACGTCGAGACCGGTCGCGGGCTCGTCGAGCAGCAGCAGCCGCGGGCTGGGCATCAGCGCGCGGGCGATGAGCGCCCGGCCCCGTTCCCCCTGCGACAGGGTCGGCCACCGCGCGCCGTGGCGCTCGCCGAGGCCGAGCAGGCCGATCACCCGGTCGGCCATCGCGACCTGTTCGGGTGTCGGCGTCCAGCGGGGAACGCGTTCGACGGTGTTGGTCAGCCCGGTCAGCACGACGTCGTGCACCGTGAGGGGCGAGCGCAGGTCGTGCCGCGGATTGACGTGGCCGACGTGGGACCGCAACTCGCGCATGTCGACGCGCCCCAGCCGGTGACCCAGCACCTCGACGGTGCCACGGGTGGGGTGCGCGACGGCGCCGAGGAGGCCGAGCAGCGTGCTCTTGCCCGCCCCGTTCGGGCCGAGCAGCGCCCAGTGCTCGCCGGCCCGCACCGTCAGCGACACCTCGTACAGGATCGGATTGCCGTCGCGGACGACGGTCGCGTCCGTCACGCGCAGCACCGGGGGCGCGGTCACGAGGAGGCCCGTCGGGAGCGGTTGACGGCGGCCATGACCGCGTGCACCGATGCGGTGAGGACGGAGGTGTCCCAGCCGGCGCCCCAGCAGGTGACGTCGTCCACGCGGCACTCGGCGTAGGCGACCGCGGGGCTGCCCGGTCCGGTGGTGGTGGAGTGCTCGGCGTAGCCGAGGATGTCGACCGTGATGCCGACCGCACGGAGGGCTTCGGAGAGGGCGGACAGCGGCCCGTTGCCGGTGCCCTGGCAGGAGCGTTCCTGCCCGTCGATCCGCAGTGTGCAGGTGAACCGGTGCGCGCCGGGCGCGGTCTCCGCGGTGTTCCAGGACATCAGGGTGACCGGGCCGTCCAGGGCCGGGGCGAGGTAGGTGGCGCGGAAGAGCTCGAACAGTTCCTTGTGGGTGAGCTCCTGACCGGTGGCGTCGGTGACGTGTTGCACCGTGCGGGAGAAGTCCGGGCGCATGGCCTGGGGCAGGTCCAGGCCGTGATGGGTGCGGAGGAGATGCGCGATGCCTCCCTTGCCCGACTGGGAGTTGATGCGGATGACCTCCTCGTACGTGCGGCCGATGTCGCCCGGGTCGATGGGCAGGTACGGCACCGCCCACGGGGCCTGCCGGGCGGGGACGCCCCGCTCGGCGGCCTGCTTGGCGTGGTGGGCCATGCCCTTGGCGATGGCGTCCTGGTGGGTGCCGGAAAAGGCCGTGTGCACGAGGTCGCCCCCGTAGGGGTGGCGGGGGTGGATTGGCAGCCGGTTGCAGTACTCCACCACCTCGCGCACCGCGTCGATGTCGGAGAAGTCGATCATCGGGTTCACGCCCTGTGCGTACAGGTTCAGGGCCAGGGTCACCAGGTCGACGTTGCCGGTGCGCTCGCCGTTGCCGAACAGGCAGCCCTCCACCCGTTGCGCCCCCGCCAGGACGGCGAGCTCGGCGCAGGCGACGCCGGTGCCGCGGTCGTTGTGCGGGTGGACCGACAGGATCACCGACCCACGGCGCGCCAGATGCCGGTCCATGTACTCGATCTGATCCGCGTACACGTTGGGGGTCGCGATCTCCACCGTCGCCGGCAGGTTGTGGACCACCGGCCGGTCCGGGCTCGCCTCCCACAGCTCGGTGAGGCTGTTGCAGACCTCCAGGACGAAGTCCGGCTCGGTGAGGTTGAAGACCTCCGGGGAGAACTCGAACCGGATGTCGACGTCCGGGCGCTCCTCGGCGCGGCGCATCACGTAGGTGGCGGCGTCCCGGATCAGCTGGTGGACTTCGGCACGGGAGCGGCCGAGCACCACGTTCCGCCACGTGGGCGCGGTCGCGGTGTAGAGGTGCACGAGAGTACGGGGAAGCCCCTCGACGGAGGCGATGGTCCGGTCGATCAGGTCCTTGCGGGCGGCGGTGAACACGGAGATGGTGACGTCCTCGGGGACGGCGTCGCTGTCGGCCAGGTGGCGTACGAAGTCGAAGTCGGTCTGGCTGGCGGAGGGGTAGCCTACCTCGACCTCCTTGAATCCCATGGTGACCAGGAGGTCGAACATCCGGCGCTTGCGCCCGGTGTCCATCGGCTCGGCCAGCGCCTGGTTGCCGTCGCGCAGGTCGACGGGCACCCAGAGGGGAGCGCGCTCGATCCGCCGCGAGGGCCAGGTCCGGTCCGTGAGCGGCAGGGCGACCCGTTCGTGCGCGGACTGGTAACGGTGATGTGGCATCGCGCTGGGGCGCTGGGGATTCCAGCGCGGCGCGTCCGCGGGGACGTCGCCGGAGGGAGTGTGCAGGGTGGGGAAGACCGTGCCCTGAGAGTGGGAGATCACTGTGCGGAACTTCTTTCGGTCGGCCATTCGGTGACCGGCGCAGCCCGGGACCCCGCTGCGGGGTGCCGGTCGTGTCAGGCCCCGCAGCGGCAGCCGAGGAGAAGAAGCTCGTGCGGCAGCATGGGGAGTACGGTAACAACAACTCAGCTCCTCAGACAACCCGATGGGTCTGGAAGGGTGAATCTCAGATGCCACTAGGCGCCTTGCGGCCGTCCCCCCTGGTCGAGCAGGCCACCGACCGCCTCCGCGAGCAGATCACCGCTGGTGAATGGTCCGTCGGAACGAAGCTCCCCGGCGAGATTGCCCTGGCCAAGTCCCTCGGCGTGGGGCGTTCGACCGTCCGTGAGGCCCTGCGCGCCCTCGCCGGCGCAGGGCTGGTGCAGGCGCGTCAGGGATCCGGTGTCTTCGTCATCGCGACCGAGCCCAGGGAGGGCTGGTCCACCCAGCTCCGCCAGGCGGCCATCACCGATGTCTACGAGGTCCGGATGCTCGTCGAGGTCGCCGCCGCGCAGCTGGCGGCGCAGCGCCGGACCGACGAGGACATCGCTGCCCTGCACGGGGCCCTGGCCAGGCGCCATGCTGCCGCGACCGCCGGCGACGCCGAGTTCGTCGCGGCCGACATCGTCCTGCACGAGAAGGTGGTCGCCGCGGCGCACAACCCGGTGCTCACCGGCCTGTTCACCGAGTTCGTGCCGGTGCTGCGACAACGGCTGCTCGACCTGATGGAGTTGCTCGACCTGCGCGCCGACGACCCGAACCACGGCGACGAGGGGCACGCCATGCTGGTGGGCGCCATCGCGGAGGGAGACGCCGAGGCGGCCGGGAAGGCGCTGCGGGACGAGCTCACGCAGACGCTCACCCTGCTCCATTCCCTCTGACCCGCCGTCCCCTCCCCGCCCCCCTCCCCGCCCCGGTGATCAAGAGGATTGCGTCAGAGTTGATCTCGTGAATGACACATTTCTCTTGATCACCGGAGCCTGGCCGGGTGGGTGGGGCGAGGGGGGCGGGTGGGGCGAGGGGGCGAGTGGGGGTGTGGGGGGATTGTCAGAAGGTGTCGGGGGTGCGGATGCGGTCGCGGATCCAGGCGCCGGCCGGCTTGAGGCGGGCGGTGCCGCCGAACTGCCCGCTGCCGCAGGTGCCCGTGGTGAAGACCGCGCCGGAGCGGAAGTCGTCGGAGAAGTTCCAGTTCGTCCAGCTGATCTTCTTGCTGGCCATCAGGTCCAGGTAGCGCTGGGCCATGGCGAAGTCGTTCGGGCCGTCACCGGAGTAGTCCTGGGTGCCGAACTCGGTGACGAACAGCGGCAGCCGGTCGGCGGCGCGGGCGAAGGTGTCGTAGTACGTGTCGCCGTGCGAGGCGGCGTAGAAGTGGAAGACGTACATGAGGTTGCCGCCGGCGACCGGGTTCGCCGCGATCGTGTCCACCCCGCCGCCGCTGCCCGAGACGCCGAGGGACGACCAGTCGGGGGTGCCGACCAGCACCACGGCCTCCGGGTCGCGGCTGCGGATGACGGGGACGACCTGCTCGGCGTAGCTCTTGATGGCGCTCCACGGCACGCCGTTGGGCTCGTTGGCGATCTCGTAGAGCACGTTGACCTTGTCCTTGTGCCGGTCGGCGATCTCGGCGAAGAAGGCGCGTGCCCGGGTCAGGTTGTAGTTCGGGTCGCCGGGGCTGAGCATGTGCCAGTCGACGATGGCGTACATGCCCCGGGCGGTGGCCAGCTCGATGTAGTTGTGCACCAGGTCGGTGAAGCGGCGCGGGTCGGTCTCGTACCCGTCCTCCTGGACGTACATCGAGATACGCAGCACGTCGGCGTTCCACTCGCGGGCGAGCACGTCCAGCGAGGCCGGGGTGGCGCAGTTGGCGTACCACTGGATGCCGTGCGTGCTCATGCCGCGCAGCTGGATTGCCCGGCCGCCGCGGTTGCACAGCTGGCGGCCGCAGACGCGGAGCTGGCCGTTGGCGGCGACCGGCGAGGCGGCGGTCGGCGGCGGCGTCGTGGGCGGCGGCGTCGTGGGCGGCGCGCTGGTGGTCGGGGGAGTGGTCGGCGGGGCGGTGGTCGGGGTGGTGCCGCCGGCGCAGGGCTGGCCGTTGAGGGTGCAGCCGGTCGGGGCGCCGACGCCGGCGGCGACGAAGCCGAAGGTCACCGAGGCGCCCGGGGCGACCGTGCCGTTCCAGGACCGGTTGGTGAAGGTGTGGTGCTGACCGCTGCTGGTCAGCAGCGCGTCCCAGTACGAGCCGACGGTGGTGCCGGCGGGCAGGTCGAACTCCAGCCGCCAGGAGCTGATCGCGGTGCTGCCGGAGTTGGTGATCCGGTAGCTGCCTTCCCACCCGGAGCCCCAGTCGTTGACCTTGGTGAAGCTGGCGGTCGGTGCCGCCGCCGCGCCAGCGGTGCCGGTGAGGGTCAGCGGGGCCAGCGCGACCGCCGCGAGGAGGCCGGCGGCCAGGATGGTTCTGCCGAGGAGTCGCACGGGTGCCTCCCGGGGGGCGGGGAAGGTGATCTATCGCCATAGAAATATAAAGAAAGTTAAGTGTTGTGGCAACGAGGATCGTCGATGTGGTCGGGGTGCCGCCCCTGTCCGCCCTCGCGCCGGGCCTCCCGGCCCCGCCGCGCCGCCGCCCGCGGGGTGCCCCCCCCCGCCGCCCGCGGGGTGCCCGCCGCCGTGGCGGGGGAGGTGACTCAAGTGATGTGTGGTGGTTCGCTCCGATGTGTTTCCGAATTGGATGAGAAAACGATGTGAACCGAAGCGGGAAGTGGTGTGGATCGGCTATGCGGGGAGCGTCGGCCATTGCCGTCCGCTGGAGGGCCAACTACTATCCGATGTTGTCGCGTGCCGACGGATGACAATTTCCTTCGATCGCTCTATTGGTGGCGCTTTCCGGCCGAATCCGGCCGGTTGTTGTTTTCCGCGCGCAGAACGCGTTCCCGACGGTGAAGCCGTGGCTCGACAGACAGGGTTCCAGCGAGATGCTCATTCTGACCCAGCGGCACATCGGCCGAATAATGAACGAGGTCGGCGTCGACGCGCTGCTGACGGAGCTGATCTCGCGTCTCGGCGAGAAGTTCGTCGAGGTGCACAAGGGCGTGGCCGAGTTGTCGCCCGCCCGGGGGGCTTTCGAGCGGGAGGGGCCCGCCCCGGGGGTGATCGAGTGGATGCCGCACCGGGAGCGGAACGAGAGCACCACCATCAAGGTCGTCTCGTACAGCCCGGCGAACGTCGACGACCACGGCCTGCCGACGATCACTGCCTGCGTGGCCCGGTTCGACGACCGGACGGGGCGCACGACGGTGGTGGCCGACGGCGCGGCGCTCACCGCGCTGCGCACCGGTGCCGCGTCGGCGCTGGCCAGCCGGGCGCTGGCCCACCCCGACAGCCGAACGGTCGGGCTGGTCGGCTGCGGCGCGCAGGCGGTCACCCAACTGCACGCCCTGAGCCTCGTCTTCCCGATCGACGCGGTGCTGGCCTGGGACGTCGACCCCGCCCACCTGGCGTCCTTCGGCCGTAGGGCCGGCTTCACCGGGCTGGCGGTGACGGCGGCCAGCCCCGCTGAGGTGGCGAGGTCCGCCGACATCCTGGTGACGGCGACGTCGGTGGGCATCGGCGCGGGTCCCGTCTTCCCGGACGCCTCGCTGCGGGAGCACCTGCACGTCAACGCGGTCGGCTCCGACATCGTGGGCAAGGTCGAGCTGCCCCGGACGCTGGTGGACCGGGCGCTGGTGTGCCCCGACCACCCTGAGCAGGCGGCGCGGGAGGGCGAGAGTCAGGTCCTCGATCCGCGACGCCTCGGCCCCTCGCTCAGCGAGATCTGCGCCGACCCGGGCATCGTGGCGGACGCCCGCTACGGGCAGACGGTCTTCGACTCGACCGGCATCGCGCTCGAGGACCACGTCGCCCTGGACCTCTTCGTCGAACTGGCCGCGCAGCTCCGGGTGGGCACGGAGGTCGAGTTCTCCGACGAGCCGACCGACGTGCTGAACCCGTACGCCATCGGCACGGCGGCCGTGCCCGCGGCCCGGTCGATGCGCTGACGGGCACGCCGTCACGCGCGGGGCACCCCGCCCCGATGTCCTGGTGGTGAACACGGCCCTGTGGCGTCGCCTTCCCGGCCGCGCAACGCCGAACGCGGCGCAGGGCGCGAACGTCCGAACCGGCGATACGTCTACCGGCCGGCCGCGGCACGGGCCGGTCGTGGCGTAGGGCTGCCCGTAGCACAGCAGCCGGCAGCGCCATTCCCGGAGCCCTCGGACAGCCGGAATCGGCGCGCCGGCGCAACGTGCCGGTCCAGCCGCCGGGACTGCCGCCTCGGTTGCCCCGACGCGGAGGACGACCGGCGGCGAGGACGACCGGCGGCGAGGATAACCGGCGGCTAGGACGACCGGCGGCAGCGGCGACAACGGTTGCTCGGGCCAGCCCCACGGCAGTCCGCCCGGCCCGCGGGACCAGCGGGCCGGGCGGTGGGTGGTCGGGCCGTAGCCCGGGCAGCACCCCGATCGTGGCGCGTGCGCCGGTCGGATCAGGCGGAGCAGCCGTGGGGCCCCTCGGTGGTGAGCGTGGCCAACGAGCAGACCGTCACCAGCGGGTAGTACGCCCCCATGATCGCCGCCGCCGTCTCCGCCGAGCTGTTCATCGGCACGTTCTGCACGGCGTACGGGAAGTCCTCCACCGGGAGCAGGTGCCGGAGCAGGACCATGTGCGGGACCGTCGGGTAGGAGACGGAGAAGGGCACGAAGGTGGTGTTCCTGACGTCCTCGATGGCCGCCCGCTGGCCTTCCGTGCCGAGGACGAAGGCGTAGTTACCGTGTCGGTCGACGCGGGTCTCGTCGTTGTAGCGGCAGCCGTAGCTCGTCGACCCGTCGGCGAACCGGTTGATCACGACGGGCTTGTACTGGCCGCCCAGGTTGGTGCACATCGACCAGTAGCGGACCTCGGACCGCCGACGGGGCCAGGAGACCGGACGGGTCCCGGAGACCGCCTGCGGCGCCCGGCCGCGGATCACCACGACGTGGTCCGGCCCCGGCGGGATGAGCCAGGTGCCGAGGTAGGCGTTGTCCGGGTTCGGAGCGAGGTTCTCCACCTCGGACGTGCGGGTGAAGAGCTTGTCGCCGGTGATCGGGGGAGGGCTGGGGCGGTTCGCCTGGCCGGGGCCCTCGGGCCCGTCGCCGGTCGACTGCCCCGTCGAGTCGGAGGTCGCCACCCCCACCTCCGTCCCGGCGGCCGGCGGCACGGCGGTCGGCGTGGCGGTCGGCGACGGGGGCGCGGGTGACGGGCTGGTCGGCGGGGAGGGCGGCGGAGGGGTCGGGGACGGGGTCGGCGGTGGTGCGGGAGGGCAGGTGGGCAGCGTCTTCGACACGCCCCCCTGGGTCAGGGTCACGGTCGGCAGGACCACCGTCGAGTCGCCGCCGGTGGGCAGGTAGACCCGGTAGATCACCGAGGCCTTCGCCCCGGGCACGGCGTCCTCCCGGGACAGCGGCAACCGGTTGGTCTGCCCGGGGGCCACGTCCGGGCTGAGCGTGATGGTGAACCGGCCGCCCGGCCCCCTGATGCCCTGCCACGGGTTGGCGCTGCCCGGGTCCGGTGCGATGAGGTGGTCGGGCAGGCTGGAGCTGGCACCGTTACGGCTGAACCAGGTGGGCTTGTCGTCGTAGACGGTGAAGGACGCGTAGCGGGCGTCCGGGAAGACCCCCGAGATGGTGATCTCCAGGTCCTCCGTCACGGGGTAGACGGTCGACCAGTAGGTGGCGGCGCTGTCGGGCCAGTAGGCATTCAGCCCCGTAACCCCGTATTTCGACGCCCACGCGCACTCGGGCATCGCGATGGTGGTGGCGGCCGGGCCCTGGGCGTCGACAGGTGCCGCGGTCAGAGGAAGGGCCAACGCAATCAGCCCGGACGTCAAAAGGAGTGCCCGGCCCGCACTCCGAATCGCTTTTCCCCGAACGGGTATCGTCATGTGATCGACTTGACCACATGGATATTGCCAGAAGGTTACACGCGGATCAGCGGTGGACAATTTCCACCGTTCGGCCCGGGTCGATTCGGTGCCTTCGCCGATAGCGGCCGCCCGGAGGGTGAAGTGTTCGTTTCGCTCAAGACGCCGAAATCCGCATCATTCAACGGAAAGGCGCACACCTGGGCGAATTCGAATCGCGCCCGGCCGGGTGGCCCCCGTCGCCCGATCCGCCCCGGATCCCGTCGCGGCGTAAGGCGGTCCTCGCCCGTGCCGAGTCGTCCGGATGGTACGGGAACGCTTTCCCATGGCCGGCGGATCGCGTCCGTGGCGGAGCCCGTCGGCGCTGTTGTCGGCCGCGCGCCGTCCCGCCGGGTCGGCACGGGAAAGACCGCGTTCCTGCGGCAGGCGATTCGAGTGTCGCGCCGCATTCCCACGTTTCCGGCGCCACGGCCGGGAGGGCTGCGTCCCCGCGGGCCGGGCATTGTCGGAACACCGTCACCGGCTCCGGCGCCGTCGATGCCGGACCGCCCGTGCGGTGGGCGGAGCCATGCGGGCGGGCGTGGGTCGGAGCTTGGCGTCGACAAGCGCGGTGACAGGCGAGGTGGGAAGGCGTACACCAGGCATTTCGGCGCGGTGCAGGCGTGCGCCGAAATGCCTGGCGTTTGTCGTTCGGAGGCTGCGTCGCGGCCCCGGGGAAGGGCGGCCGGGCGGGGCGGGGCGACAGCCCGTGCCCCGCCCGGCCGCCCGACCGATGATCAGACGATCTCGACCCCGTAGACGCTCAGCGCCTCGGTCACCGGCTGGAAGTAGGTGGTGCCGCCCGAGGAGCAGTTGCCGTTGCCGCCGGAGGTGAGGCCGAGGGCGGTGCTCCCGCTGAACAGCGCGCCGCCGCTGTCGCCCGGTTCCGCGCAGACGGTGGTGCGGATCAGCCCGGTGACGGAGCCCTCGACATAGTTCACCGTGGCGTCGACCGCCTCGACCGTGCCGTCGTGCAGGCCGGTGGTGCTGCCGGAGCGCTGCACGCTCTGGCCGACGAAGGCGTCGGCCGCTGCGGTGATGTCCTGGGCGGTGCCGTCGTAGCGGGAGACGCTGCCGTCGGCGGCTGCCGCGCTGCTGTGCGCGACGATGCCGTAGTCGTCGCCGGGGAAACTGCCCGTGCCGCCGGAGCCGAGCAGGACGCTCTGCCCGGAGTCGGCGTACCAGTTGGCGGCGATGTCGGTGCAGTGCCCGGCGGTGAGGAAGTAGTAGGTGTCGCCGCTGCGGACGTTGAAGCCGAGCGAGCAGCGGCCACCGCCCTCGGCCCAGATGGCCTCGCCGCCGGCGGCCCGGGTGCTGAGCGTCCCGGCCTCCCGCTCGATGCGGACGCTGCCGCCGAGGCGGCCGGCGACGGCCTCGACGCGCTGGAGCTTCGCTCCGGTGACGGTGCTGTCGACGGAGACGACGACCTGGTTGGTGGCCGGATCGGTCCACCACGCGGTGCCGGGGATCCGCGCGGAGCTGCCGAGGGCGGCGGTGGCGCGGGCGAGGTCGTCGGCGCCGCGGGTGACGAGCTTCGGGGTCGCGCCGGCCGCGCGGACCTGCCGGGCGGCGGAGTCGTCGGTCACGGTGACGACCATGGTGCCGTCGGCGCGGGCGTACGCCCCGCCGGAGCGGTCGCCGAGTGCGGCGGCGAGCGCGGTGACTCTGTCTGGGGAGGCGGGCGTCGCGGGTGCGGCCTGGGCGGGGGCGCCGGCCAGCGCGCCGACAGCCAGCACGCCTGCCGCCGACACGGCGGTGGCGCGGCGCAGCGGGGACCCGGAGAGTCGCATGTGGTACCTCCTGGAGCTGAGCGCGGGCAGCCTTTCGGACTGCCCCGGGCAGCCGATCGGGTGGTGAGGCCCACCCGATCGGAGGCGTCGAAGTATTCATAGGTTTAACAATCATTGCAAGGGTGATGGTTGGTCGGACTCGGCCGGATCTCACACGTTGGGTCCCGACAGTCCGGTGAGCGGCAACTCCGATGGTTACCGGCGGTTTGGCGAGTTTTCGCAGGCCGCTCGTCGCGGTTTGCGGCCTTCCGGCGACGGGTTCGGTTGCCCGGTGACCGGATGGCGGGACGGGGGCGAAAAGTCGCCCCGGCGTCGGCGGCGCGCCGCCGGAGGCCCCGGTGGCGTCGGGCCAGGATTGCCGGCCCGGCCCCGCGGAGCCACAGCCGCCCTGGGTCGACGCGACAAGATCGCCACCGGTCGATGCCTTGTGAGTGTGAGCGGTCACAAGCTACCCTCCGCTACGGGAGCGAAGGGCACGCTCCACCGACCGCCGGCCCCGCCGCTGCGGAGCCGGCCGGTCGAGCGGGACAGTGTCGAACGGCAGGTCCGGGGCCGCCGCCGCACACTGCCCAGCGTCACCCGACGCCGTGCGCGCGGACGTTGCCGGCGGGTCCACCCGCCCCGCGCCCCGGCCACCGGGCACCTCCAGCCGATGCGCGCCGCGCGACGCCCGTTCCGGCCCGGGGCGAGCGTCCGCCGCCGTCGGCCCGCCTTCTCGTCTCCGACACCCATGACAGATTGGAATGCCAGTGCGAAAGTCTGCGAGGGTCCGAGCCGGCCTGGTCCTGGCCGCCGCCGGGCTCGCCGCCTCCGGCGCCGCCGCCGTGCTGCCCGCGCAGGCGGCTGCCGCCGGTTGCTCGGTCAGCTACGCCGTGTCGTCGCAGTGGACCGGTGGCTTCGGCGCGAACGTGACGGTCACGAACCTGGGTGACGCGGTCGTCGGTTGGGCGCTGACCTGGACCTACGGGGCCGGGCAGCAGGTGACCCAGGCGTGGAACGCGACGGTGACGCAGAGCGGGGCCCAGGTGACGGCCCGCAACGTCGGCTACAACGCCACCATCGGCACCAACGCCAGCGTGTCCTTCGGCTTCAACGGCTCCTGGGCCGGCAGCAACCCCGCCCCGACGAGCTTCACCCTCAACGGCACCGTCTGCACGGGGGGCGTCACGAACCCGACCACGCCCCCGCCCACGACCACCCCGCCCCCCACGAGCACGCCCCCGCCCACCACGCCCCCGCCCACCACGCCGCCCACCGGGACGCTGCCGTCCAGCTTTCGGTGGTCCTCCAGCGGCGCGCTGGTCGGCCCGAAAAACGACGGCCGGGGCATCGCGGGGATCAAGGACCCGTCGGTGGTCTACCACGACGGCAAGTACCACGTGTTCGCCAGCACGGCGCAGTCGGCGGGCTACAACCTGGTCTACTTCAACTTCACCGACTGGTCGCAGGCGGGCTCGGCGACGTTCCACTACCTCGACCAGTCGCCCATCGGCACCGGCTACCGGGCGGCGCCGCAGGTGTTCTACTTCGCGCCGCAGCGGCTGTGGTACCTGGTCTACCAGACGGGCAACGCGTCGTACTCGACGAACCCGGACATCAGCAACCCGAACGGGTGGACCGCGCCGAAGCACTTCTACAGCGGCATGCCGCAGATCATCCGGGACAACATCGGCGACGGCTACTGGGTCGACATGTGGGTGATCTGCGACAGCGCCAACTGCCACCTGTTCTCCTCCGACGACAACGGCCACCTCTACCGCTCGCAGACGAGCGTGGCGAACTTCCCCAACGGGATGAGCCAGCCGGTGATCGCGATGCAGGACACCGACAAGAACCGGCTGTTCGAGGCGTCCAACGTCTACCGGGTCGGCGACCGGTACCTGCTGCTGATCGAGGCGATCGGCAGCGACGGGCGGCGCTGGTTCCGGTCCTGGACCTCCACCAGCATCGCCGGGCCGTGGCAGGCCCTGGCCGCCGAGGAGAACAACCCGTTCGCCCGGCACAACAACGTGACCTTCAGCGGCACGGCCTGGTCGCGGGACATCAGCCACGGTGAGCTGATCCGCAGCGGCAACGACCAGACCCTGCCGATTAGCCCCTGCAACCTGCGCTTCCTCTATCAGGGGCTGGACCCGAACGCGGGTGGGGACTACAACAGCCTGCCCTGGCGGCTGGGCCTGATCACCCAGACCAACTCCACCTGCTGACCGCGTCCGGCGGCGGGTCGACGCTCCGGCGCCGGTCGGGCCACGACCGGCGTCGGGATCACCACCGGCAGGGCACCGGCCACAGGCGGGCGCGGACGCGTCGGCTGGCCGAGCCGGTGGGGCCGGTGCGGAGGGGGCGAGCTCCGCACCGGCCCCGTGGTGTGCGCCGGGACGACCGCGGCGACGCCGCCGTGGCCGGCGCGCGGTCGACATCGTCTCCGACCGGGGCTACTGGCCGTGCGGCGCGTGCGCCCGGTCGGGGAAGCGCTCGATGTTCTCCACCACCCAGCGGCGCAGCCGGGCCAGTGGCTCGCACGCGTCCCATCCCAGGGCCGTCAGGGAATATTCCACGTGCAGCGGCACCGCCGGATACACCGTGCGGTCGACGAGCCCGTGCTCCTCCAGCCGGCGCAGTGTGGCGGTGAGCACCTTCGGGCTGATCCCGTCGAGGCGGGCGCGGAGTTCGCCGAAGCGCCGGGGCCCGTCCTCCAGCGCCCCCAGCGCCAGCGCGCTCCACTTGTTGGCCAGCAGGTCCAGGATGTGGCGGCACGGGCAGGACGCGTCGTAGACGTCGTGGGCCCGGCCGCAGGCGGTCGTGAGCACGCGGCCATCCTAGTTCCCTTCGGATACCAATGACCGTTGACGGTAACTAGGGTCGTCGAAATAGCGTCCCGGGCATGGCTGACTTGATGCGTGCGGTCGGGTACCGCAGGAACCTGCCCAGCTCCGATCCGTCCTCGCTGCTCGACCTGACCCTCCCCGTCCCGACGCCCGGGGACCACGACCTCCTGGTCCGGGTCGAGGCCGTCTCCGTCAACCCGGCCGACGTCAAGGTCCGCGCCGGCAGCGTCCCCGGCGACGAGCCGAAGATCCTCGGGTACGACGCGGCCGGCGTGGTGGAGCGCGTCGGCCCCGCGGTCACCCTCTTCGCCCCGGGCGACGAGGTCTGGTACGCGGGCTCGATGGTCCGCCCCGGCACGAACTCCGAGCTGCACCTGGTCGACGAGCGCATCGTCGGGCCGAAGCCGGCGTCGCTGGACTTCGCCGAGGCCGCGGCCCTGCCGCTCACGGCGCTCACCGCGTGGGAGTCACTGTTCGACCGGCTCCGGCTGACCGCCACCAGCACCGGCACCCTGCTGGTCCTGGGCGCGGCCGGCGGCGTGGGTTCCATCCTCGTCCAGCTCGCCCGGCACCTGACCGACCTCGAGGTCGTCGGGACGGCGTCGCGCCCGGAGTCCCGGCGGTTCGTCCTCGACCAGGGCGCGCACCGCGTCGTCGACCACCACGCGGACCTGGCCGAGGCGCTGCCCGGCGGCGTCGACCACGTCTTCAGCCCGTTCTCCGCCGGGATGGTCGAGACCTTCGCCCGGATCGTGCGCCCGTTCGGTGCCGTGGTCGCCATCGACGAGCCTGCGGGCCTGGACCTGCTGCCCCTGAAGGCCAAGAGCATCGCCTGGCACTGGGAGCTGATGTTCACCCGGCCCCTGTACGACCCGGCCAGCCTCGCGCAGCACCACATTCTGCGGCAGGTCTCGGAGCTGGTGGACAAGGGGGTCCTGCGTACCACGATGACCACGCGGATCGACGGCATCGACGCCGCCAACCTGCGCCGGGCGCACGCCTTGGTCGAAAGCGGCGCGACGATTGGCAAGATCGTCCTCGCCGGGTTCTGAGGACCGCCCGCCCGACCCGCCGGGCCGGCGTCAGGGCCAGTCCGGCCGCCGTGGCAGGGCGAACCGCCAGCCCTCCGCCGCCAGCAGGGGCACGACGCGCTCGACCGCGTCGACGGTCTGGCTGCGGTCGCCGCCCCCGTCGTGCAGCAGCACCACGGCCCCCGGGGTGATCCCGTCGCACAGGCGGCGGACCAGCTCGTCGGCCCCCGGCGGGTCCCAGTCGCCGACGGCCAGCCGCCAGCCGAGCGGGCGCATGCCCAGGGCGGCGGCCACGGCGGGCGTGCGGCCCCAGGCGCCGTAGGGGGCGCGGAAGTACGGTATCCGCGCCCCCGGCACGGCACGGCGGATGGCCGCGTCGGCCTCCCGCAGGTCCGCCTCGATCCGCTCCGGGGACCAGGAACTCATGTCCTCGTGGCGCATGCTGTGGTTGCCCAGCGTGTGCCCGTCGGCCACGATCCGGCGTGCCACCTCGGGGTGGGCGTCGACGTGCTCGCCCCACAGGCAGAACACGGCCGCGATGCCGTGCCGGCGCAGCACGTCGAGCAGGCGCGGCGTGTCGGCGGGGTTCGGCCCGTCGTCGAAGGTGAGGCCGAGCACCCGGCCCCCGCCACGGGTGGTGTCGACGATGTCGGCGCTCACCCCGGGGCGGGGTGCGGGGACGGGTCGCATGGGCGTCGTCAGTGCTCCCGGTAGGTGGCCAGGTCGAAGTCGGCGTAAGCCCCGTCGCCGCCGAGGTCCTGCACCCACAGCCCGAGCAGGGCGCCGGTGAAGCCCCACGCCGCCGGCTCGCCGTCGATGATCAGCGCGGCGTGCTCGTCGGACAGGATCGTCGCGTCCAGCTCCACCGGGAGCCGCAGCCACCCGGCGCCGAGGTCGTACCAGAATCGCACCACGGGCCCGTCGAACTCGGCCCGCAGGCCGACCGGGCCGGTGCCGGGCGCGTCGACGGTGAGTTCGGGGTACGGCGTGCGCCGCCCGCTGTCGGAGCTGAGCAGCTCCAGCACCCGCCGGCCGTCGTCGGCGCGGGTGAGGTAGAGGTGGTGCCAGTTGAGGGTGTTGTAGTAGGCGGTGACCCCGGCGAGTTGGTAGTGGTCGACCGGGTCGAACTCGACGACGGTCTCCAGCGAGCAGTGCGTGGCGCCGACGCGGCGCGCGACCAGGCTGGGCGCCTGCCTGCCCACCGGCGACTGTCCCCCGTGGACGCGCAGGTGCGACGGGCGGCTGCGCAGGTCGACCCAGTCGTCGGTGGCGGGCCGGCGCAGCGTCGACCAGCACGGGCCCAGCTCGCCGGCGTCGAAGTGGTCGGTGGCGGGCTCGTCCGGCCACGGGTGCGCGGGCAGGCCGGGCGCGGCCACCTCGTCCGCCGGGACGCCGCCGGGGATGCTCGGCCAGCCGCCGGCGGGCCACTCGACCCGCTGGATGGCGGTCTCCCGCCCCAGCACGCAGTTGCCCAGCGGGGTGTAGGGGCGGCCGACGAGGTGCGCCAGGTACCAGTCGCCGTGCGGGGTCTGCACCAGGCTGCCGTGCCCGGCCTTCTGCAGCGGCAGGTCGGGCCGGCCCACCGAGGTCAGCAGCGGTCCCGCCGGGTCCACCTCGTACGGCCCCAGCAGCTCGCGGGAGCGGGCCACGGTGACCTGGTGCTCCCAGCTGGTGCCCCCCTCGGCGGTGACCAGCCAGTACCAGCCGTCGTGGCGGTAGAGGTGCGGGCCCTCGGTCAGCCCGACCGACGTGCCGGTGAACAGCAGCCGGGGGCGGCCGACGAGGCGGCGCTCGGCGCGGTCGTAGCGCTGGATCTCGATGCCGGCGAAGCGGTCGCGCCCGGGCCGCCAGTCCGCGCGCATGCTCAGCATCCAGGTGCTGCCGTCCTCGTCGTGGAACAGCGACGCGTCGAAGCCACGCCCGTGCAGCTGCACCGGATCCGACCAGGGGCCGGCGATGTCGGGCGCGGTGATGAGGTAGTTCTGCGGGTCCCAGTAGCCGCTGGCGAAGCTGGCCACGTCGCTGTAGACGAGGAAGAACTGGCCGTCGTGCCAGGTCAGGTCGGGTGCCCACACCCCGTTGGAGTCGCCGCAGCCGCGCAGGTCGAGCAGGCGGCGCTCGGTGACGATCCCGCCGAGCGGACGCCAGTGCACGAGGTCGCGGGAGTGGTGCACCCGGACCCCCGGGTACCACTCGAAGGTGGAGGTGGCCAGGTAGTAGTCGTCGTCGACCCGCAGGATCGACGGGTCCGGGTGGAACCCGGGAAGGACGGGATTGCGGATCGACCGGGCAGCGGTCGCCACGTCAGCGGTCTCGGTCGACACGTCGGCTCCTCATGGTGCGGCTTTCGGAACTTCCGGACGCTCGGCCCGGATTATCGGTAGGTGTCGACCACGGTAGCCGTTGACGTCGCCTTAGGACAGACCCCTTGACCCGGACATACGCTTCGTCGTAGCGTGCCCGCCATCGATCGGTAATACCGGCGAAGCATTGGAACTTCCGAAGATTACGTCGAGTCCTGCCGGCTCGATCAGCATCCGAGCACCTCGTGAGTCCCCGAAGGGATGGACCATGTCAGCGCACCTCTCCCGCAGATCGCTGCTCGGCCTCGTCGGCGCCGGCGCCGGCGCCTACCTGCTCAGCGGCTGTAGCGGCGACGACGACTCCGGCGACCCGAACGCCCCGCAGACCATCGACTGGTGGCACATCCAGAACACCGAGCCGATGCTGCCGGTGTGGGCGGCGGCGGCCGAGGAGTACAAGACCGCGCACCCGAACGTCAAGATCGAGATCCAGCCCCTGGAGAACGAGGCGTTCAAGGCCAAGCTGACGACCGCCACCCAGGCCGGGTCCCCGCCCGACCTCTTCCAGTCGTGGGGCGGCGGCGTGCTCCGGCAGCAGGCGGAGGCCGGCCTGGTCAAGGACATCACCGACGACGTGCAGCCGTGGATCGGGAGCCTGCTGCCCCTGTCCCTGGAGCCCTACACCATCGACGGCAAGATCTACGGCGTGCCGTTCGACATTGGCATGGTCGGCTTCTGGTACAACAAGGACCTCTTCGCCAAGGCCCAGATCACCGAGCCGCCGACCACCTGGGCCGGGCTGCTCGACACGGTCCGCAAGCTCAAGGCCGCCGGCATCGTCCCGATCGCGCTGGCCGGCAAGGAGAAGTGGCCGGCCCACTTCTACTGGGCCTACCTGTCCATGCGCATCGGTGGGCTCGGCGCTCTCCAGCAGGCCGCCAAGGACAAGAACTTCGACACCCCCGACTTCGTGGCCGCCGGCGACCGGCTCAAGGAGCTGATCGACCTCCAGCCGTTCCAGAAGGGCTTCCTCGGCGCCGAGTACGGCTCCCCGGACGGCCAGGCCGCCACCATGGGCAACGGCGGCGCGGCGCTGGAGCTGATGGGGCAGTGGGCCCCGTCGGTGCAGGCGTCCAGCTCCACCAGCAAGAAGGGCATCGGCGACAAGCTCGGCTTCTTCCCGTTCCCGGCCGTCGACGGCGGCAAGGGCTCCGCCACCGAGGTGTTCGGCGGCGGCAACGGCTTCGCCGTCGGCAAGGACGCCCCCGCCGCGACCCTCGACTTCCTCAAGGCCCTGCTCAGCGTCGATAGCCAGCGCAAGTCCGCCAAGACCGGCGCGGTGCTGCCGACGGTCAAGGAGGCGACCGACGCGATCGCCGACCCCAACAACAAGACCGTCGCGCAGGCCCTGGCCAGCGCCACCGGCTTCCAGCTCTACCTCGACCAGGCGTACCCGCCCGCCGTCGGCCAGCAGGTCAACGACAGCGTCGCCGAACTGATCGCCGGCAACAAGACGTCCGCGGAGATCCTCAAGGACATCACCGCGGTCGCGAAGAGCCAGTAGCCGTTCCCCCGACCCGTGGCCCGCTGAGAGAATCGAGTGGAACACGTATGACCAGGCCATCGACCGTGCCGGACACCAGGCGCGGCGGCCCGGCGACCGACCCGCCGGGGCCGGGTACCGCGCGACGGCGCGGCGCCCGGCCCCGGCCGGGCCGCCGCCGCGTCCTCGCCATCTTCCTGACCCCGGCCCTGGTGCTGTTCCTGCTGCTGGTCATCGCCCCCATCGTGGTGGCCAGCTACGCCAGCCTCTACAAGTGGAACGGCTTCAACCTGCCGCAGAACTTCGTCGGGCTGGACAACTACACCCGCGCCTTCGGCGACCCGACGTTCCGCGGCGACCTCTGGCACGGCCTCGTGCTGATCGTGCTGTCGCTGACCATCCAGCTGCCCGTCGCGCTGGGCCTGGCCATGCTGCTCAACCAGCCCCTGCGGGGTCGCAGCATCTACCGGCTGATCTTCTTCGCCCCGTACGTGCTCTCCGAGGTCACCACCGCGGTCCTGTTCAACCTGGTGTTCTCGCCGAACCGGGGGCTGGGTGACTCGATCACGCGGTGGCTGGGCTCCGACGCCGGCACCATCTTCGCCGACCCGGACACCGTGCTGTTCGCCGTCTTCATGATCGTGTCCTGGAAGTACTTCGGGCTCTACATGATGCTCTTCCTGGCCGCCCGGCAGGGCATCCCCAAGGAGCTGAACGAGGCCGCCACCACCGACGGCGCCGGGCCCTGGCAGGCCTTCCGGCACGTGACCCTGCCCCTGCTCGGGCCGACGATCCGGATCAGCGTCTTCCTGTCGGTCATCGGCACCATCCAGCTGTTCGACATGGTCTGGGTGCTCACCGGCGGCGGCCCCATCCACGCCTCCGAGACGATGGCCGTGACGATGTTCCAGTACGGCTTCCGCCGCTTCGAGGTCGGCTACGCCAGCGCGATCAGCATCGTCATGTTCCTGCTGAGCTTCGTGTTCGCCCTCATCTACCAGCGCGTCGTGCTGCGCCGCGACACCGAGGGCGCGATCACCAACCAGGGAGACAACCGATGACCAGCACGGCGAACCCCGCCCTGCGGGCCCGCCGCCTCGTGTTGCACCTCGTCTGCATCGCCGTCGGCGCGCTCATCGTCGTGCCGGTCTGGTTCGGGGTGCTCGGCGGGTTCAAGGACAACGGGCAGCTGTCCGTCAACCCCCTCGGCTGGCCCGACCCGTGGGTGCCGAGCAACTACACCGACATCCTCACCTCCGGGGTGTTCTGGCGGCAGCTGGGCAACAGCGTCCTCATCGCGGTGACCGGCACGTTCATCATGGTCGCCGCGGCGGCGATGGCCGCGTTCGTCTTCGCGCGCTTCGCGTTCCGGGGGCGGGAGCTGCTGTTCACCCTGTTCGGCGTGGGGCTGATGTTCCCGTTCGCGGTGGCCATCCTGCCGCTGTTCGTGCTGCTGCGTGGCCTGGGCCTGCTGGACAACCCCCTCGGGGTGATCCTGCCCCAGGCCGCGTTCGGCCTGCCGATCACCGTCATCATCCTGCGGCAGTTCTTCCGCACCATTCCCGGCGAGGTCGAGGAGGCCGCGATCCTCGACGGGTGCAGCCCGTTCGGGTTCTTCTGGCGGATCCTGCTGCCGATGGCCCGCCCCGCGCTGGCCACCGTCTCCGTGCTGGCCCTCGTGACGAGCTGGAACAACTTCATGCTGCCGCTGGTCGTGTTCACCGACCAGAGCTGGTGGACCCTGCCCGTCGGGGTCCAGGCGTTCCAGGGGCAGTATTCCGACGACACCGCCCGGGTGCTCGCCTACGTGGTGCTGTCGATGGTGCCGGCCCTCGGCTTCTACGCCGTGGCCGAACGCCAGCTCATCAGTGGTCTCTCGGGCAGCGTCAAGGGGTGACCGGCGGCTGCTGCGATAGCCTTCTGCGACCGTAGGCACCAGGTGAGACGAAAGGGCGGGCCGTGGGTTCCGACAGCAGCCGAAACGTCACCATCGCGATGATCGCGCGTCTGGCCGGCGTTTCCGTGCCTACGGTCTCCCGGGTCATCAACGGCCGCTCCGACGTCGCCCCGCAGACCCGGGAGCGCGTCGAGGAGCTGCTGACCCGGCACGGCTACCGCCGCCGGCTGCCCAGCAGGCGCGCCAGCTCCGCCCTGATCGACCTGGTCTTCAACGACCTGGACAGCCCCTGGGCCGTGGAGATCATCCGGGGGGTGGAGGACGTCGCGCACAGCAGCGGCGCGGGCACCGTCGTCTCGGCCATCCACCAGCGCACCTCGGCGGCCAAGCAGTGGCTCGACAACATGCGCGGCCGGTCCACGGAGGGGGTCATCTTCGTGACCTCGATGGTGGCGCCGCCGTTGCAGGCCGAGCTGCGGCGGCTCAACCTGCCGGTGGTCATCGTCGACCCCGCCGGCGTGGCCCCGCAGGAGGCGCCCACCATCGGCGCCACCAACTGGGCGGGCAGCCTGGAGGCCAACCAGTACCTGCTCGGCCTGGGCCACCGGCGCGTCGGCTTCATCGCCGGGCCGCCGCAGCTGATGTGCAGCCGGGCCCGGCTGGACGGCTACCGGGCGGCGCTCGACGCCGCGGGCGTCGCCGTCGACGACGCCCTCATCCGGCCGGGCAACTTCTACCACGAGTCCGGCTACGCCGCCGGCACCCAGCTGCTGGCGTTGCCCGACCCGCCGACCGCGATCTTCGCCTCCAGCGACCAGATGGCGCTCGGCGTCTACGAGGCGGTCCGCAAGCGCGGCCTGCGGGTGCCCGACGACGTCAGCGTGGTGGGCTTCGACGACCTGCCCGAGGTGCGGTGGTGCTCCCCGCCGCTGACCACCGTCCGGCAGCCGCTCGCGGAGATGGGCATGCTGGCGGCGCGTACCGTGCTGCGGCTCGCCCGGGGCGAGCGGATCGAGAGCCCGCGGATCGAGCTCGCCACCGAGCTCGTCGTCCGCGACAGCACCGCGCCCCCGTCCCGTACGCGCTGACTGGGGGTGGGCCTGCTCCGGCCCACCCCCGGTCACCGTCGCGCGGTCAGGAGGACGTGCAGGTGAGGTTGGTAGGCGCCTGGGCGCTGCCGGTGCTGGAGGCGATGTAGCCGGCCGTGGTCGAGCCGCCGGGGGACAACTGTCCGTTGTAGGCGGCGTTGGTCACGGTGACCTGGCTGCCCTGCTGGCCGAAGGTCGCGTTCCAGCCCTGCGACAGGGTCTGCCCGGTGGGCAGCGAGAAGGTCACCCGCCAGCCGCTGATGGCGGCACCCCCGGTGTTGGCGATGGTGAGCCTGCCCTCGTAGCCGCCGGACCAGGATCCGACCTGCGTGAACGTGACGCCGCACGCCTGCCCGGCCGGCGGGGTGGTGGGCGGCGGGGTGGTGGGAGCGGGCGTGGTGGGGGCCGGGGTGGTGGGGGTGGGCGTGGGCGTCGGGTCGCCGCCGGTGCCGAACTGCCACCAGTTGAGGTTGAACAGGTTGCCGCTGCCGCCGACGAACCGCAGGTACAGGTCCTGGGTGCCGGTCGCGCCGCTCACCGGACACG
>NZ_JBIARA010000030.1:0-60801 GCF_042889525.1 Micromonospora sp. NPDC002575 | reverse complement strand
CGTACTCAACGCCACCCACCGGACCAACCGGGATGCTCATGCAACCCCAGGACCACCGGGCTGATCAAGCACCGGAGTCCTTTACATGAGCCGGGCGGGTGCGGGCCTGCCGCGCGGGGCGCGGCGGGTGCGGGAGAGGGCCCGCGCGGCGGGGGTCAGTACCCGGCGCGGCGGGTCAGCAGGGAGATCGTGGCCCGGCCGTTGGACGCGCTCGCCGAGGCGGCCGTGGTGAGGGCCGTCAGCACCTTCCAGGCGAACGACGACTCGGAGGGCAGCGCCGCCCCGCGCACCGTCGGCACGGTCACCTCGACGGTCAGGGCGTCCTCGGTCACCTGGAACCGGCACTCCAGCTCGGCGTCGCGGGTGGCGATCGCGAGGAGCATGGCGCACGCCTCGTCCACGGCGATCCGCAGGTCCTCGATCTCGTCGAGGGCGAACTGGAGACGGGCGGCGAGGCCGGCCGTGGCGGTGCGGAGCACGCCGAGGTAGCCGCCGTCGGCGGGCACCGTGAGGTGCACGATGTCGTCGTCGGTGGCTGGCTGGCCGGTCAGTTGAGTCACGCCTCATCCCCCCGGTGGGGGACTCTACCCCGTCAGGCGGACGGGCGCGTGGGCGCGGCGCTCGCCGGCGGCGTCGCGTCGGCCGCGAGGGCGGTCAGGGCCGCCCCCGTCAGCCGGTACGGCACCCACTCCGCCATCGGCGACGCGCCGATCGAGGCGTAGAACCGGGCCGCCGGGTTCCAGTCGATCATCGACCAGTCGAGCCGCCGGTAGCCCCGCTCGACGCAGATCGCGGCCAGCGTGGCCAGCAGCCGCCGGCCCGCACCCGTGCCCCGCGCCTCGGGGCGGACGTAGAGATCCTCCAGGTAGATGCCGTGCACGCCGGCCCAGGTGGAGAAGTTGAGGAACCACAGCGCGAAACCGAGCGGCCGGTCGGCCCCGTCGACGGCCACGTGACCGAAGAGCGCGGGCGTCGGCCCGAACAGGGCCCCGGTGAGCTGCCCGGCGGTCAGGTGGCACTCGTCGGCGGCCCGCTCGTACGCGGCCAGCTCGTGCACCATGGCGACGACGGCCGGCACGTCCCCGGGACGCGCCGGCCGCACCGTCGGTGTGGACCCGGGGGTCACGCCTGCTTGGTCTCCCAGAAGATCTTCGAGATCTCCTCGATCTTCGACAGCAGCTCCTCGGCCTTGGCCGGGTCGGCGCTGCCCTTGGCGCCGCTGGCGCCCGCGAGCTTGGTGGCCTCGTTGAACAGGGTGTGCAGGTTGGGGTACTTCTCGAAGTGTGCCGGCTTGAAGTAGTCCGTCCACAGCACCCACAGGTGGTGCTTGACCAGCTCGGCGCGCTGCTCCTTGATGATCAGCGCCCGGGTGCGGAACTCGGGGTCGGTGTTCGCCTGGTACTTCTCGGCGATCGCCTTGATCGACTCGGCCTCGATCCGGGCCTGGGCCGGGTCGTAGACGCCGCACGGCAGGTCGCAGTGGGCGCTGACGGTGACGCTCGGCATGAGGATGCGCGGAAGTCGCATCGGGATCCTCCATGGGAAGTTTGCGATGATCCAGGACGACATTACTCCTGGAGATGCTCCCCAGCGGGGCGGAGGTGAAACCAGTGCCCGCCGACACTCCCGCCGCCGACCGGCTGCGGGGGCCGCTCACCGCCGTACTGGTGACCGGCCCGTCGATGGCACCCACCCTGCGCCACGGCGACGCCGTGCTGGTGCGGCGCGGAGGCCGCCCGATCCGCCCGGGCGACGTCGTGGTCGCGGTCTTCCGCAGCCGCCCGGACCTGCTCGTGGTCAAGCGCGCCGTCCGCCCCGCCGACGGCGGCTGGTGGGTACGCGGCGACAACGACCTCGTCACCGACGACTCCCGCGCGTACGGCGTGGCCGACGTGCACGGCCGCGTGGTGGCCCGCTACTGGCCCCGGCCGGGCCGCCTGCCCCGCCCCGCCGGCTACCGGCGAGTATGACCCTGCTCACACCCGGCTTGTGCTCCCGACACTATGCTCGGCAGGTATCCGGGTGACCCCCGCACCGTGCCACCGCCGCTGGCCGCCTCACCTTGCGCCGGCGCGGTCGCCTCGTCTACCCGACAGATCCTGGAGTCACCATGTCTTCGTCCACCGTGGACCCCGCTGATCCCGTCTTCCAACTGCACGTCGGCGGCAAGCTCGCCGTCGCCTCCACCGTCCCGCTGACCAGCCGCGAGGACCTCTCCCTCGCGTACACACCGGGGGTGGCCCGGGTGTGCGAGGCGATCGCCGCCGACCCGGCGCTGGCCGACGACTACACCTGGGCGGGGCACACCGTCGCCGTCGTCACCGACGGCTCGGCCGTGCTCGGGCTGGGCAACATCGGCCCCCGCGCCGCGCTGCCCGTGATGGAGGGCAAGGCGGTGCTGTTCAAGCAGTTCGGCGGCGTCGACGCGGTGCCGGTCTGCCTGGACACCCAGGACGTGGACGAGATCGTCGCCGTGGTGAAGGCCCTCGCCCCCTCGTTCGGCGGGATCAACCTGGAGGACATCAGCGCGCCGCGCTGCTTCGAGGTCGAGCGCCGGCTCGACGAGGCGCTGGACATCCCCGTCTTCCACGACGACCAGCACGGCACGGCGATCGTCGTGCTCGCCGCGCTGCGCAACGCGGCCACGCTGCTCACCCGCAAGCTCGGCGACCTGCGGGTGGCGGTCAGCGGCGCGGGCGCGGCCGGGGTGGCCGTCACCCGGATGCTCATCGCCGGCGGCGTCGACCCGGCCCGGGTCGTCGTCTGCGACTCGAAGGGCATTATCGGCCGGCACCGCGCCGACCTCACCGGCACCAAGGCGGACCTCGCGGCCGACACCAACGCCGAGGGCCGGTCGGGCGACATCATCGAGGCGCTGCGCGGCGCCGACGTGCTCGTCGGCGTCTCCGGCGGCGAGATCTGCGAGGCGGCGGTGGCCGGGATGGCCCCCGGCGGGATCGTCTTCGCCCTGGCCAACCCGACGCCCGAGGTGCACCCCGAGGTGGCCGCCCGGCACGTCGCCGTCGTGGCCACCGGCCGCAGCGACTACCCCAACCAGATCAACAACGTGCTGGCCTTCCCCGGGGTGTTCCGGGGCGCGCTGGACGCCCGGGCGACCCGGATCACCGACGGGATGAAGGTGGCCGCCGCCGACGCGATCGCCGGGGTGGTGGCCGAGACGCTCACCGCCGACGCGATCGTGCCGTCCCCGCTGGACCCGCGGGTCGCCCCCGCGGTGGCCCAGGCCGTCGCCGAGGCCGCCCGCCGCGACGGCGTCGCCCGCGCCTGACGTGCAAGGAGGGGCACCCTGTTAACGCTTTCGGTATAGCGGGGGCCCCTTCTTAACACCCCCACTCCTTGTTACGGTGCGGATCATGCGTGCCGCCTTCGCCTCGAGCTTCGACGCCGACAACCCGCTCGCCGCGCTGACCGTCGGCGAGCAGCCCGAGCCGACCCACCCCGAGGACGACTGGGTGACCGTGCAGGTGCGGGCCAGCTCGATCAACCACCACGACCTGTGGTCGCTGCGCGGCGTCGGGCTCGCCGCCGACCGGCTGCCGATGATCCTCGGCTGCGACGCCGTCGGCACGGCCCCGGACGGCACCGAGGTCGTGGTCTTCCCGCTGGTCGTCGACCCGGGCGACCCGCGCGGCATGTCCATCCTCTCCGAGCACTTCCCCGGCACCTTCGCCGAGCGGGTGGCCGTACCCCGGATGAACCTGCTGCCCCTGCCGACGGGCCTGTCGGCGACGGACGCGGCCTGCCTGCCCACGGCCTGGCTCACCGCGTGGCGGATGCTGACCACCAAGGGCCGGGTCGACGAGGCCGACGCCGTGCTGGTCCAGGGCGCGGGCGGCGGCGTCGCGACGGCGGCCGTCGCGCTCGCCGTCGGGCTCGGCAAGCGGGTGTACGCGACCAGCCGCGACGCCGGCAAGCGGGAGCGGATCGCGCAGTTGGGGGCGACCGCGCTGGAGCCCGGCGCGCGGCTGCCCGAGCGGGTCGACGTGGTGATCGAGACGGTCGGCGAGGCCACGTTCGACCACTCCCTGAAGTCGGCCGCGCCGATGGCCCGGATCGTGGTCTCCGGGGCGACCGCCGGGCACGAGCCGAAGGTCAACCTGCGGCGGGTCTTCGCCATGCAGCTGGAGATCCTCGGCACCTCCATGGGCACGCCGGGGGAGCTGACCGAGCTGCTGGCGTTCTGCGCGGAGCACGAGGTACGCCCGGTGGTGGACAGCGTGGTGCCGTTCAGCCGGGTCGAGGAGGCGTTCGCCCGGCTGCACTCGGGCGCGGCATTCGGCAAGATCGTCATCGATCACACGGCGTGAGGCCGGAAGCCGTCACAGGCGGTCGTCGAGGGTGGCCACGCCGCCGCGGGTGGCCTCGTCCGGCAGCCGGCGCTTGGCCGCCGCGTCCCCGTACAGCGTCCAGCGCAGGAACTCGACGCAGGTGTCCGAGACCACCCGCAGGGCCGCGCCGTCGGTGAGCAGGGCCCGCCCGTGGTCGCCCTTCGGCAGGCTGAGCATCGCCTTCGGCCAGGGCACCCTGTCGTACGCGGCCTTGCCCGAGGCGTAGTCGACCACCTCGTCGGCCTCGCCGTGCACGAACAACTGCGGGGCGGCAGCCCCCGCGAACGCGGTGCCCACGCCCAGGCCGGTGCCGGCGAAGACCACCCCGGCGTCCAGCCGGTCGTCCCGGCCGGCGGTGAACAGGCCGATCGTGGTCACCCCGCCGGCCGAGTGCCCCGCCGCCGCCACCCGGTCGGTGGCGAGCCGGCCGCGCAGCGGGTCGCCCGCCTTCGCGTCGAGGGCGAGCACCCGGGTCAGCGCGTACGACACGTCGGCCGGCTGGTTCAGCACGTCCAGCACGTTGGTGTCGGTGCCCCGGGCGGTGTGCGGGAAGGCCGGCGCGGCCACCACGAACCCGGCCGCCGCCCAGCGGGTGAGCAGCAGCTCGTAGTCGTCGGGCCGCCCGTTCAGGCCGTGGCTGAACATCACCACGGGGAAGCGGCCCGTCGCGGCCAGCGCGGACCGCTGCGGCGTCCCGCCCGCCGCGCCACGGGCCGGGTACCAGATCGTCACCGGCAGCGGGCGGTCGCCGTCGCGGTTGAGCTTGAGCTGGCGTACGCCGACGGCGAAGCTCTCGCTCGGCGCGCTGCCGGCGGGCACGCGCGGGGCCGGGGTGGCCGCCTTCGGCGGCTGCGTCGGGGCGGCACCGCGCCAGGCGGGTTCCGTGCCGCCCGAGCAGCCGGTCAGGCCGGCGGCGAGCAGGGCGGTGGCCAGCAGGGCGGCGGTACGACGGCGGCACATGAAACCGATTGTGCCTCGCCGGAGGCGAAGCGCCGGCCCGCATCGCACCGCAGGTCAGGACACGCTCACCCCGGGCGACGGGATGCCGCCGCCTGGCGGGGCGCTGTTAGGAGGGGGCCCTTCCTATACAGAAAGCGTTAACAGGGGGCCCTTCCTTGCAACTCCAGCGGGTGGGGTGGGTGGCGTCCGCGGGGAGGCGGCGCAGGGCGGCCCGGTCGCCGTACAGCGCCCAGCGCAGGAAGTCCGTGGTGGTGGCGAGGACCTGGGCGAAGCCGGGGCGGCCCGGGGTCAGGTAGGCGCCGTGGTCGCCCCCGGCGACGGTGAGGAACCCGGCCGGGCCGGGCGTGCGGGCGTACGCGGCCCGGCCGACGGTCACCGCGACGACCGGGTCGGCGTCGCCGTGCACGAACAGCACCGGCGCGGTCGGCCCGGCGAACGCCCCGGCCAGGCCGCCCCCGGCGATCACGATGCCCGCCCGCAGCCGGGGCGGGTGCCCGGAGGTGAGCATCCCGGCGGTGGTGAAGCCGCCCGCCGAGTGGCCGGCGGCGGCGAACCGGGCGACGTCCAGGTGACCGGCGAGCGGGTCGCCCCGGCGGGTGTCGAGGCGCACCAGGTGCCGGATCAGCCGCCAGCCGTCGGCCGGCTGGTGGCGCACGTCGGCGCGGGTGAACCGGGCCGCCCCGCGCCGGGTGTGCGGATACGCCGGGGCGGCGACCACGAAGCCGGCGGCGGCCCAGCGACTGGTCAGCGGGGCGTGCAGAGCGGGCAGGCTGTCCAGCCCGTGGCTGAACACGACGACGGGGAACCGGCCGGTGGCGACCCCGCCCCGGGCCGCCGGATACCAGACGGTCACCGGCAGCGGGCGCGCGCCGCCCGGGTCGAGGGTGAAGGTGAGCACCCCGACCGGGTACGCCGTCGCCGGGGCGGGGCCGGCCGACGGGGCGCTGCCGGACTCCGGGGCCGCCCCCGGGGCGGCGGTGGCCGTGCCGCAGCCGGCCAGCAGCGCCGTCATCGTCGCGGCGACCAGCCGGCGTACCCACACGCCTTCACGGTAGGCGGCCGGCGGCCCCCGGCGGCCCCGCCGTCCGGACCGGTGGGCGACGCCACCCGGTCGGGGCGGCTCCGCCGATCCGGCGGTCCTGCGGCGCGCCGCCCGGTCGGGCGGGCGCGGGGTGGACCGGCTTGGCTAGGGTCTGGCCATGCCTGACAAGTACGTGGACCAGAGCGGCAACACAGAGCAGTTCCGGGCGTTCGCCCACGCGCCGGAGGCAGCCGCCCCGGCCGCCCCGGCGTCCCGGGTTCCGCTGGTCGCCGGCATCGCGGTGGCCGTGGTGCTGCTGGTGGCCGTCGTCGCCTGGCTCGCGCTGGGCTGAGGGCGCGCGCCCCCGCCGGGCCGCCGCCTCAGCCCGCGGCCTCGGCCACGGCGCGGGCCGCGCGGGCGATCTCGCGTTCCTCGTCGGTGCCGACGACGCAGACGGCGACCTCCGCGCCCGCCGGGGAGATCACCCGGTCGCCGCTGCCGTCGTTGCGCGCTGGGTCGACGGCGATGCCGAGCCGCTCCAGGCCGGCCAGCGCGGCGGCCCGCACCGGCGCCGCGTGCTCGCCCACCCCGGCGGTGAAGGTGACCGCGTCCACCCGGCCGAGCAGCGCGTAGTACGCCCCGACGTAGCCGGTGATCCGGCGGGTGTAGACGTCGAACGCGAGCGCGGCGGCCGGGTCGCCGGCGGCGCGGCGGGCCAGCACCTCGCGCATGTCGTTGACCCCGGCGAGGCCGAGCAGGCCGCTGCGGTGGTTGAGCAGGTCGTCGATCTCGTCGACGCCCATGCCGGCCTCGCGGCGCAGGTGGAAGACGATCGTCGGGTCGAGGTCGCCGCTGCGGGTGCCCATCACGAGCCCCTCCAGCGGGGACATCCCCATCGAGGTGGCCACGCTGCGCCCGCCGGCCACGGCGCAGGCGCTCGCGCCGTTGCCCAGGTGCAGGGTGATCGTGTTCAGCTCGTCGTACGGCCGGCCCAGCAGCTCGGCGGTGCGCCGGGAGACGTACGCGTGGGAGGTGCCGTGGAAGCCGTACCGGCGGATGTCGTACCTGCTCGCGGTGTCCCGGTCGATCGCGTAGGTGGCGGCGGCCTCGGGCAGCGTGTGGTGGAACGCGGTGTCGAAGACGGCGACCTGCGGCACCCCGGGCAGCGCCTCGCGGGCGACCCGGATGCCGGCCAGGTTGGCGGGGTTGTGCAGCGGGGCGAGCGGCACGAGTTGCTCGATCGCCGCGAACACGGCGTCGTCGACCAGCACCGGCGCGGCGAAGCGCCGCCCGCCGTGCACCACCCGGTGCCCGACGGCGGTCAGCCCGGCGAGCCCGTCCGGGCCGAGCCGGTCGAGGATCTCCCGGACGGCCGTCTCGTGGTCGGCCGGCCCGCCGCCGGGCTCGCCGACCCGCTCGACGGTGCCCTTCGCCAGGACCTCGTCGCCGCCGTAGAGGCGGTATTTCACCGACGACGAGCCGCAGTTGAGGACGAGCACCCGACTCATGACGACTCCCCGGCGGCGGCCTGGATGGCGGTGATGGCGACGGTGTTGACGATGTCGGGGACGGTCGCGCCCCGGGACAGGTCGTTGACGGGGCGGCGCAGGCCCTGCATGACCGGGCCGACGGCCACCGCCCCGGCGGAGCGCTGCACCGCCTTGTACGTGTTGTTGCCCGTGTTCAGGTCGGGGAAGACGAACACGGTGGCCCGCCCGGCGACCTCGCTGTCGGGCAGCTTGGTGGCCGCGACGTGCGGGTCGATCGCCGCGTCGTACTGGATGGGGCCCTCGACCAGCAGCTCCGGCCGCCGCTCGCGCACGAGCCGGGTGGCGGCGGCGACCTTCTCCACGTCGGCCCCGGCCCCCGAGTCGCCGGTGGAGTAGGACAGCATCGCCACCCGGGGCTCGATGCCGAACCGGGCGGCGGTGTCGGCCGACGAGATGGCGATGTCGGCGAGCTGCGCGGCGTCGGGGTCGGGGTTGACGGCGCAGTCGCCGTAGACGAGCACCCGGTCGGCGAGCAGCATGAAGAACACGCTGGAGGCCACCGACACCCCAGGCACCGTGCGGATGATCTCGAACGCGGGGCGGATGGTCGCGGCGGTGGTGTGGGTGGCCCCGGAGACCATCCCGTCGGCGCGCCCGGTGTGCACCATCATCGTGCCGAAGTAGTTGGGCTGCGCCACGACGTCGTGGGCCAGCTCGGCGGTCATGCCCCGGTGGGCGCGCAGCTTCGCGTACGCCTCGGCGAACTCGTCGCGCCACGGGCTGGTCGCCGGGTCGACGACGGCCGCCCCGGCGATGTCGACGCCCAGTTCGCGGGTGCGCCGGGCGATGTCGTCGGGGCGGCCGAGCAGGGTCAGGTCGGCCACGCCCCGGCGCAGCAGGATCTCCGCCGCGCGCAGGATGCGCTCCTCGGCCCCCTCGGGCAGCACGAGGCGGCGGCGGTTGGTGCGGGCCCGGTCGATCAGGTCGTACTCGAACATCAGCGGGGTGACCCGCGCGGAGCGGCTGACCCGCAGCCGGCGGGCCAGGTCGACGGTGTCCACGCAGTCCTCGAACGCGCCCAGCGCGGCCTCGACCTTGCGCGGGTGGGCCATGCTGGGCCGGCCCTCGATCCGGCTGGACGCGGCGACCGTGTCGTAGCTGTCGCTGCGCACCGAGAGCACCGCCAGCCCGGTGTTGAGCCCCTCGACCAGGCGCATCGCCCTCGAATCGGGCCGCTCGCCGAGGGTGAGCACCAGCCCGGCGACGGAGACCTGCCCGGCGACGTGCGCGGCGCTGGCCGCCACCAGCAGGTCCGCCCGGTCGGCCGGGGTGATCACCAGCGCGCCCTCGGTGAGGTGGTCCAGCAGCGTCGGCACGTGCGCCGCGCCGACGACGTAGTCGAGCACGTCGCGGCCGAGCGCCGCGTCGTCGCCGGCCAGCAGGGTCGCGCCGAGCGCCGCCGCCACCTCGGCCACCGTCGGCGCCGACACGGTCGGCACCTCCGGGATCGCGTACGCGGGGACGGGCAGCTCGGGCAGCGCCATCGGCCCCGGCACCCGGTTGGCGATCACCGCCAGCACCGTCGCGCCCAGGTCCACCAGATCGTGGTACGCCCCGCGCGCCGCCGCCGCGATCGCCTCCGGCTCCTGCCCGAAGCCGTCGACGACGGGCACCACCACGCTGCCGAACTCGGTGGCCAGCCGGGCGTTGAACGCCAGCTCGCGGGGGCCCGTGCCGTCGCCGCCGTCGGCGAAGTCGCTGCCCACCACGACGATCGCCGGGCAGCGCCGTTCGACGTCGCGGTAGCGCTCGACGATCCGGGAGATCAGCTCCTCGCGCCGCCCCTCGCCGACCAGCGCGCCCGCCTCGGCGTAGGTGCAGCCGTGCAGCTCGTCGACCGGCATCTCGATGCGGTAGCGCTCGGTGAGCAGGGCGAGGATCTGGTCGGGCCCCCGGCCGGGGACCAGCGGCCGGAACGCGCCGATCCGTTCGACCTGCCGGGAGAGCAGCTCGGCGAGGCCGAGCGCGATGGTCGACTTGCCCCCGCCGGAACCGACGCTGGTCAGATACACGCTCCGGGCCACGCCCCCACGCTACAAGATCGCGGCGAGGGTCGCCCGGGTCCTTGGACCCGGGCGGGCAGGGGTGGCCGGCCGTCGCCGCGGTCAGTCGTCGTCGGGGTCGTCCAACCGGGCCAGCCAGGTGGCGAAGCGCTCGATCGGCGTCTCGAACTCGGGGTTCAGGTCCACGAAGTCGCGCAGGCGCTCGCCCAGCCACTCCACGCTCACCTGCTCCTCGCCGCGCCGCTCGACCAGTTCCTCGATGCCACGGTCGGTGAAGTACATCGGTGCGTCCTCATCGGTCGTTCCGGCCGGCGGCCGGGTCGTGCGGTCAGGGATGCGAGCGGGGCAGCGCCCGTCGTGGCGACGGTCGCTGCCCCGGCGCGCGGCGGCGCGGTCAGGTCACGGGCGGGGCAGGGCCGCCTCGATCAGCGCGTTCTGCTCGACCTCGTGCATCTTGGCCGAGCCGACCGCCGGCGCGGCGGCGGCAGGGCGGGAGATGCGCCGCAGCCGGACCTCGGGCAGGTGCTCCAGCAGGTTGAGCGCGACGAAGCTCCACGCGCCCTGGTTGGCCGGCTCCTCCTGGACCCAGGCGAAGTCCTCGGCGTTCGGGTACTGCGCGAGCGCGGCCCGGACCTCCTCGACGGGCAGCGGGTAGAGCTGCTCCATCCGGACGATCGCGGTGTCGGTGACGCCCCGCTCGGCGCGAGCCTGGAACAGGTCGTAGTAGACCTTGCCCGAGCAGAGCAGCACCCGCTTCACCCGCTCGGCGGGCGGGGCGGCGGTGTCGGCCAGCACCGGGGCGAAGGTGCCCGTGGTGAACTCCTCCACGCCCGACACGCAGAGCTTGTGCCGCAGCAGCGACTTCGGCGTGAACACCACCAGCGGCTTGCGCTTCGGCGACAGGGCCTGGCGGCGCAGCAGGTGGAAGTAGTTCGCCGGGGTGGTCGGCATGGCCACCCGCATGTTGTCCTCGGCGCAGAGCTGGAGGAACCGCTCCGGGCGGCCGGAGGTGTGGTCCGGGCCCTGGCCCTCGTGGCCGTGCGGCAGCAGCAGGGTGACGGCGGAGCGCTGGCCCCACTTGACCTCGCCGGAGGAGATGAACTCGTCGATCACCGACTGCGCGCCGTTGACGAAGTCGCCGAACTGGGCCTCCCAGCAGACCAGCGCGTTGACGTTCTCCACCGAGTAGCCGTACTCGAAGCCCATCGCCGCGTACTCCGACAGCAGGGAGTCGTGCACGAAGAACCGGGACCGTTCGCCGTCGGCGGTGAGCGACTTCAGCGGCAGGTAGTCGTCGCCGGTGCGGGCGTCCACCACCGAGGCGTGCCGCTGCACGAACGTGCCCCGGCGGGAGTCCTGCCCGGCGAGCCGGACGGTGACCCCGTCGTGCAGCAGCGCGCCGAACGCGATGATCTCGCCGTACCCCCAGTCGATGTTGCCCTCGACGGACATCTTCGCCCGCCGGTCGAGCAGCTGCTGGATCCGCTTGTGCGGGGTGAAGCCCTCCGGCAGGTTGGTGTGCGCCTCGCCGACGGCCTTGACGACCTCGGCCGTGGTGGCGGTCGCCACCCGCGGCTCCGGCTCGTCCTCGCGGCGCGGCCGGCTCGCCTGCTTCGGCGCGGAGGCGGCGTCCCGGGTGGCCTTGAAGACCCGCTCCAGCTGCGCCTGGTAGTCGCGCAGCAGCTCCTCCGCGTCCTCCACGGTGATGTCGCCCCGGCCGATCAGCTCCTCGGTGTAGAGCTTGCGGACCGACCGCTTCGAGTCAATGATCTTGTACATCTGTGGGTTGGACATCGACGGGTCGTCGCCCTCGTTGTGCCCGCGCCGGCGGTAGCAGACCATGTCGATCACGACGTCCTTGTTGAACGCCTGCCGGTATTCGAACGCCAGCCGGGCGACCCGGACCACGGCCTCGGGGTCGTCGCCGTTGACGTGCAGGATCGGGGCCTCGATCATCCGGGCCACGTCGGTGCTGTAGAGGCTGGACCGGGAGTGCTCGGGGGCGGTGGTGAAGCCGACCTGGTTGTTGACCACCACGTGCACCGTGCCGCCGGTGCGGTAGCCGCGCAGCTGCGACAGGTTGAGCGTCTCGGCGACCACGCCCTGGCCGGCGAAGGCGGCGTCACCGTGCACCGCCAGCGGCAGCACCGTGTAGCCCTCCAGCTTGAGGTCGATCCGGTCCTGCTTGGCCCGGACGATGCCCTCCAGCACCGGGTCGACGGCCTCCAGGTGCGACGGGTTCGCCACCACCGACACCTTGACGGAGTGCTCGCCGTCGGGGGTGGTGAACTTGCCGTTCTGGCCGAGGTGGTATTTCACGTCGCCCGAGCCCTGCGTCGAGCGCGGGTCGAGGTGCCCCTCGAACTCCGAGAAGATCTTCTCGTACGGCTTGCCGACGATGTTGGCCAGCACGTTGAGCCGGCCCCGGTGGGCCATGCCGATGACGACCTCGTCGAGCCCCGCCTCGGCAGAGGACTCCAGCACCTCGCCGAGCAGCGGGATCAGCGACTCGCCGCCCTCCAGCGAGAAGCGCTTCTGGCCCACGTACTTCGTTTGGAGGAAGGTCTCGAACGCCTCGGCGGCGTTGAGCCGGTTGAGCACGTGCTTCTGCTCGTCGGAGGTGGGCTTCTCGTACTTGCGCTCGATCCGCTCCTGGATCCAGCGCCGCTCCTCCGGGTCCTGGATGTGCATGTACTCCACGCCGACCCGGCGGCAGTAGGAGTCGCGCAGCACGCCGAGGATGTCGCGCAGCTTCATCCGCTGCTTGCCGGCGAAGCCGTTGACCGGGAAGACCCGGTCGAGGTCCCACAGGGTCAGCCCGTGCTGGAGGACGTCCAGGTCCGGGTGCTTGCGGATCTTGAACTCCAGCGGGTCGGTGTCGGCCATCAGGTGGCCGCGCACCCGGTAGGCGTGGATCAGCTCGTGCACCCGCGCGGTCTTGTTGATCTGGCCCTCGGAGTTGACGGCCACGTCCTGCATCCAGCGCACCGGCTCGTACGGGATGCGCAGCGAGGTGAAGATCTGGTCGTAGAAGCCGTGCCCGCCGAGCAGCAGCTCGTGCATGACCTTGAGGAACTCGCCGGACTGCGCGCCCTGGATGATCCGGTGGTCGTACGTGCTGGTCAGCGTGATGATCTTGCTAACGGCCAGCTCGGCGAGGGTGGCCTCGCTCATCCCCTGGTACGGCGCAGGGTATTCCATCGCGCCGACGCCGATGATGGCGCTCTGCCCCGTCATCAGGCGCGGGATCGAGTGCACGGTGCCGATGCCGCCCGGGTTGGTCAGCGAGATCGTGGTGCCCGAGTAGTCCTCCATGGTCAGCTCGTTGCGGCGGGCGCGCCGGACCACGTCCTCGTACGCCTGCCAGAACTGCCGGAAGTCCATCGTCTCGCAGCCCTTGATGGACGGCACCACCAGGTTGCGGCTGCCGTCGGGCTTGGCCAGGTCGATCGCGATGCCCAGGTTGACGTGCTCGGGGCGGACCATCGCCGGCTTGCCGTCGACCTCGGCGAAGGAGTTGTTCATCTCCGGGTGCTCGACGAGCGCCCGGACCATCGCGTACCCGATCAGGTGGGTGAAGCTGACCTTGCCGCCGCGCCCCCGGGCGAGGTGGTTGTTGATCACGATGCGGTTGTCCACCAGCAGCTTGGCCGGGACGGCGCGCACGCTCGTCGCGGTCGGCACGCTCAGCGAGGCGTCCATGTTCTGGACGATCTTCGCGGCGACGCCGCGCAGCGGGGTGGTCTGCGGGCCGGTCACCGTCGGCTTCGCCGCTGCCTTCGCGGCCGGCTCGGCCTTCGTGGCCTTGGCGGGCGTCGGCTTCGCGGCGGGCTTCGCCGCCGGCTGCGCCTCGGGCGCGGCCGGCTTCGCCGCGGGGGCCTTGGCGGCGGCCGGCCCGGCCTGCGTCGCCGGCTGGGCGACGGTGGCGGCGGCCTCCTGCTGCCCGGCCGGCTCCGGCGCGGCCTTGGCGGCCCTGGCCGCCTGGCCGTCCGGGCGCGGCGTGGCGGCGCCCGGCGCGGGGCGGTAGTCGGCGAAGAAGTCGTGCCAGGCCGAATCGACGCTGCTCGGGTCGGCGAGGTAACGCTGGTACATCTCCTCGACGAGCCACTCGTTAGGGCCGAAACCCGCCAGTGGGTTCTCCTGCGAAGTCTGCTGGGTCGACACGGCCGGTAATCGCCTCTTTCACGCGGGTTTGTGTGTCACGCGGTGTCCTCCGACGCCCCGATTGCGGGGGGCGGACGGGGGACGGCTCCCAGGCTACGCCGTACGAATACGCTAGGCATTTCCGGCTCGGGCGCGTGGTCGGTTTCACAGAAGATGCCACAGTTCGGCCAGCGCCGCGTGTCCCGTCGACTCCGGCCCGGAACCGCGCCGGCCCCGGGCGCGATCCACGATCACGCTCCGGGGCCGGTCGCCGACTCGGCGCGCGGGGTCAGGAGATGTCCCGCCGCCGCATGGTGAGGGTGCCGATCACGCCGGTCACCACGGCGTACCCGATGAGCACCGCCGCGCCCGCCCAGCGGGGCGGGTTGCCGGGGATCTCGGTGCCGCTGACCATCAGCGACGAGGCCAGCGAGGGCACCAGCACCTGGAGGTTGTTGATCCACTCGCCCCAGCGGGCGGCCAGGATGCTGATCGCGATGGCCGCGCCGATCGAGCCGCCCAGGTAGAGCAGGATGCCGGTCACCGTCGCGCCGATCTGGCTGCGGATCAGCACGCCGATGCCGACGCCCAGCACCGACCAGAGCAGGTACGCGAGCGCGTTGAGCGCCGTCGCCGTCCAGACCGCCCCGTTGCCGAGCTGGGAGCCGAGGTCGACGCTGTTGAGCACCAGCACGCCGAGCACCAGGTTGAGCCCGGTGGTGACCAGCCAGAACAGCATCGCCAGCACGGCCGCCGCGACCAGCTTGGCCGTCATCACCGCCGTGCGGTGCGGCACGGTGAGGAACGTGGTGGTCACCGTCTGGTGGAAGAACTCGCTGGTCACCACGATGATGCCGAGCAGCATCACGATGAGCAGCCCGAAGAACTGGCCGTTGGTGTAGATGTTGGCCGCCAGGCTGTCCACGGACTGCACGGCCGCCACCTGGTCGGCCTGCTCGGCCGGCACGTCGCCGAGGTTGCCGCTGGCCAGCGCGTCGGTCTGCAACCAGTTGATCAGCGCGGTGAGGGCCCACAGCGGCAGCGAGATGAGCGCGAAGACCCACCACGTGTTGGTGGTGCGGATCTTGAGCAGCTCGGATCGGACGAGGTTCATCGGATGCCCGCCTTTCCGGCCGTCAGCTCCAGGAAGACCCGTTCCAGGTCGGGCCGCTCCGGGGTCAACTCGTGTAGCTCCACACCGGCGGCCAGCGCGGCCTTGCCGACGGCCGGGGCGTCCGCCCCGGTGACCAGCAGCACGCCGTGCTCGCCGGTCTCCACCGTCGCCGACTGCGCGCGCAGCGCCGCGACCAGCTCGTCGGCCTGCGGGGTGCGCACCCGCACCCGGCCGCCGCCCTGCGCCATCGAGCCGAGCACCTGCTCGACCGGCCCCTGCCGGACCAGCTTGCCGGCCGCGATGATCACCACGTCGTCGGCGAGCAGCTGCATCTCCGACAGCAGGTGGCTGGAGACCAGCACCGTGCGGCCCTCGTGGGCCAGGCCCTTGAGGAAGCCGCGCATCCACCGGATGCCCTCGGGGTCGAGCCCGTTCGCCGGCTCGTCGAGGATCAGCACCCGGGGGTCGCCGAGCATCGCGGCGGCGATGCCGAGGCGCTGCTTCATGCCCAGCGAGTAGCCCTTGAACTTGCGCTTCGCCGCCGGGCTGAGCCCCACCAGGGCCAGCGCCTCGTCGGCGCGCGACTTCGGCAGCCCGGCCGCCGCGCAGATCACCCGCAGGTGGCTGATCCCGGTGCGGCCCTTGTGCGCGCTGGACGCCTCCAGCACCGCGCCGACGTGGCGCAGCGGGTCGGTCAGGTCGGCGTACCGGTGGCCGCCGATGGTCGCCGTGCCGCCCGTCGGGGTGACCAGGTTCAGCAGCATGCGCAGCGTGGTGGTCTTGCCGGCGCCGTTCGGGCCGAGGAAGCCGGTGACCCGCCCCGGTTCGACCGTGAACGACAGATTGTCGACCGCCCGGACGTTCTTGTACTGCTTCGTCAGGCCGGACACCACGATCTGACCGCTGCCGGTTGTGGGGCTTCGCTGCCCGTCAGACATCTTTCTCCTCCCGTGCACGGCGCGCGGAGCGCGCCGACGTGTGCGGCGCAGTTGCTCCACGCGCCGTGGCACAGCCTGGCAAGGCCGCGCAACCAGGTCAATCAGGCGCGACACCTACCTGCGTCTCCACCTCAGGCAGGAGCCGGTCCTCCCCAGGGACGAGAGCGCCCCCGGCCCGGCCCCCGCCCCCGGCCCGAGGCTCACGCCTCCGTCAGGGCGATCCAGGCGGCCAGGGCCCGGCCCAGCAGCCGGCCGTCCGGGGCGTACAGGCTGGTCCGGACCACCGCCTTGCGCCCCCACACGCCGTCGGCCACGCCCGTCACCACGCACTCGTCGCCCGGTGTCGGCAGCCCGTCCAGCACGGCGGCGATCCGGCCCAGCACGTACGGCCGCCCGGGGCCGATCACCGCCCAGCCCCCGGGGCAGTCCAGCGCCGCCCATACCGTAGCCGCGCTCACCTCGGCCGGGGCGGTGAACGGCGCGGCGGTCCGCCCGTCGGGCAGGCGGCCGGGGAAGATCCGCAGCCCGTCGGCCCGGCCGGGCCCGCAGACGAAGCAGCCGGGGAACGGGTGGTCCACCAGGCCCGGGTACGCCGCCGAGGCGGCCCGCGCCGTGTCGACGTCCACCGGGGGCACCGCCTCCGGGGCCTCGGCGACGCCGCGCACCTGGGCGATCAGCCGGCCGTCCGGGTCGTGCGCCTCGCCGCCGTCGAGGGTGAGCGGGGTCTCCAGCGGCGGCGGCTGCCGCAGGGTCACCTCGACGACGCCGCCGAGCCCGGACGCGGCGGCGAGGACGCCGGCGCACCAGCCGCCGTTGCCCGACCCGGGCGGCCCGTTGTATCTCGCGGGGATGATCACGCGCACCTCCTCCGCGCAGCCTCGCACGCCGCTTTGGCGCAAGGAAGGGCCCCTTGTTAACGCCTGCGGTAGAGAAGGGTCCCCTTCTCACGCCCGGGCGGGCGGCGGGCGGGGGCGGCGGGCGGCGGGCGAGCGGTCGCGCGGGCAGGGTGGGCGGGGGTGGGGTGGGGCAGTCCGCCCGGTGGCGTTCACCGGATCGACACCGGTCGTCCCCGCTCGCGGCATCCGGGGCACCTACACAGAGCTCATGGCTGTTCTGCCCGTCGCTGGCGTTCCCCTGACGACCAGCGGATACACCGTGTCGATCGCCGACGACCCCCGCCAGGTCGCGGCGGCGCAGCGCCTGCGCCACGAGGTCTTCGCCACCGAACTCGGGGCCACCCTGCGCCCCGGTCCGGCCGGCCTGGACACCGACGACCTCGACCCCTACTGCGACCACCTGATCGTCCGCGAGGAGCGCACCGGCGCGGTCGTCGGGACGTACCGGCTGCTGCCGCCCGGACGGACCCCGCGCCGGTACGCGGAGGCCGAGTTCGACCTGGCCGCGCTCGACCCGCTGCGGGACGTCCTGGTGGAGGCCGGTCGGTCCTGCGTCCACCCGGAGCACCGCTCCGGCGCGGTGATCAACCTGATGTGGACCGGCATCACCCGCTACCTGCACCTGCGCGGGTCGCGCTGGCTGGGCGGCTGTGCCTCCGTCCCGGTCGACGACGGCGGGCTGCTCGCCGCCGGCGTCTGGGAGCACGTCCGGGCCCGGCACCTGGCCCCGCCGCCGCTGCGGGTCCGGCCGCTGCGCCCCTGGCTGGCCGAGCCGCGAGCCGCCGGGCCACAGGCTGCCGAGCCGCCGGCCACCGCCGAGCCCGTCACCGCCCTCCGGGCCACCGCCCCCGGCGACGCGCGCCCGGGCGGGCGGGTCGCGCTGCCGCCGCTGCTGCGCGGGTACCTGCGGCTGGGCGCCTGGGTGGCCGGCGAGCCGGCGTACGACCCGGACTTCGGGGTCGCCGACTTCTACGTGATCTTCTCCCTGGACCGGATGAGCCCTCGCCACCTGCGCCACTTCCTCGGGGAGGGGGGCGAGCGGTGACCACCCGCCACGACCTCTGGCGACCGGTCTCCGGCTGCGACGCGGGCTGCCTGCCCGGCCCGGGGCAGACCCCCGCCGTGCCGGTCGCCCGCCGGCTCGGGCGGCTGGTCGCCGTACTCGTGATGCTGCTGGCCGGCGCGGCGCTGGCCGCGCTGCTGCCGGTGCTGCCGGCCCGGGAGCGGCGCGCCGTGCTGCGCGGCTGGGCGCGGGGCACGGCCCGGGCGTTCGGCGTGCGGCTGGTGGCCCGGGGCCGGCTGCCCCGGCGGCCGGCGCTCGTGGTCGCCAACCACGCCTCGTGGCTGGACGTGCTCGCGTTGCTGGCCGTGACGCCGGCCCGGGTCCTGGCCAAGCGCGAGGTGCGCCGCTGGCCGCTGGTCGGGCCGCTGGCCGTCGCGGGCGGCACCCTCTTCGTGGACCGGGCGCGCCCCCGGGCGCTGCCCGCCACCGTGCGCCGGATCGCCGCCACGCTGCGGGCCGGTCACCCGGTCGCGGTCTTTCCCGAGGGTACGACGTGGTGCGGCGCGGCCCTGGGCTGCCGGCCGGGCGGCGGGTTCCGCCCCGCCGTGTTCCAGGCGGCGGTCGACGCGGGCGCGCCGGTCGTCCCGGTCCGGATCGGCTACCACCTCGCCGCTGCCCCCACCGGCGGGCCTCCCCCTGCCCCCACCGGCGGGCCTCCCCCTGCTCCTGCCGGCGGGCTTCCCCCTGCTCCTGCCGGCGGGCCGACGACCGTCGGCGCCTTCCTCGGCGCGGAGAGCCTGGGGCGGTCGGTCTGGCGGGTCCTCGCGGCCCGGGGCCTGACGGTGACGGTCACGGCCACCGCCGCGCTGCACCCGGGTCGGGACGCGGACCGGCGGCGGCTCGCCCGGACCGCCGAGTCGGCGGTCCACCTCGTGCCGCCCCGGATCGCCACCGCGGGCGTGCCGGCTTCGGCCGCCGCCCCGACGCCGGTTGCCATCCCGGCCGCCGCCCCGATGCTGTCGCTGCCGGGTGCCGCCCCGGTTGCCGCCCCGGTCGTGCCGCTCCCGCCCCTGCGGACCCCGGAGGGAGGCATCGCCGTCCGGCCGGCGCGGGAGGAGCCCGCCCCGCAGGTCGGCCTGGCGGCCTGACGTCACTCCGACACGCGACAGTCTTGTTCAGTCGCGATGTATCGCGTTAGTCTCTCCCCGGGGAGCGCGCCGGTGGGGCGCGCCTGCCGTCGGGGAGGACACCATGCCCGGTTGGACCGTCGACAGTCCGCAGCGGCTCACCCTCGACGAGCCGGTCACCGCCCTGCACGTCCGGCTGGTGAGCGGGCGGCTCGCCGTGGTCGGCGCGGACGGCCCGGCCCGGGTGGATGTCACCCGGGTCGGCGGCCGGCCGGTGATCGTGGAGCAGCGCGACGGGGTGCTGACCGTCCGGCACGAACGTCACCCGAGGCTGCCGGGGCTGCTCTGGTGGCTCGGTCAGCTCGGCCGGCGTCACCGGGCCGACGTCTCGATCGCCGTGCCCGGCGACGTGCTGGCCGACCTCAGGCTGGTCGACGGCTCGCTGGTCGCCTCCGGCCTGCGCCGGGAGACGCGCGCCGACGTCACGTCGGGGCAGATCACCCTGAAGGGCGTCCGGGGCCGCACCGCCGCGAAGATCGTCTCCGGGCCGGTGGAGGCCCTGGGGGTGGCCGGAGACCTGAGCCTGGAGACCGTCTCCGGGGAGGTCGTCCTCGCCGACAGCACCGTCGGCACTGTGCGCGCGCACACCGTCTCCGGCGAGATCACCTGTGACCTGGACAATCTGCGCGGCGGCGAGATCCAGCTGAGCACGATCTCCGGCGCGATCACCGTCCGGGTCCGCGAGGACAGCGACCTCGCCGTCCGCCTGCACACCACCGCCGGCCGGATCACCAGCGGGTTCCCGCAGGTGCGTGGTGGGGGCGGGCCCGGCGGCGTACGGGACAGCGCGGGGGTCCTCGGCACCGGCGCGGGTAGGCTCTGGGCGTCCGCGACCTCCGGCAGCATCGCGCTGCTCGCCCGTCCGGTCGACGACGACGCCGAGGAGCTGCCGTGACCGCCGTGTTCAGCCACGGGCGGCTCCGGCTCTACCTGCTCAAGCTCCTCGACGACGGCCCGAAGCACGGCTACGAGCTGATCCGGCTGCTGGAGGACCGCTTCCTCGGCCTGTACGCGCCGAGCGCCGGCACGATCTACCCCCGGCTCCAGCGGTTGGAGGCCGAGGGGCGGGTGACCCACACCGCCGCCGGTGGCCGCAAGGTCTACGAGATCACCGAGGCGGGCCGGGCCGAGCTGCGCCAGCGGGCCGGCGAGCTGGCCACCCTGGAGTCCGACATCAGCTCCTCGGTGGCGGACCTGTCCGCCCTGGCCGGCGAGATCCGTTCCGAGGTACGCGGCTCGGTGCGCGACCTCAAGCGGGAGCTGCGCGAGGCGACCCGGCAGACGCGGCAGTCCCGGCGTACCCCCTGGGAGGCCGCGCCGCCCCCGGGGCCGGCGCGGTCCGCCGCCCCCGGCGGCGAGTCGCCGCTGCTGGCCGAGCTCGACGGCCGGTTGGCCGCGTTCACCGTCGAGATCGGCGCGCTGGTGCGGGCGGGCCGGCTCGACGACGTCCAGCTCCGCGCGGCGATCCGGGTCCTCGACGGCGCCCTGGACGGGCTGCGCCGGCTGCTCCGCTAGCCGCTGTGCGCAGCGGGGCCTGCGGCCGACGCGGGGCCGGCACCGAGTTCTCAGGGAGTTTCCAGCAACCGCCCAGCGCCGGTGCAGCGAGGTCACGGATGATGGTCGGCATGGCCGCTACCCAGACCGAGGCGCGACTGCTCGTCGTCGAGGACGATCCCAACATCCTCGAACTGCTCTCCGCGAGCCTCCGCTTCGCCGGCTTCGACGTGGCCACCGCGACCAGTGGGAGCGCCGCGCTGCACGCCGCCAAGGACCACCGCCCCGACCTGGTGGTCCTCGACGTGATGCTCCCCGACCTCGACGGCTTCGAGGTCATCCGGATGCTCCGCGAGGGCGGCACCCGCACCCCGGTGGTCTTCCTGACGGCCCGGGACGCCACCGACGACAAGATCCGCGGGCTGACCCTGGGCGGCGACGACTACGTCACCAAGCCGTTCAGCCTGGAGGAGCTCACCGCCCGCATCCGCGCCGTGCTGCGCCGCACGGCCAGCGGCGACCAGACGCCGTCCCGGCTCACCTTCGCCGACCTGGAGCTGGACGAGGAGACCCACGAGGTGCACCGGGCCGGGCAGCGCGTGCAGCTCTCGCCGACCGAGTTCAAGCTGCTGCGTTATCTGATGCTCAACGCCAACCGGGTGCTGTCCAAGGCGCAGATCCTCGACCACGTCTGGAACTACGACTTCCGGGGCGACGACAACATCGTCGAGTCCTACATCTCCTACCTGCGGCGCAAGGTCGACAACACCCAGCCCCGGCTGATCCACACCCTGCGCGGCGTGGGATACGTGCTGCGCAAGCCGGCGGCGTGAACGTCGTCGCGCTGGCGAAGGGGCGACTGCGGAGCGTACCGCTGCGGGTGAAGCTGGTGGCGGCGGTGCTGACGCTGGTCGCCGCGGCCCTGCTGGTGATCAGCTCGCTGACCACCTATTTCCTGCGCAACTACCTGGTCGCCCAGGTCGACGTCGAGCTGAACGCCTCGGTGGACAACATCGAGACCACCCTGATCACGGCCCAGCCCACGCGGTCGGTCGTGCCCACCGACTACCTGGTGGTGGCCACTGACCGGCGTTCCGGGGCGGTGTCGGTCACCGAGTACGACCGGGGCCGGTTCCGCACCGAGGACCTGCCGTCCTGGCCGAGCGACGCGGCCGGCTTCGCGGCCAAGGTCGGCAAGCCGCGGACGGTCCCGGCCCGTGACAGCGGGGTGCGCTGGCGGATCGTCTACGCCGAGCTGCCGAACGGGCAGATGGTGGCCATCGCGCAGAACCTCACCGACGTCGACCTGGCGGTCAAGCGGCTGGTCTGGATAGACCTCCTGGTCGGCGGGGCGGTGCTGATCCTGCTCGCCTCCATCGGCGCGGCGATCGTGCGGACCAGCCTCAAGCCGCTGGTGGAGATCGAGCGCACCGCCGCCGCCATCGCCGGCGGCGACCTGACCCGGCGGGTGCCCGACCCGGAGGACGGCGAGCCCTGCCCGACCTCGGAGCTGGGGCGGCTGTCCCGGGCGCTGAACACGATGCTGGCACAGATCGAGGCCGCCTTCACCGCCCGCGCGGCCTCCGAGATCGCCGCCCGGTCGGCCGAGGCCGGCGCGCGCGACGCCGCCGCCGCGGCGCAGGCGTCCGAGGCGCGGGCCCGCCGCTCGGAGGAGCGGATGCGGCAGTTCGTCGCGGACGCCTCGCACGAGCTGCGCACCCCGCTGACCACCATCCGGGGCTTCGCCGAGCTGTACCGGCAGGGCGCGGCGCGGGCCCCGGAGGAGACCGCCGGCCTGCTGCGCCGCATCGAGGACGAGGCCGCCCGGATGGGGCTGCTGGTGGAGGACCTGCTGTTGCTCGCCCGGCTGGACCGGGAGCGGCCCCTCGCGCTCGGCCCGGTGGAGCTGCCGCTGCTGGCCGGCGACGCCGTGCAGGCCGCCCGGGTGGTGGCCCCCGACCGGCGCATCGAGCTGGAGATCGAGCCGGGCTCCGGGCCGCTGGTGGTGCTGGGCGACGACGCCCGGCTGCGGCAGGTGATCGGCAACCTGATGACGAACGCGCTCACCCACACCCCGCCGGACGCCTCGGTGACCCTGCGGCTGCGTGCCGAGCCGGGGAACCTGGCGGTGGTGGAGGTGGCCGACACCGGCCCGGGGCTCTCCCCGGAGCAGGCCGAGCGGGTGTTCGAGCGGTTCTACCGGGCCGACGCCGCCCGCACCCGGCGGGCCGCCGGGATGACCAGCACCGGGCTGGGGCTGGCCATCGTGGCGGCGCTGGTCGCCGCGCACCACGGCACCGTCGAGGTCGGCGAGACGCCGGGCGGGGGAGCGACCTTCCGGGTCCGGGTGCCCCTGCTCCCGGACAGCGGGGACGACCCGGGCGAGTGACTTTCAGGGAACTTCCAGGCGGGTTCCAGGCTGGTCGCAGTGGCATGGGAGAAGGTGGATACATGACCGAGTACGAGACCGACCCGCAGCGGCGACCGGCGCCCTCCGACGCCGAGCCGTCGCACCCCACCGCCGAGCTGTCCCGCGTCGAGACCGGGCAGTCCGACTCCCCGGCCGTCGAGCCCGCCGCTCCGGCCGCTCATCCCACCCACCCCGGCCCCGCCGCGCCGGCCGCCGGGCAGCACGCCCCGGCCGCCCCCGGCTCCGGCCCCGTCGCCCCGGGTTCCGGCCCGCAGCCGTACGCCGGCCCGGCCACCCCGTCCGCGCCGCCGTACCCGGTGTCGGGGCAGCCGCAGCCGGCCGGGCCGTACCCGAACAGCCCCTGGCAGCCCCCGCACGCCGGGCAGCACTCCGGCTGGGCCGCGGGGGGCCAGCACGGCGCGGCCCCCGGATACGCCCCGCACGCCGGCGGCCCCGCGTATCCGGGTGGCCCGGTGCCGCCGCACGCCGGCCAGCCGGGCGGCCCGGTGCCGCCGCAGCACCCCGGCCAGCCGGTGCCGGCGTGGGCGCAGGCCCCGAAGCCGAGCCGCGTGGCCAAGCTGGCCGGCGCCGGGGTGGCGGTGTTCGCGCTGATGCTCGGCTCCGGCGTGGCCGGCGGCGCGCTCGCGCTCGCCGTCGACGGCAACTCGGGCGGGATCACCCGCACCTACTCGGCCGCACCGGTGCTCAACAGCGCCGACCTGCCGAAGATCGCCGCGTCCGTGCAGGACAGCGTGGTCTCGATCAGCACCGGCAGCGGCGAGGGCTCAGGGGTCATCCTCACCGAGGACGGCTACGTGCTGACCAACAACCACGTGGTCGCCTCCGCCTCGGGCAAGACCGTCAAGGTGTTCTTCGCCGACGGCAAGACCGCCGACGCGGAGATCGTCGGCACCGACCCGAAGACCGACCTGGCCGTGGTGAAGGCCAGCGGGGTCAGCGGGCTGAAGGCCGCCACGTTCGGCGACAGCGACGCGATGCAGGTCGGCGACCAGGTGCTCGCCCTGGGCAGCCCGCTGGGCCTGCAGGGCTCGGTCACGGCGGGCATCATCAGCGCCCGGGACCGCACCATCCAGGCCGGCGAGGGCCAGCAGCAGGACCCGCGTCAGGGGGTCAGCTCGATCGCCGGGCTGCTCCAGACCGACGCCCCGATCAACCCGGGCAACTCCGGCGGCGCGCTGGTCAACACCCGGGGCGAGGTGATCGGCATCAACACCGCCATCGCCACCTCCGGGCAGAGCACCGGCAACATCGGCGTCGGGTTCGCCATCCCGAGCAACAAGGCCAAGGATGTGGCCGGCAAGCTCCAGCGCGGCGAGAAGGTCAGTCACCCCTCGCTCGGGGTGAGCGTGAGCCCGGCCGAGAACGGCGGCGCGATGGTCGCCTCCGTCACCCCCGGCAGCGCCGCCGAGAAGGCCGGCATCCAGCGGGGCGACGTGATCACCAAGTTCGGCGACACCGTGGTCAACGACTCCGACGACCTGGTGGGCGCCGTCCAGGCCCGCAAGGTCGGCGACCGGGTCGAAGTTCAATATCAGCGAAATGGATCGGCGGCGACGGCAACCGTGACGCTCGCCGAGACGTCGTAACGACAGCAGACCTGCCTCCTCGGCGAAGGGCGGTGGGTGGCGGAGCCAAGGGGGTTGGCTTCGTCACCCGCCGCCCTTCCCCCCTTCCGGCCGCCGCCCCCGGGTGCCTTCCGGCCGCCGCCCCAGGGCGCCGGTGCCGTCGTGCCACGTGGCGCTCACCCGATCCGGGCGAGGCGCGCTCACCCCCGCGCCCGGTCCGTTCCGTTCGGCCCCGCCGGTGCCGGGCCCGTTCCGTTTGGCCCGACCGGGGCCGGGAAAGCGCCGCAGATCACGCGCACAGGGACCAGCGGGGAGGACTCGTGGCCGTGAACCGCCTGCCGGCCGACCGCCCGGACGAGCGTCCGCTGCGGATCGCCATGGTGGTCCCGCCGTGGCTGACCGTGCCGCCGCCCGGCTACGGCGGTCTGGAACAGGTCGTCGCCGGGCTGGTGGACGCGCTGGTCGAGCGGGGGCACGCGGTGACCGTCTTCGGGGCGGGCCGGCGGCACGGCACCCGGGCCGGGTACGTCGCCACCTGCGAGGACCTCCAGTACGACCGGCTCGGCGAGTCGCTGCCCGAACTGGCCCACCTGGCCCACGTCGGCCACCTCGTCTCGCCGGCCGACTTCGACGTCGTGCACGACCACACCACGATCGGCCCGCTGGTCGCCGGCCGCCGGGCGGTGCCCACGGTGGCCACGGTGCACGGCAACCCGGTCGGCGAGTACGGCACCGTGCTCAGCGACACCGACCAGGGGGTCGGCCTCGTCGCCATCTCGCACACCCAGCGGCGGCTGAACCCGGGGCTGCCGTGGGTCGGCACCGTGCACAACGCGCTCGACGTCGCCGACGTTCCGCACAAGACCGCGCCGGGGCGCGGCCCGGTGCTCTGGCTGGCCCGGTTCAGCCCCGACAAGGGGCCCGACGTGGCGATCGGGGCCTGCCGGGCGGCGGGCCTGCCGCTGATCCTCGCCGGCAAGTGCAACGAGCCCGCCGAGCGCCGCTACTACGAGCAGGTGGTCGAGCCGATGCTCGACGACGACGTGACAGTGGTGCTCAACGCCGATCGGGAGGCCGCGCTGCGGATGCTCGTCGACGCCCGCTGCCTGATCATGCCGATCCAGTGGGAGGAGCCGTTCGGGATGGTCATCCTGGAGGCGATGGCGACGGGCACGCCGGTGGTGGCGCTGCGCCGGGGCGCCGTGCCGGAGCTGGTCCGCCCCGGTGCCACCGGGCTGGTCTGCGACCGCCCCGACGACCTGCCCGGCGCGCTGCGGCAGGCCGGCAGGCTGGACCCGGCCGACTGCGTGGCGCACGTCGCGGAGAACTTCTCCACGGCCCGGATGGCGCAGGGCTACGAGGCGGTCTACCGCGACTTCCTGCACGGGCTCGCGCCGGCGACGCCGAGCCGGCCCGTTCCGGCGCCGGCCCGCTGACCCCCGCGCCGGCCGGGGCCGGTCACAGCCGGGCCGCCCCGAGCCGCTGGAAGGCGGTGTCGAGCTGGCGGGCGTACGCGGGGGTGATGCTGTCCTCGCGCTGCCGTTCGGCGACCTTGTCGCGGGCCCGCCGCACCGCGGCGGCCAGGTCGCCCGGGCTGTCGGCCTCGACGGCGTGGCCGAGCAGGTTGCGGATGTCGGTGCCGACGTCGACGCGGATGCCGCCGTCGGCCACTCCGGTGTCGATGAGCTGTCGGATCTCGGTGGCCACCTCGGTCACGCTGCCGCCGGACGGGGCGGGCGGCGTGGTCGTCGGCGCGGCCGAGGGGGTGGGCCGGGGCCGGGCGGGCGCCCGGGTCGTGGTCGGCGGCGCGCCCGGCGTCCGGGCCGGCGCGCTCCCCAGCGTCTCCCCGGCCGGCGACTCGGTGGGCAGGGCCCGGGGCAGCGGGTCGGGCTGCTCGTCGGGCCTGGGCCACAGCAGCGCCCCCGCGGCCACCACCGCGGCCCCCGCCGCGACCGCGGGCACCGCCCACCGGCGGCGGGACCGGCCCGGCGACCCGGCCCCGGCGGGCTGCGGGGACGGCGCGGGGCCGGGCGTGTCCCCGGGCGGCGGGGCCGGGGCCGCGCCGGGCGCGACCCCCGGCGTCGGGGCGGGCGGACCGGCCGGGACCGGCGTCGGCCCGGGTGGGGCGACGATCGACGGCAGGGTCATCGTCGGGGCGAGCATGGTGGCGGCCTGCGGGTCGGCCGGCAGGAGCTGGTCGCGCAGCGCCAGGGCCACCTGGTGTGCGGTGGGCCGGTCCCGTGGCTGCCGGGACAGGCAGCGCAGGCAGATGCGGGCCACCTCGGACGGCAGGCCCGGCACCTCCAGCGGCGGGGGCTCGTCGCCGGCCTCCAGCGCCGCTGCCAACTGTTCCCAGGTGTCCGCCGGGTACGGCACCTGCCCGGTCAGCGTCTCGTAGAGCAGCACGCCGAGCGAGTAGATGTCGGTGGCCGGCTGCGCGGGGGCCCCGTCCAGCCGCTCCGGCGCGACGTACGCGGGCGTGCCGAAGGTGCCGCCGTCCTCGTCCTCGTCGGGGGCGCCGACGTGGGTGGCGATGCCGAAGTCGAGGACCTTCGCGCCGACCGGGGTCATCATCACGTTGGCCGGGGTGATGTCCCGGTGCACGATGCCGAGCCGGTGCGCGGCGGCGAGCGCCTCGGCCACCTGGGCGCCGATCTCCACCGCCTCCGGCCAGGGCAGCGGGCCCTCGGTCAGCCGGTATTCCAGCTCCTCCCCGGCGAGCAGCTCCATCACCACGAACGAGGTGATGGAGCCGTCCGGGGCGAGCGTCTCGCCGTAGTCGTGCACCGCCGTCACGTGCGGGTGGACGAGCTGCGCGGCGGAGCGGGCCTCCTCGCGGACCATGTCGCGGAACCGGGCGTCCGCCGCGAGCGAGGGGGCGAGCACCTTCAGGGCGACCGTACGGTCGAGGACCTCGTCGCGGGCCCGCCAGATGACCGACATGCCACCGGCGCCGATCTGGTCGATGAGTCGGTACCTGCGGGCCAGCAGCCTGCCGGCGTGCAGTGTTGCCATGACGGATCGCACCTGCCTGAGGTCGGGGCGGTATCAGGTTGCGCGAATGTGTCTGGCATGTCAACGCCCGTCCGGTCCCTCCCGGCCGGCGCGTGGACGGCCGCGCCCGGGCACCGGACGGCCGGCGTGACCGCGCGTGCCAGGATGAACGGCATGGTCAGCGGTCCGGTGGCGTTCGTGCTCGGCGGCGGGGGAGTCCTCGGCGCGGTCGAGGTGGGCATGCTGCGCGCCCTGTTCCGCGCCGACGTCCGCCCCGATCTGGTGCTCGGCACCTCGATCGGCGCGGTCAACGGCGCGCTCGTCGCGGCCGACCCCACCGAGGCGGTCACCGACCGGCTGGTCCGGCTCTGGGCGTCCCCCGAGGCCAGCGAGGTGTACGGCGACTCCGTCGCCCGGCAGTTGCGCCGCTTCGCCGCCCGCACGCACCTGCACTCGCCCCGGCCGCTGCGCCGGCTGCTGGAGGCCGAGCTGGGCGAGGAGACCACCTTCGCCGACCTAAGGGTGCCGTTCCGCTGCTGCGCGGCGCACATCGAGCGGGCCGCCGAGCACTGGTTCGACGCCGGCCCGCTGGTGCCGGCGGTGCTCGCCTCCGCCTCGGTGCCGGGGCTGCTGCCGCCCACCGAGATCGGCGGGCAGCACTTCATCGACGGCGGGATCGTCAACTCGATCCCGATCGGCGCGGCGGTCGAGGCCGGGGCGCGGGAGATCTTCGTACTCCAGGTGGGCCGGATCGAGCGGGAGCTGACGCCGCCCCGGCGGCCCTGGGAGATCGCCCAGGTCGCGTTCGAGATCGCCCGCCGGCACCGGTTCTCCCGGGAGATGGCGGCGCTGCCCGACGGGGTGCGGGTGCACGTGCTGCCCACCGGGGGGCCGGGCCCGCGCGAGGACAGCCCGTGGGCCTACCGGGACATGGCGGCGGTGGGGCGGCGGATCAGCCGCGCGTACACGGCCTCCCGCCGCTACCTGGCCACCCACCTGGAGCGCTGATGCCGCTGCCGCCCCGATGGGTCCGCCGGCTGCTGCTGGCGCCCGGTGTGGTGCTGCTCGCCGTGGTCGTGGTGACCAGCCTGCCGGTCTGGGCGTTCGCCGCCCTGGCGCTGTCCCCGCTGGTGCCCGGCCGGCTGCGACCGCTGCGCCTGCTCTGGATCGGCTGCGTCTACCTGGTCTGGGACGCGGCGGCGCTGCTGGCCCTGTTCGCGCTCTGGGTGGCCTCCGGCTTCGGGGCGCGCAAGCGCACGCCGCCGTTCCAGCGGGCGCACTACGTGCTCGCCGGCCACTTCCTCCAGGTGTTCTTCTGGCAGGCCCGGTGGACGCTGCGGCTGCGTATCGACGTGGTCGGCACCGACCCCGACACGGCGCTGCCGGGACGCCCGGAGCTGGTGCTCTGCCGGCACGCCGGGCCGGGCGACTCGTTCATCCTGATCCACGCGCTGGTCAACTGGTTCCACCGGGAGCCCCGGATCGTGCTCAAGGAGAGCCTCCAGTGGGACCCGGCGATCGACGTGCTGCTCAACCGGCTGCCCAACCGGTTCCTCGCCCCGGCGTCCGACCGGCGGGAGCCGGTGACCGAGCAGATCGGCCACCTGGCCACCGGCCTGGACGACGACGACGCCTTCGTGATCTTCCCCGAGGGGGGCAACTTCACCCCGCGCCGCCGGCTGCGCGCCATCGCCCGGCTGCGTTCGCGCGGCCTGGAACGGATGGCGCTGCGGGCGGAGCGGATGCGGCACGTGCTCGCCCCGCAGCCGGGCGGGCTGCTCGCCGCGCTGGACGCCGCCCCCGACGCCGGGGTGATCTTCGTGGCGCACACCGGCCTCGACCGGATGCTCACCGTCGCCGACGTGTGGCGGGAGCTGCCGATGGACAAGCGGATCATCATGCGGTTCTGGTCGGTGCCGCCGGAGGAGATCCCCGCCGGGCGGCAGGAGCGCATCGACTGGCTGTTCGACTGGTGGGCACGCATCGACGAATGGATCGCGGCGCACCACGACGGGACCGTCGACGGCGCGTAGGGTGCGCTGGTGGAGCAGATCAGCGTGGTGACGACCGTGGTGGACAGCCGCTCGGTCGCGGACGTGCTCGCGGCGGCTGCGGTCGCCGGTCGGCTGGCCGCCTGCGCGCAGGTGGGCGGCCAGGTGGACAGCACCTACTGGTGGCGGTCCGCGGTGGAGACGACCACCGAGTGGTCGGTGCTGTTCAAGACCGCGCCGGACCGGGTCCCGGCGCTGGTCGACCACATCCGGCTCAGCCATCCGTACGAGGTTCCGGAGGTCCTGGTGACCCGGGTGGACAGCGGCAACCCCGAGTACACGGCCTGGGTGCACGAGCAGACCCGGCCCTGAGTACGCGCACTCTGGGTGGGTCTTGACCAGGGCACCATGATGGCCGGGTGGACACGAGTGGCTACCCCTGCCCGGCGTGCGGCGCCCCGGCCGACCTGAGCGTCGGCTGCCGGCGCTGCGGGCGGGCCCCCGACCCGACCGCGGCCGAGGTGATCCGGCTCGACCGGGAGATCGTCGGGCTCTCCGGGCGGGCGGAGCAGGCCCGCCGGGCGTACCTCGAACTGGTGGAGGCGGTGCGGTCGGCGCAGGCCCGCCGGGCGGACCTGGCGGCCCGGGTCCGGGCGGCGACCCCGGTCGGCGCCCCGCGCCCGGCCGGGCCGGTTCCGGTTCCGGTGCCGCCGCCCCCCGTCGCGCCGGTCCCCGTGTCGACGGCCGGTCAGCAGGTGCGGCTGCCCGGCCCCGCGCTGCCGACGCCCGGCCAGCGGGTGCGCCCGCCGGGTCCGGCGGTGCGGCTGCCCGGCCCGGTGCCGCCCGCGCCGCCCGGCCCGGTGCCGGCGCGGGTCGGCGGGGCGGAGACCTCCACCCGCACGGTGCAGGGGCTGCTCTTCGTGCTCGGCGGCCTGCTGCTCGGCACGGCGGCGGTGGTGTTCACGGCGGTCGCCTGGGCCACGGTGGGCGTCGCCGGCCGGGCGCTGATCCTGCTCGCGTTCACCGCGCTCGCCCTGGCCGTCCCGCCGGTCGCGGCGCGGCGCGGGCTGCGCGGCACGGCGGAGACGTTCGCCGCCGTGGGCCTGCTGCTGGTGGTGCTCGACGGGTACGCCGCCTGGTCGGTGGACCTGTTCGGGGTGGCCGGCTGGCCCGGTGCCCGCTACGCCGCGCTGGTCGGGGGGGTCAGCGCGGCGCTGGCGGCCGGTTACGGCCGGCTGACCCGGCTGACGGTGCCGTGGTTCGCGGCGCTGTTCACCGTGCAGCCGGTGCTGCCGCTGCTGGCCGGCCCGGCCCACCCGTCGGCCGCCGGCTGGACGGTGGTGTTCGTCGGCGTCGCGGCGCTGAACCTCGTCGTGGTCGCCGCCCTGCGCGACCGTGGCCCGGCTGCGGCTGCGGCTGCGGCCCCGACGCCGGTCCCGCCGGGGTCGCCGATCCCGCCGGCAGCGGCGGCAGTGCCGGTCGGGGCGGGGGCCGCCGGGGGGTCGGCCCCCGCCGCCGGCCGGGTGCTGGCCTGGCTCGGGTGCGGCGGCGCGCTCCTCGTCGCGGGCGGCTGCGCGCTGGCGCCGCTCGCCGTCGGCGAGGCCGCCGGGTCGCCGCTGCTGGCCGGCGGGCCCCTGCTGCTGGTCGGCCTGGCCCTGCTCGGCGCGGCGCTGGTCGCCGGCGGCCGGTTGTTCCGGGCCGCCGCAGCCGGGGCGCTGGTCCCGGTGCTCGGCCTCGCGTTGCTGCGCCCGGTGGCGGAGCTGCGCTCGGGGCTGCTGACGGTGGCCACGGCGCTCGTCGCGTTGGCGCTGGCCGGGGCGGCCCGGGCGCTGCCCCGCCGGGCCGGCACCGGGCCGCGGGCCGGGGCCCTGGTGGTGGCCGCCGGGGCGGCGCAGGTCGGCGCGCTGCTCGCCGTGCTGCTCGGCGCGGTCGCGGTGGGTCGGGTGCTGCCGCCCTGGTCGGGCGTCGGCCCGGGCCCGCACCTGCCCTGGGGCTGGCAGGTCCCGGTCGCCGTCGCGGTGGCGGCCCTCGCCCTGGCGGCGCTGCTGCCCCGGGCGGCGTGGCCGGTGATCGGCGTGGCCGCCGTCGCGTTCGCCACCCTCGCCGTGTCGGGCATCGGGCCGGTGCCGTGGCCGGCCGTGCCGGCCGCCGGCCTGGTCGTCGGCGCGGGGCTGCTGCTGTTCGCCGTCACCCGGGCCCGCCCCTGGTGGAGCGTGCTGGCCGCGGCGGTCGCCGGCGCGGCGCTGGTCGGGCACGCGCTCCTGGTCGGCCTGGCCTACCCCGCCGGGGAGGCGGCCCTGCTCGGCGCGGTCGTGCCGCTCGGGCTCGCCGTCGCCGCCCTGGGCCGGCGGGCCGGCGGCGTCCGGTGGGGCGTCGCCGGGTCGGCCCTGGCCGCCGCGCTGCTGGCGGTGCCGGCGGCGGTCACCGTCGCGCTCTTCGCCGCCGGGGTGCCGCCCTGGTGGCAGGCGCGGGCCGCCCTCGCCGCCGTCGGGCTGCCGCTGGTCGCGCTGGTCGCCGTCCGCCGCCGGTGGCCCGAGCTGGCCGGGTACGCCTCCGTCGCCTTCGCCGCCGGGTCCGCGCTGGTGGCGCTGGCCCCCCTGGCCGTACGGGTCGACGAGCCGGTGGCGCTCTACGCCGCGGTGGTGGTGCTGCTGACCGTGCTGGCCGGGCCGGGCACCCGGCCGACGGGAGCGCCGCTGGTCAGCGCCCTCGGGCTGCTCGTGGTGGCGCTGTCCGCCGCCGCCGGGGTGCTCGCGCGGGTGCTCGTCGCCCCGTACGGCGAGGTGGCCGCGCCGTGGTCGGGCGCGCCCACCGGCGACCCGGTCCCGGGGACCACCCCGGCCGGCGTGGCCCTGCTCGTGCTGACCCTGGCCGCCGCGCTGGCGGGCCGCGCGCCCGGCCGGTCGACGGCCGCCCCGGCCGCCGGGCAGCCGCCCCGGGCGACGGGGTGGGCCGACGTGGCGCTGCCGGCGCTGCCGTTCGCCGCGGCGGCGCTGCCGGTGCTGCTCGCCGCCGCCGGCACGCCGTGGCCGGTGGTGCCGGCGGTCCTGCTGGTGACCGGGGTGGCCGCCCTGCTGGCCGCCGCCCTGGCCCGGCCCCGGCCGCTGCTCGTCGCGGTCACCGTGCCGGTGGGGCTGGTGGCCACGGTGGCCGGGCTGGGCGGGCTGCTCGCCACCCGGGCCGGCACCCTCGCCGGCCTCGGGGCGCTGGTGGTGGCCGGCGTGGTGGCCGCCGGCGCGGGCCGCACGGGCGCGGCCCGGCTGGCCGGCGCACTGGTGGCGGTCGGTTCGGCGACCGGGTTCGCGGTCACCGCCGCGCGGGCGGCGGGCCTGCCGCTGCGCGGGGCCTCCTTCGCCGTCCTGGCGGTGGCGGTGCTGGTCCTGGCCGCCGCCGCCCTGCCGGCCGCCGACCCGCTGCGGGGCCGGGTGCTCGACGTGGCCGCCCAGGCCGTCGCCCTGCTGGCGATGCTGCTCGCCGCCGGGTCGCCCCGGTACGCCGCCGCGGTCTGCGTGCTCTGGGGGGCCGCCGTGGGGCTGCGGCTGCTGCGCCGGGGCGAGCCGGTCGGCTGGCGCTGGGCGTTCGCGGGCGTCGCCGGGGGCAGCGAACTGCTCGGGGCCTGGCTGCTGCTGGTCGCCGGCGGGGTGGTGCTGCTGGAGGCGTACACCCTGCCGGCGGCGGGGCTGGCCCTGGCCGCGGGCGCGGTGGCGCTGCGCACCCGGCCGGGCCTGAACAGCTGGCTCGCGCTCGGCCCGGGGCTGGTCGCCGCGCTGCTGCCCAGCGGGGTGTCGGTGCTGTTCGCGCCCGACCCGCAGCCCTGGCGGCGGCTGCTGCTCGGGGCCGGCGCGCTGGCCGTGGTGCTGGCCGGCGCGGCCCGCCGCTGGCAGGCCCCGGTGCTGCTCGGCGGGGTCACCCTCGTCCTGCTCGCGCTGCACGAGCTGGCCCGCGGCTGGGACCTGCTGCCCCGGTGGATCTTCCTGGCGGCCGGCGGGCTGGCGCTGATCGGACTGGCCGCAACCTACGAGCGGCGTCGCCGCGACCTGGCCCGGTTCCGGGCGGCGGTGGGGCGGATGGGCTGACGGCGGGGCCGTGCCGGGGTAGGGCGCACCCCACCCCGGATGCGGGTGCTGGCCGGGTTACCCACGGCTACCGCCGCCGCGAGACTCGACACTGGGCACGCCGTCCGGCGTGGCCGGAGCGTCGACGTACGGGGAGCTCAGATGGTGCTTGCAGCGACAGCGGACCCGCCGGCCCGGCGGGGCAGCGACTATGCCCGGCTGTCCCGACTGGTCAGCGAGGCGGGCCTGCTCGACCGCCGGCCCGCCGGGTACGCCGTCCGGATCGTCCTGACCGTGGCCGCCTTCGTCGCCGGCTGGGCGGCGGTGCCGCTGGTCGGCGACTCCTGGTGGCAGCTCGCGGTGGCGGCAGCCCTGGCCGTGGCGACCACCCAGGTCGCGTTTCTCGGGCACGACGCCGGCCACCGGCAGATGTTCCGTCGCCGTGGGCCGAGCGAGGTGGCCGGGCTGCTCGCCGGCAACCTCGCGGTCGGGCTCAGCTACGGCTGGTGGGTCGACAAGCACAACCGGCACCACGCCAACCCCAACCACCACGACGAGGACCCGGACGTCGGGGCCGGGGCGCTGGTCTGGTCGTACGAGCAGGCCGCCGCGACCCGCGGCGTCGGCCGCCGGTTGGCCCGCCGGCAGGCGTGGCTGTTCTTCCCGATGCTCCTGCTGGAGGGGCTGGCCCTGCACGTGGCGAGCGTGCGGGCGCTGCTCGGGCGCGACGCCGACGGCCGGTACGCCACCCCGATGCGGCACCGGGCCGTCGAGGGGCTGCTGCTCGCGCTGCACGCGGCCGGTTACCTCGGCCTGCTGTTCGCGGTGCTGCCGCCGGGGAAGGCGCTGGCGTTCGTCGCCGTGCACCAGGGGCTGTGGGGGCTCTACATGGGGTGCGCGTTCGCCCCGAACCACAAGGGCATGCCGATGCCGAGGGCCGGCGAGGAGCTGGACTTCCTGCGCAAGCAGGTGCTCACCTCGCGCAACGTGCGGGGCGGCCGGTTCGTCGACGTCGCGCTGGGCGGGCTCAACTACCAGATCGAGCACCACCTGTTCCCGAACATGCCCCGGGGCAACCTGCGCCGGGCGCGGCCGATCGTGCGGGCGTACTGCGCCGAGCACGGGGTGCCGTACGTCGAGACCGGGCTTGTCGAGTCGTACCGGCAGGCGCTGGCCCACCTGCACGAGGTGGGCCGCCCGCTGCGGGGCTGAGCCGCCCGGTCGGCCCTGGCGGTAGGGTCTGGCCATGGCAGACGTGCTCACCGCGGAGGCGGTGCGAGACGGGCTGGGCGGGCTGGCCGGCTGGACGGGTGATCCCACCGGGATCGGCCGCACCGTCGAGCTGGCCAGCTTCCCGGCGGCCGTCGCGGTGGTCGACCGGGTCGCCGAGGTGGCCGAGGAGCTGGACCACCACCCCGACATCGACATCCGGTGGCGGACCCTCACCTTCCACTGCGTCACCCACTCGGCCGGCGGGGTCACCCACCGCGACCTGGAGCTGGCGCGGCGCATCGACGACATCGTCCGGAGTGCCCGATGAGATTCGAGATCAGCAAGGTGCTCGACGCCATCGAGGGGCGGGTCTGCACCGACCCGTCGCTGGCGCGGGCCGTCCTCGACCTGGCCGAGGTGATCCGCTACCAGGACCTCGACGGCGGCCGGCCGGCGAACCTGCTCCGGCTCGGCATGGTGATCGACGCGCTCGCCCGCGACCTGGAGGAGGACAGCGTCCCGGTGTACGCGATCGTGCACCGCGCCCTGCTCTCCGACGCCGACCTCACCTCCAACGAGCGGATGGTGGTGCGCCGCTGGGCCGACGACGGCCTGGTGGAGGTGCTCGACCACCCGGGGGACCGGATGCTGGAGGTCGCCGACCTGCTGGGGCTGCCGGTGCTCAGCCGGGCCCGCTTCGACGGCCTGCGCGGCCGGTTCCCGTGGACCGTCGAGCAGCCCGGCCGGGTGCTCGCCCCGGTGCCCGGGGCGGGCGGGCCGGTGTTCATCGCCCACGTCGGCGGCGGCAACGTGCCGGTCGCCGGCACCCGCTCGGCGACGGGGGAGAAGCTGCTCGCCCGGCAGTGGCGCTGCCCCGAGCCGGGCTGCGCGCTGTTCGGCGGCGGCGGGGGCGGCGGCGCGTTCGCCGACCTGGCCCGGGTCGAGCGGGCCCCGGCCGGGCAGCCGCCGCCCTCCCTGCGCGGCGGCGTGCCGACCTGCCCCCGGCACGGCGCGCGGCTCGGCGACGGCGGGCCCCGGCCGCGCACGGAGGTGCTGGCCGTACGCATCGGCGGGCTGATCCGCCGCCGGTTCGTGCTCACCGAGGAGCAGCCGGTGCTGGTCGGGCGCGCGCCGGAGCAGCAGGGCGGCATCGTGCTCGGCCAGTGGCTCAACGACGAGGCGCGGCGCTGGATCAGCCGCGGCCACGTCCGCTTCGAGCTTCGCGTCGGCGAGGTGATCGTGACCGACGTGAGCACCAACGGGTCGGGGATCCGCCCCGGCGGCTCGATGGCGGAGGCGGACCGGATCGCGCTCAAGCCGCAGCAGTCGCGGGTGTTGTCCGCCGGCGACATGGTCGAGCTCTATCCGGGGGTGCAGGTCGGCCGCGCCGACGAGCTGCCCTCGGGCGCGCCGTTCACCCCGACCTCGGTGATGGCCGAGGCCCCGACGATGGCGATGCGCCTGCCCCGGCCCTGAGGCCGGTGCGCACGCGGGGGCGTCGGGCCGCGGCCCGACGCCCCCGCGGCGTCGCACGGTCAGTCGGCCAGCACGGCGGCGAGCTGGGCGACCGCGTGGTCGATCTCCTCGGCGGTGATGACCAGCGGCGGGGCGAGCCGGATCGTGGAGCCGTGGGTGTCCTTGGCCAGCACGCCGCGGGCCATCAGCCGTTCGCACGCCTGCCGGCCGGTCATCAGCGCCGGGTCGATGTCGAGGCCGGCCCAGAGCCCCCGGCCCCGCACGGCGACGAGGCCCCGGCCGACCAGGGCGCGCAGGCCGGCGTGCAGCCGCTCGCCCAGCTCCGCCGAGCGGCGCTGGAACTCGCCGGTGGCCAGCAGCCGGACGACCTGGGTGGCCACCGCGCAGGCCAGCGGGTTGCCGCCGAACGTCGAGCCGTGCTGGCCGGGCTGGAGCACCCCGAGCACGTCGGCGTTCGCGGCGACCGCGGAGACGGGCACGATGCCGCCGCCCAGCGCCTTGCCGAGCAGGTACATGTCGGGCACGACGTCCTCGTGGTCGCAGGCGAACGTCGCCCCGGTGCGGCCCAGGCCGGACTGGATCTCGTCGGCGAGGAACAGCACGTTCCGCTCGGTGCAGACCCGCCGTACGCCGGGCAGGTAGCCGGCCGGCGGCACGACGACGCCCTGCTCACCCTGGATCGGCTCCAGCAGCACCGCCACGGTGTTGTCGTCGATCGCCGCCTCCAGCGCCGCCAGGTCGCCGTAGGGGACCACGGTGAAGCCCGGCGTGTACGGCCCGAAGTCGGCGCGCGCGTCCTCGTCCGTGGAGAAGCTCACGATCGTGGTCGTGCGCCCGTGGAAGTTGCCCTCGGCCACCACGATGTTCGCCCGCCCGGCCGGCACGCCCTTGACCCGGTAGCCCCACTTGCGGGCCACCTTGATCCCGGTCTCGACGGCCTCCGCGCCGGTGTTCATCGGCAGGACCAGGTCCTTGCCGCACAGCTCGGCCAGCTCCCGGCAGAAGTCGGCGAACTGGTCGTGGACGAACGCCCGGCTGGTGAGGGTCAGCCGGTCGAGCTGGGCGTGCGCGGCGGCGATCAGCCGGGGGTGCCGGTGGCCGAAGTTGAGCGCCGAGTATCCGGCGAGGCAGTCCAGGTAGCGCCGCCCGTCGACGTCGGTGAGCCAGGCGCCCTCGGCGGAGCTGATCACCACCGGCAGCGGGTGGTAGTTGTGCGCGGTGTGGCGCTCGGCGTCCCGGACCGCACCCGGCGTCCGCAGCATGTCTTCCACGATCACTTGCTCGCCTTTCCCTGACGGAGTCGCAACGTGCAGCACTTCGGTCCGCCGCCGGCCTTGCGCAGCTCGGACAGGTCGACCCCGATGGTCTCGTAGCCCCGGTCGCGCAGCCGCGCGGCCAGGTCGATGGCCTGCTCCGGCAGCACCACGTGCCGGCCGTCGCTGACGGCGTTGAGCCCGAGCACCTCCGCGTCGGCGGCGGTGGCGTGGACGGCGTCCGGGAAGAGGCGGCGCAGCGCGGCCCGGCTGCCGGGCGAGAACGCCTCCGGCAGGTACGCCACGGTGCGCTCGTCCAGGACGGTGAGCGCGGTGTCCAGGTGGTAGAAGCGGGGATCGACCAGTTGCAGGGTGATCACCGGGTAGCCGAAGACCTCCTGGAGTTGCGCGTGCGAGGCGTGCGCCGTGCGGAACCCGGTGCCGGCGAGCAGCACGTCCCCGGCGAGCAGGACGTCGCCCTCGCCCTCGTTGACGTGCTTCGGGTCGTGCAGCTCGAAGCCGGCGGCGGCGAACCAGGCCCGGTAGGCGGGGGCCTCGTCGGCGCGCTGCGGGTCGCGGAACTGCACGGACATCGCCTTGCCGTCGATCACGGTGCCGCCGTTGGCGGCGAAGACCATGTCGGGCAGGCCGGGCACGGGCACGATCTCCTCGACGGTGTGGCCCAGTTCGCGGTAGACCTGCCGCAGTCGCTCCCACTGCCGCACGGCCAGCTCGGCGTCGACCCCGGCGGTGGGGTCCATCCAGGGGTTGATCGCGTAGTCGACGGCGAAGTACGTCGGCCGGCACATCAGAAAGCGCTGGCTGGTGGCGTCCATCGGCACTGTCCTGCTCCCACGGGTCGGGCGCGCCCGGCCACCTCGGCCCACGGGCTGGCGCCGTTGCCCAACGGTATGCGGGCACAGCGACGACATCCACCGCCGGAAGTTGCGTCACCCGACGATTCGTTGCGTCTCGAACGCGGAGGGCGGCGATGCGTTGCGCCTGCGCTTGTATCGCACCGCCACCCGCCCCCGCCTCGTCTTCACCCCGCCCGCGCCCCCGCCCCCCGCCCCCCGGCCCGCGCCCGCCCCGTCCCGCCCCGCCGCCAGCCTCCCCGGGCCGGGGAAGCGGTGCGAGCGCGCCCGAACTTGGACACTTCGCGTTCGCTCCCGACAACAGCTGTCCAAGATCTCCGGCGGAGCGGGTGGGGTGGGGTGGGGTGGGGTGGGTGAGGTTAGGTGGCGTCGGGCGTCGTCCCCTCCACGCCCAGGTGCACCCGGTGGTGGCGGGGCGCCTCGATCTCGTCGAGCAGGGCGAGGGCGAGGTCCGGGTAGGTGATCCGGCTGCCGGCGTCCGCCGCGGCGAAGCGGTAGCCCCCGGCGGACGGGCCGGTGTGGTCGAAGTCCCCCGCCGGGCTGAGCACCAGCCAGTCCGGCGCGCCCTCGGCCAGGCGCAGCGTCTCGTTGCCGGCGCCGTGCCCCAGGCAGAACGACCGGTACTCCTGCGGATAGCCGGGGGTGTCCAGCAGCAGGGCCCCGGTCGCGGCCGGCAGGACGGCGGCCAGCCCGACGACCACCAGCCGGCCCACCCCGGCCCGCCCCAGCCCGGCGGCGAGGGCGCGGGCGGCGGCGGGAAAGAAGACGTCGGCCGGTACGCCCAGGTCGGCGGCGGCGTGCACCGCCGCGTCGTGTCCGGCCGCCAGCTCGGCGACCCGCCCCGCGTCGGTGACGTCACCGGCGGCGACCCGGACGCCCCGCTCGGCCGCCAGGGCGGGGTGGCGGGCCGGATCCCGTACCACGGCGGTCACCTCGTGGCCGCGCGCCCGCGCCTCGGCCACCACGGCCCGGCCGGCCCGGCCACCGGCCCCGAAGACGACGATCCCGCTCATCGACGTACCCCCTCGCTCCGTCGCCCCGTCGGCGACCTCGCAGGGACGCTAGCCGGGGGGCCGGTTACCGCCCGGATACCGATTACGGTGAGTGCCATGGCGATGCCGCTCGACCCGGAGATGTTCGATCCGCTCTGTCCGTCGGACCTGTCGCCGTTCCGGTTCGGCGACAAGTGGGGCGGCATGGTGATCCGCTGCCTGGAGGGCGGCCCCCGGCGCTTCTCCGAGCTGCGGGTGCCGCTGCGCGGGGTCAGCGCCAAGGCCCTCACCGCCTCGCTGCGCCGGCTGGAGGCCAGCGGCCTGGTGCGCCGCACGGAGCAGCCCGGCCCGCCGCGCCGGGTCGAGTACGCCCTCACCGCGCTCGGCCGCAGCATGCTCGGCCCGATCGAGGCCGTCTGCGCGTGGAACCGCGAGCACTGGGACGAGCTTCTCGACGCCCGGGAGGGCGTCGCCCGCGCGGACTGAGGGCAGCGCCCGCCTGGACTGAGGGCAGCGCCCGCCCCGCAGGCGTCACCCGGACATGCTTCGGGGGCGGCGAATCGCCGCCCCCGAAAAGGGTGTGCCCGGCCGGTGAACCACCGGACCCGTCGGGCTGCCGGCGAGTTCGCCGGGTCACACAGTCCCGGTGCACCACCGGGTCCCACAGTCCCGGCGCACCGCCGGGGTCGAGCAGTCCCGGCGAACCGCCGGGTCGATCGGTGCCGGCGCACCGCCGGCGGGGTCCAACGTGCCCGTCAGAGGCGATCGACAAACTGTGAGTCGAGCCACTCGCGCAGCCGCTGCACCCAGTCGCCGTCGGTGGTGGGCCAGCCGAACTGCCCGGTCATCGCCAGCACCCCGAGCACCACGGCGGCCACGCCGAAGGCCATGCCCAGCAGCGCGTCGGTCTTGCCCGCGATGTGCCGGCGGCGGGTGGCGAGCAGGCCGAACACCGACAGCACCGCGCCCAGCGCGCCGACCGCGATGCCGTACCCGGCGAGGGCGCCGGTCAGCACGGCGGCCAGCCCGGCGACGCCGACGACCAGGCCGAGGGTGGCGAGCAGGCTGGCCCGCGGCTTCGGCCCGGCCACCACCGGCACCGGCTCCCGCCGGGCCTCGCCCTCGGCATCGGCCCGGTCGGCCGGCAGGGGCCGTCCGGAGGCACGGTTCCGCTCGGCCGGCAGGGGTCGCTCGGCGGTGCGGTCCGTCGCCTGCCCGGCCGTGGGGGCCGTCGGCAGGGACCGGGTGGTGTCCGGTTCCCGGTCGGCGGTCCACTCCGGGGCCGGGGAGTCGACAGTGGGCGCGGCGGCGGTCGGGCGGCGCAGCTCGCCGTCCGGAGTGCGCGCGGTGGCCGCGCGGGCGGTGGCGGCCCGGGCCAGGGCTGCCCGCTCGGCGGCCCGTCGCTCCACGTCGGAGGCCCGCTCGCCGTCGGTGGCGGTCGCGCTGCTGCGGTACGTCGCCTGCTCCTCGCCCCGGTCGGTCACCACCGGCTGCCCGTCGGGCCGGCCGTCGGTGCCGGGCGCGACAACTCCGTCGCGCTCGTCGACCCGGCCGTCGCCGTTGCTGTCGTACGTCGTCGCCGGCTCGTTCCGGCGGGACAACAGCGAAGGAATCTTCACCCTCTTCACCTCCTGATGAACGCGTGGAGACCTCGGGAGCGCCGGTGGCAGCCACGCGGTAACGCCACCGAGGTACCCAGCCGCCGATCCGGCGACACCCGGTTCACCCGATCGGAGGCCGCGTGTGCCACGGGTCGCTCGGCCCCGCCGTTGTCTATGCTTGGCGGCCGTGCCAGAGGGACACACCATCCACCGCCTCGCCGCCCGGCACGCCGAGCTGTTCGCCGGCGCCGAGCTGCGGGCCAGCAGCCCGCAGGGCCGCTTCGCCGACGGCGCGGCCCTGCTCTCCGGCACCGTCCTGGAGGGCACCGAGGCGTACGGCAAGCACCTGCTCCACCACCACGCGAACGGGCTGACCCTGCACGTGCACCTCGGCCTGTACGGCAAGTTCGCCGACGGGGCGGGCGCGCCCCCGCCGCCCGTCGGTCAGGTGCGGCTGCGGCTGACCACCGACGGACCCCGTGCACGCGGCGGACCGGCGGCGTCGGACACCGCGCACTGGCTGGACCTGCGCGGCCCGAACGCCTGCGAGCTGCTCACCCCGCCCGAGGTGGCGGCTCTGCGCGACCGCCTCGGCCCCGACCCGCTGCGCGCCGACGCAGACCCGGCCCGCGCGTACGCCCGGATCTCCCGCAGCCCGACCCCGCTCGCGGCGCTGCTGCTCGACCAGTCGGTGGTGGCCGGCACCGGCCTGATCTTCGTCACGGAGGCGCTGTTCCGGGCCGGCCTGTCGCCGCTGCTGCCCGGCCGGGAGCTGAACCCGGCGCGGTGGCGGGAACTGTGGGCGGACCTGGTGCACCTAATGACCCGGGCCGTCGAGGCGGGCCGGATCGACACCGTGCGGGACGCCCACCTGCCGGAGGCCACCGGCCGCCCGCCCCGGGTGGACCGGCACGGCGGCGAGGTCTACGTCTACCGCCGCCCCGGCCAGCCCTGCCACGTCTGCGGCGACACGGTGTGCCGGGGCGAGCTGGCCGGCCGGAACCTCTACTGGTGTCCCACCTGCCAGCCCGGTCGGCCCTGACCCGCCGGCTGCTCGACTCGTCCGAGCAGCCGGCGGGTCACGTGAGGTCGAGCAGCCAGCGGACGGTGTCGGCCTGGCCGGCGAACACCATGTCGTCGGTCATGCTCCAGGCCAGCGTGTGCCCGATCGCCCAGCCCAGCACCCGCTCGCGGTCCAGGCCCAGCTCGTCGGTGAGCCGGTCCAGCCGCCGCCGCACCGCCGCCGGGGAGTGGCCCAGCTCCTGCCCGCGGACGATCGCCACCACGCCGAACTCGCGCTCCCCGGCCAGCGGCTTCGGGTCGATCACCAGCCATGGCTGGCGGGTGGCCCGCAGGATGTTGCCGGCGTGCAGGTCCTGGTTGACCAGCACCTGCTCGCCCTGCGTGTCGACCAGCTCGGCGAGCCGGCCGAGCGCGGCGTCGAGCAGCCGGCGCTCGAACGGCCGGCCGAGCCGCGCCCACCGCACCGGCAGCCGCTCCGCCCAGCCCGCGGCCTCCTCGGCCAGCGGGGTGAACGGCGCGCCGACGGGCCGCCACAGCCGGGGCAGCAGCCCGGCGACGACGTCCAGCGCCTCGTCCAGCGCCACCTCCGGCGTGCCGTCCCGACCGAGGGCGTGCAACTGCGTGCCCGGGTCGCAGCGCTCCACCAGCAGCGCCCGCCGGCCCGGGTCGTGGGCCAGCAGGCGGGCCGCCCCGTCGCCCGCCCAGCACGCCAGGGCCGTGGCCTCGTGCACGCTGTCGGCGTCGGGCACCTGGAGCTTGAGCACCGCCCGGGTGCCGTCGGGCAGCTCGACCGGCCGCGCCAGGGAGGCGAACGCGTACGGGAAGGGCGGGCCGGTGAGCCGCAGCGCCCACTGCTCGACGCACTCCGCCAGCCGGCCCGGCAGCGCCGCCAGCCAGGCCCGGCCGGCGGGCGTCCGCCGCACCCAGCCCAGCCGCTCGGGGATCTCCAGCTCCGTCTCCATCGGACCATCCTGCCGGGTCACCGTCGTGCGCCGGGGTCCGCTCAGCGCAGCCGGCGGATGTCGCCGTACGCCCGGTAGAAGCCGCCCCGGCCCGCCTCGCGGACCTCGGTGACCAGGTAGCGCGCGCCGGGCTCACGGATGCCCTTGGGGAACTGCACCGACCAGTCCCGCCGGTAGCCGTCGGAGAGCACGTGGACGCGCAGCCGGCCGCCGTCGTCGACGCACTGCACCACCACGCCGCCCCGGTCGTCGGTGGCCACCTCCACGGTGGTCCACGCCGCCGGCTCCGGCTGCCGGGCGGGGGCCTTGACGTCCACCACCTCCGGCACGGTGCCCGCCTCGGCGGCCCGGATCGCCGGCTCGCTGGCGTCGACGCAGGCCAGGTAGCCGCTGGTGGTGACCACGTAGAGCCGGTCGTCGTGGAACTGCATCGAGTAGGCCGAGCCGCAGCCGGTGCCGAGCTTCCACAGCCGGTTGCCCGCCGCGTCGAAGCAGTAGATCGAGGACTGGTTGTCGCCGGCGAAGACGTACCGGCCGTCCTCGGCGGTGGCGCACGAGAAGACCGGGGCGTCGCAGCGGTACGTCTGCTCGGCGCGCCCGTCCTTGCGCAGCCGCACCACCTCGCGGGTGCCGGTGCCGGCGAACACGGCGTCGCGCTCCTGCCAGCCGAACAGCACCGACCCGGTGCGGGTGTGCCACAGCTCCCGCCCGGTGCGCCAGTCGTAGCCGGTGACCCCCTGCGAGTGGCCGTGGTAGAGCGCGTCGGCGTCGCAGCGCACCATCCACGCCGCCCGGCCGCGCCCCGGCCGCCGCCACAGGAACTCGTCCTCGTGGTCGATCGCGGCGATGCCGCCGTCGGCGTCGGAGACGCCCAGCACCCCGTCGTGGATGTCCAGCCAGTAGATGTCGATGTCGGGGGCGATCGCGTACGCCACCCGGGGCACCTTGCCGGACAGGTCGTAGACGTTGCCGTCGTCGCAGCCCGCGTAGAGCCAGGCGTCGTCGGCGACGATGCACTTCACCCCGTCGGGCAGGCGGACCTGGCCCAGCACCCGGGCCTCGTGGTCGAGGGTGGTGATCACCCCGTGCTCGTTGCCGACCATGCAGTGCTGCCCGTCGATGAAGATGCCGAACGCGGGCGCGCCCGAGGCGTACCGCCACAGCACCGGGGCGGTGCGGGCCGTCGAGCGGGTGCTGACGATCTGCCGCCGCGACACAGGCCGCTTCTGGCGGACGCCGGGCACCGCCGGGGCGTACCCCTTGCGGACCTTCTCGCCGATCTTCTTCGCGGCGGCGGCGCGGGCGCGCGCGTTGTCCGGGTAGGTCGTGGTCTTCACCTGGCCCTGGTCGCCGATCCGGCCGTAGCGCAGCGTCAGCGCGGTGTCGTCGACCACCACCTCGTAGAACTTGTGCGCCGCGCCGTCCACTTCGGACAGTTCGAGGTAGGTCGTCTCCTGCGACATGGCGTTGCCTTTCGAGGGGGAGTGGGCGCCGGACCCGGCACCGCGACTGCGCCCACACGCTAACCGCGCCCCCCGACACAAAGCGCCACCGTCGCGCAGCGACAAACCCGCCACCGTCGCGCAGCGACAAACCCGCCACCGCCGCGCAGCGACAAACCCGCCACCGTCGCGCCCAGCGGTGTTAGGAGGGGGCCCTTCCTATACAGAAAGCGTTAACAAGGGGCCCTTCCTTGCGCATGGTGTAGGGCGTCGACCGCCTTGCGGGCCGCGATCAGCACCGGGTCCCACACCGGCGCGTACGGCGGGGCGTAGCCGAGGTCGAGCGCGGTCATCTCGTCCACCGTCATCTCGTTCCACAGCGCCACGGCCAGCGTGTCGATCCGCTTCGCCGCCTCCGACCAGCCAACGATCTGCGCCCCGAGCAGCCGACCGCTGGACCGCTCGGCGATCAGCTTCACCGTCATCGTCCGCGCCCCCGGGTAGTAGCCGGCCCGGTTCGTCGACTCGGCCCGCACCGACACGAACTCGAAGCCGCTGGCCGTGGCCTCGCGCTCGCGCAGGCCGGTGCGCCCCACCTCCAGGTCGCAGACCTTCGTCACGGCCGTGCCGATGACCCCCGGGAACGTCGCGTACCCGCCGCCGAGGTTGATCCCCGCGACCCGGCCCTGCTTGTTGGCGTGGGTGCCCAGCGGCACGTGCACGGGCAGCCCGCTGACCCGGTGCAGGGTCTCCACGCAGTCGCCCGCCGCCCACACCCCGGGCGCCCCGGGCACCCGCATCCGCCGGTCCACCCGGATTCCCCCAGAGACGCCGATGGGCAGGCCGGCGGCCTCGGCGAGGGCGGTGTCGGGGCGTACGCCCAGGCCCAGGACCACGACGTCGGCCGGCAGCGGCCCGTCGGTGGTGACCACCGCGGACACCCGCCCGGCACGCTCGTCGAGCCCGGTCACCTCGACTCCGGTGCGGATGTCGATGCCGACGCCGCGCATCGCGTCGGCCACCAGCGCGGCCATGTCCGGGTCGACGGTCGACATCGGCTGGTCGGCCCGCTCGACGAGGGTCACCGACAGCCCGCGCTGGATCAGCGCCTCGGCCATCTCCACCCCGATGTAGCCGCCGCCCACGACCACCGCGCGGCGGGGCGAGGGCTCGGCGTCCAGCCACGCGCGCAGCGCCGAGGCGTCGTCGAGGGTCTGCACGCCGAACACGCCGCGCACCTCGGGGCCGGCCCAGTCGGGCCGCTTCGGCACCGCCCCGGTGGCGTATACCAGCTCGTCGAAGCGCTCGCGGACCTCGCCGCCGCCGTCGAGGTCGCGGGCGACGACCTCCCGGCGGGCCAGGTCGATCGCGGTGACCTCGTGCCGCAGCCGGACGTCGATGTCGAAGTCGGCGCGGAACGTCGCCGGGTCGCGGGCGACCAGCTGGTCCCGCTCCGGGACCACGCCGCTGATCCAGTACGGGATGCCGCACGCCGAGTACGACGTGGAGTGGCCCCGCTCGAACGCCACGATCTCCAGGTCGGCCCGGTCGCGGCGGCGGCGCGCCTGGGACGCCGCCGCCATGCCGGCGGCGTCCCCGCCGACGACGATCAGCCGTTGCGCCACGACGACCATCCTGACACGCCCCGCCCGCCCCCGGGCCCGACCTGGCCGGGCGCGGGCGCCCGGCCGTCGTGCTCAGCCACGGGTCTGCCGGGCCACGTCCCGCACCACGTCGACCAGGCTCCCGGTGCGCGCGAAGACGGCCCGCTGCCGCGCCGCCCCGGTGCCGTGCCGGCGCAGCCCGCCCAGCAGGTCGGTCACCTCGGCCAGGTCGCCGTGCCGCTCCAGCGCGGGGGCGAGCCGCTCGACGAGGGCGTCCAGCAGCTCCCACGCGGGGCGCAGCTCGCCGTCGGTCAGGTCGACGCCCTGACCCTCCAGGCCGTCGTGGGCGGCCCGCCAGTGCGCGGCCACCAGCAGATGGTGGTCGGTGCGGATGGGCGGGCGGCCCTCGGCGATGTCGGTCATCGCGGTCGCCACCAGGGCCCGGACCAGGGCGGCGACCAGCACCGCGTCGTCCACCGACGGGCAGACGTCGCCGATGCGCAGCTCCACCGTCGGGTACTTCGCCGACAGCCGGGCATACCAGTAGAGCATCCCCTCGTCGAGCATCACCCCGCTGGCGATGAGCTGCCGGATCAGCCGCTCGTAGTGCTCGTGCGACTCCAGGTACGGCGTCGGCGCCACCGACGGCCAGCGTTCCCACTCCACCGAGCGCCAGCTCGCGTAGCCGGTGTCCTCCCCGGCGGAGAACGGGGAGTTCGCGGTGGCCGCGTGCAGGATCGGCAGCCAGGGCCGGACGTGGTTGAGCACCCGCACCCCGGTCTCCGCGTCCGGCACCCCGACGTGCACGTGCATGCCGTTGTTGCCCGGCCCCGGCACCAGCAGCCGGAACCGCTCGATCATCCGGTCGAAGCGGGGCTTGTCGACCACCGGCGGGACGGGACCGGCGACCGGGCCCGTGCCGATCGCCAGCACCCGTACGCCGGCCCGCTCGGCGGCGTCGGCCAGTGCCCGGCGCAGCACCCCGAGGGAGTGCCGGATCGACGACAGCTCCAGCCCCGGCGGGCTGCCGATCTCGATCTGGCTGGTCTGGAACTCCCGCTCCACCTGCCCGCGCAGTTCCGCCGGCACCTGCTCCATGACCAGGTCGACGGCCGGCACGGCGGTGCCGGTGTGCGGGTCGACGAGCAGGAACTCCTCCTCCACACCGACGGTGAGCAGGTCGGTGCCGCCCTGGGCGGCGTCCCGCTCCCGCTCGACCACTGACCCGCTCATCGCCCTCACCGTCCGTCCCGTGCGGGTCGCGGCACCGTGCCGCGACGTCGACGGCGCATTACCCACCGTGTCGGCGCGGGGAAACGCCCCGGTGCAAGGAAGGGCCCCTTGTTAACGCTTTAGGTAGAGAAGGGAACCCCTCTCACCGGAGGTGTTAAGAAGGGGCCCTTCCTTCGTCGGGTGGACGGCGCCGCCTACCCTGGCCGGCGTGACGGGGCTGCTGCTGGCGGTGACGGGGGCGTGGGCGTACGCGCTCACCCACCTGGCCCTGCTCGCGGACCGCCCCGCCGAGCTGCTCGCCGGGGCGGCCGTCGCCGCCGCCGTGCTGCTCACCGTGCTGCTCGCGGTGCGTCCCTCGGCGGCGGCCGGCCCGCGGAGGCGGGGCACCGGCCGGGGCGAGGGCCTGCGCGAACGCGCCCGCCGCCGGGGCGTGCCCCGGCAGGTCGACCCGGACGCCGACGGCCGTCCCCGCCCCCGCGCGCCGGGCCTGGTCCCCTCGGCCGGGTAGCGCTCCCCGGACGGCGTCCGCCCCCGCCCGCCCGCCGGGCGGACCAGGGCGGCAGCCCGTCGTCCCCTGTCGCCGCCCGGCCGGTTCCGCCGTGGTCCCTCCCGCCGCGCCCGTCCCCGGGTCCGCAGCCGGGACCACGAGACGTCGTCCGTCCCGCCGCGCCCGTTCCCGGGCCGGCCGGACACCACCGGAAACCGGACCGAGGGGTCACCCATGCTCGCCTTCGCACCGCTGCACACCGCCGTCGGCGTCGCCGCCGACACCGTCACCTGGCTCGCCGGCACGCTGCAACCGCTGGCCGGCGGGGCCGCCACGGCCGCCGCCATCGTCGTGTTCACGATCGCCGTCCGCCTGCTGGTCTCACCGCTCACCCTGGCCCAGGTGCGCGGGGAGCGCCGCCGTGCGGCCCTCGCCCCGCAGGTCCGCGACCTGCAACGCCGGTACGCCGACGACCCCGCCCGGCTACAGAGCGAGCTGTTCGGGCTGTACCGCTCGGCCGGGGCGAGCCCCGTCGCGGGTTGCCTGCCGGCGCTGCTCCAGGCCCCGTTCTTCCTGGTGATGTACCGGCTGGTCAGCACCGGCGAAGGCAGCACGGGCGGCGGCGGGACCGGCGAGGGTGGCACCGGCACCGGGCTGTTGGCCGAGCGGCTGGCCGGGGTGCCGCTGGGCTGGCACCTCTCCGACGGGCTGGCCGGGGCGGCGGGCCCGCTGTTCGGGGCGCTGCTGGCGGCGCTGCTGGCGCTGGCCTGGTGGTCGTCCCGGCGGGCCCGTCGCGCGGCGGCGGCTGGTGCCGCCATGGCCGGCGGCCCCGGTTCCGGCGCGACCGGCGGCGGCACCCGGGTCGGCGCGGCGGCCGACGGGGCGGTGCCGGCCGTCCTCGGCCGGGTGGTGCCGCTGCTGCCGTACCTGACCGTGGTGGTGGCGCTGGTGGTGCCGCTGGCGGCGGTGCTCTACCTGGTGACCACGACGGCGTGGACGGCCCTCGAACAGGCGGTGTTGCGCCGCCCGCAGGTCTGGACCGGTCAGCCTCTGGACAGGAACAGTTAACAGTCCTAATAATAAGCGCCAACGTTGACGGATGTGAATGCCGTCCGGGCGTGGAGGGCTGCATGAGGCGTACCCGATCCCTGATTCTCGCGCTGGTGACCGCGCTGGCGGCGACCGTCGGGGCGGCCTGGGTGGCCCTGCCGGCGTTCGCCGCCGGGGCCACCGCGACCTTCGTCAAGACCGCCGACTGGGGCACCGGCTGGGAGGGCAAGTACACGATCACCAACGGCGGGGCCAGCACCATCTCCGGCTGGGCGGTCACCTTCGACCTGCCGGCCGGCACCACCCTCGGCAGCTACTGGGACGCCCTGCTGACGTCCTCCGGCCAGCGGCACACCTTCACCAACCGGTCCTGGAACGGCACCCTCGCCCCGGGGGCGAGCACCTCGTTCGGCTTCCTCGCCACCGGCTCCGGCAGCCCGGCCAACTGCCAGCTCAACGGCGCGCCCTGCGGCGGCGGGCCCACCCCGACCCCGACCCGCACCACGCCGCCGGCCACCACCGCGCCCCCGACGACCCCGCCGGCCACCACCCCGCCGGCCACGACGCCCCCACCCACGACCGCCCCGCCCACCGGTGACCTGCCCAAGCACCTGCTCACCGGCTACTGGCACAACTTCGACAACCCGGCCGTCGAGCTGCGGCTGCGCGACGTCCCCGCCGAGTACGACCTCGTCGCGGTCGCCTTCGCCGAGGCCACCGCCACCCCCGGCGCGGTCACCTTCGCCGTCGACCCCGGCCTGTCCGCCGCCCTCGGCGGCTACTCCGACGCCGAGTTCACCGCCGACGTGCAGGCGCTGCGCTCGCGCGGCAAGAGGGTGATCCTCTCCGTCGGCGGCGAGACCGGCCGGGTCGCCGTGAACGACGCCGCCTCGGCCACCGCGTTCGCCGACAGCACGTACGCGCTGCTGCGGCGGTACGGCTTCGACGGCGTCGACATCGACCTGGAGAACGGGCTCAACCCGACGTACATGGCGCAGGCCCTGCGGGCCCTGCGGGCCAAGGCCGGCCCGTCCCTGATCATCGCCATGGCGCCGCAGACCATCGACATGCAGTCGCCGGCCGCCGGCTACTTCAAGCTGGCCCTCGACATCCGGGACATCCTCACCGTCGTCAACACCCAGTTCTACAACTCGGGGGCGATGCTCGGCTGCGACCAGAACGCCGCCTACGCGCAGGGCAGCGTCAACTTCATCGTCGCGCTCGCCTGCATCCAACTGGAGGCCGGGCTGCGCCCCGACCAGGTCGGCCTCGGCCTGCCCGCCGGGCCCGGCGCGGCCGGCGGCGGCATCGTCGCCCCGAGCGTCGTCAACGCGGCCCTCGACTGCCTGGCGAGGGGCACCAACTGCGGCAGCTTCCGCCCGCCGCGCACCTACCCGGGCATCCGTGGCGCGATGACCTGGTCGATCAACTGGGACGTCAGCAACGGCAACGGCTTCGCCCGCACCGTCAAGCCGCACCTCGCCACCCTGCCCTGACCCGCCGCCCAACCCCCAACCCCCACCAGCGGTCCCAGGAGGCCACCGTGAAACTGCGCACCCCCCGCGTGGCGACGTTCGCCGCCGCGCTCGCCGCCGCCGTCGTCGCGGCCACCCTCGCCGCCCCGCCGGCCGCGTCGGCGGCCACCGCCGCGTTCGTTCGCACCGCGAGCTGGAGCAGCGGGTACGAGGCGAAGTTCACCGTCACCAACAACACCTCGGCCAGCATCGGCTCCTGGAACGTCCAGTTCGACCTGCCCTCCGGCACCACCCTCGGCTCCTTCTGGGACGCCACGATGACCACCTCCGGCCAGCACGTCACCGCCGTCAACGCGTCCTGGAACGGCGCCCTCGCCCCGGGGGCGAGCACCTCGTTCGGCTTCGTCGTCGCCGGCACCGGCGACCCGACCAACTGCACCGTCAACGGCGGCTCCTGCACCGGCGGCGGCACACCGTCCGGCCCGGCCACCCCGGGCGGGCTGCGGGTCACCGGCACCACCGCCTCGTCGGTGTCGCTGGCCTGGAACGCCGTCTCCGGCGTGACCGGCTACCGGGTGTACGAGGGCAGCGCCGTGCGGGCCACCGTCACCGGCACCTCGGCGACGGTCTCCGGGCTGGCCACCTGCTCCGCGCACAGCTACACCGTCGCGGCGTACAACTCCTCGGGCGAGTCGGCGAAGTCGGCGGCCGTGTCCGCCACCACCTCCGGCTGCACGGGCGGGAACGGCCCGATGGCCGCCGCGCCCTACCTCTACCCGGGCTGGGGCGACCCGCCGGCCCCGGCGACGGTGATGGGCGCGACCGGCGTCAAGTGGTTCACCATCGCGTTCGTCCTCTCCGGCGGCGGCTGCACCCCGGCCTGGGACGGCAGCGGCCCGCTGACCGGCGGCGCGCACGCCGCCACCATCGCCGCGATCCGGGCGGCCGGCGGCGACGTCATCCCGTCCTTCGGCGGCTGGAGCGGCAACAAGCTGGGCCCGAACTGCTCCTCGGCCAGCGCGCTCGCCGGGGCCTACCAGCAGGTCATCAACGCGTACGGGCTCAAGGCCATCGACATCGACATCGAGAACAGCGACGAGTTCGAGAACGAGGCGGTGCAGGACCGCATCCTCGGCGCGCTGAAGATCGTCAAGCAGAACAACCCGGGGATCAAGACGATCGTCACGTTCGGCACCTCGACCACCGGCCCGTCGTACTACGGCACCCGGCTGATCAACCAGGCCGCCGCGCTCGGGGCGAACATCGACACGTTCACGATCATGCCGTTCGACTTCGGCGGCGGCGCGAACATGTACCAGAACACCGTCAACGCGTCCGAGGGGCTGAAGACCGCGCTGAAGAACGCGTTCGGCTGGTCCGACGCCACCGCGTACGCGCACATGGGCATCTCCGGCATGAACGGCCTGTCCGACCAGCAGGAGCTGACCTCCCCGGCCACCTGGACGCAGATCCGCGACTGGGCGAAGGCCCGGGGCCTGTCCCGGTTCACCTTCTGGTCGGTCAACCGCGACCGGCCGTGCCCCGGCGGGGGAGTGGTCGCCAACTGCTCCGGCATCGCCCAGAACACCTGGGAGTTCACGAACATCACCGCCCGGTACTGAGCGACGGGACGGGAGCCCAGAAACCGCGCGTGGTCAGCGGCCGGCGGTCACCGACTGCCGGTCGCGCCGCGCGCGGCGGCGGCGCACCTTCTTCGCCGCCCAGCTCACGACCATCACCCCGAAGACGGCGAAGATCGCGTAGTTGAACCAGCTGCTGTAGCGGTCCACCTCTTCCCAGCGCGACCCGAGCGCGAAGCCGGCCCCCACGATCAGCGCGTTCCACACGCCGCTGCCCAGCGTGGTCAGCAGCACGAACTCGCCCAGCGGCATCCGGTCCGCCCCGGCCGGGACCGACACCAGGCTGCGTACCACCGGCACCACCCGGCCGATCAGCACCGCCCACCGGCCGTGCCGTTCGAACCAGCGGTCGGCCTTCTCCAGGTCGTCGCGGTCGACCAGCGGGATGTGGTCCAGCCACCGCTTCAGCCGCTCCTCGCCCAGCGCCGCGCCGAGCCAGTAGAGCACCAGCGCCCCGAGCAGCGAGCCGACCGTCGCGGCGACGACGATCAGCACCACGTTGAACTGACCCTGCGAGGCGAGGTAGCCGGCCATGGCCAGCACGATCTCGCTGGGGATCGGCGGGATGATGCTCTCCAGGGCCACCAGCAGGGCCACCCCGACCGCGCCGAGCGCCTCGATGACGCCGGCCACCCACCCGGTCAGCCCGGTGAACTGCGACGGTTCGACGTCCTGGGCGAGGGCCATGGGTGTCCTTCCGTGGAGCCGCGGGGAGCGAACCCGGGTGGGGTGGGGCCGCCGGGGGATCGGAAGGTCTTACCCAGTCCGCGGGCGATCACACCCGTCGGTGGCCGGGCCCACCCGACGGGCTCAGTGCAGGGAGGCGTCCGCCGGGCCCCGCCGCCAGCCGGTGAACGTCACGGCCAGCCCGCCCCGCGTCGGCGAGCAGCAGAACGGGCCGGCGGTCGCCTCGGCGTCCGGCGCGAGCGGGGCCACCCGGACCAGCCGCCACGGCTCGTCGCCCACGCGGGCCCGGACGGTCAGCGCGTCGCCGGCCCGGCTCACCCGCACGCTCACCGCCCGCCCCGACCACTGCGGCACCGGGGCCACCGACCAGTCGGAGACGTCCCGGGTGACCACCGCGCCGACCTGCGGCTCGCCGTCGCTGACCTCCACCCCGGCCTTGACCCAGGTGCGTTCGTCCACCCGGACCAGCACGCCCGCCTGGTCGAACTGCTCGGTGAAGTCGAGCCGGAAGTCGACCTCCACGGCGCTGCTGGCGGGCAGCGGGGCGAGCAGGGCCGGGCCGTCGTCGTGCACGAAGCCGTAGCTGGTGTGCCGCCAGAAGTCGCTGCCCTCGCCCGGCTCCACGACCAGCCCGCCGTCCGGCGTCGGCTCGGCCCGCACCGGCCGGTGCAGCCACTTGCCCTGCGCCCAGTCGACGTCCCGCAACCCCGTACCCGATCCGCTGCTCATGCCGGAAACGCTACCGCCCGCCCGACGCGGGGGGCGTTCGCGTTTGCCGCCGCGCCGAATCGGAGAAGGTACGCCGGCATGGGTGACAGGTGGTACTCCGAGGCCGTCGTCTACTGCCTCGACATCGACACGTACGCGGACTCCGACGGCGACGGGGTCGGCGACATCCGGGGCCTCATCGGCCGGCTGGACTACCTGGCCCGGCTCGGGGTGACCTGCCTGTGGCTGCACCCGATCCACCCGTCGCCCAACCGGGACGACGGCTACGACGTCACCGACTTCTACAACGTGGACCCGCGCTTCGGCACCCTCGGCGACTTCGCGGAGCTGCTGCACCAGGCGCAGAACCGGGGCATCCGCGTCATCATCGACCTGGTGGTCAACCACACCTCCGACCAGCACCCGTGGTTCGTCTCCGCCCGGTCCTCGCCCGACTCGCCCTACCGCGACTGGTACGTCTGGGCCGACCACGAGCCCGCCGACCGGCACCAGGGCATGGTCTTCCCGGGCGAGCAGAACGAGACGTGGACGTACGACCGGACGGCGAAGGCGTGGTACTACCACCGGTTCTACAGGTACCAACCCGACCTCAACTTCGCGAACCCGCAGGTGCGCGCCGAGGTCAAGAAGATCGTCTCGTTCTGGCTCCAGCTCGGCGTCTCCGGGTTCCGGATGGACGCCGTGCCGTTCATCATCGAGCTGACCGAGCCCGGCAACCCCGACTCCCCGAAGGACTTCGAGTTCCTCACCGAGCTGCGCCAGCACGTCCAGTGGCGGCGCGGCGACGCCGTCCTGCTCGCCGAGGCCAACGTGGAGCCCGACGAGCTGCCCACCTTCTTCGGCGACGGCAGCGGCTCCGGCAACCGCATCCACATGCTGTTCGACTTCATGCTCAACGGCCGGCTCATGCTCGCCCTGGCCCGGCGGGACCCGGAGCCGGTCATCGAGGCGCTTCGCGACACCCCGACGCTGCCCACCGGCGGCCAGTGGGCCACCTTCCTGCGCAACCACGACGAGATCGACCTGTCCCGGCTCACCGCCGCGCAGCGCGAGAAGGTGTACGCCGAGTTCGGCCCCGAGGAGCACATGCGCATCTACGACCGGGGCATCCGCCGCCGGCTCGCCCCGATGCTCGGCAACGACCGCCGCCGCGTCGAGCTGGCGTACGCGCTCCAGTTCTCGCTGCGCGGCACGCCGGTGCTGCGCTACGGCGAGGAGATCGGCATGGGCGAGGACCTGTCGCTGCCGGGGCGGGAGGCGATCCGTACCCCGATGCAGTGGTCGTTCAAGCCGAACGCCGGCTTCTCCACGGCCGAGGAGGAGAAGCTGGTCCGCCCGGTGATCGACTCGGGCGACTACTCGTACGAAAAGGTCAACGTGACCGCCCAGCGCGGCGACCCGCGCTCGCTGCTGTCCTGGTTCGAGCGGATGATCCGGACGCTGCGCGAGGCTCCGGAGATCGGCTCAGGGTCGACCACCCACATCGACGTGCCGATGCCGGCCGGCGTGCTGGCGCACCGGGCCGACGGCCCGACCGGGACGATGGTCTTCCTGCACAACCTCGGCACCGACGACGTGGAGGTCGACCTGGGCATGCTCGCCGCCGAGGCGGACCTGCCGCTGGACGTGCTCGCCGACCGCCAGTACGGCGAGGTGGGCAAGCTCGACTCGCTGAAGCTCGCCGGCTACGGCTACCGCTGGATCCGGCTCTGCCGCGGCGACAGGTTCTGACCTCCCGCCGGTGGGTTAGGCTCCCCGGGTCGGGCGTAGGTTACCGGGAGGTAGGCATGTCGGAGGAGCAGCGGGTCGCCATCGTGACCGGGGCCGCGCGGGGGATCGGGGCGGCCACCGCCCGCCGGCTGGCCGCCGACGGACTGGCCGTCGCCGTGGTCGACATCGACGAGGCGGCCACCGCCGACACCGTCGACGCCATCGTGGCCGCCGGCGGCCGGGCGCTCGGCGTCGGCGCGGACGTCGCCGACCGCCCGCAGGTCACCGCCGCCGTCGAGCGGGTCGCCGCCGAGCTGGGCGCGCCCACCGTGCTGGTCAACAACGCCGGCGTGCTCCGCGACAACCTGCTGTTCAAGATGACCGACGCCGACTGGGACACCGTCATGGGCGTGCACCTGCGCGGCGCGTTCCTGTTCAGCCAGGCCGCCCAGCAGCACATGGTGGAGCGGCGCTGGGGCCGGATCGTCAACCTCTCCAGCACCTCCGCGCTGGGCAACCGGGGCCAGGCCAACTACGCGGCGGCGAAGGCGGGCCTGCAGGGCTTCACCAAGACCCTCGCCATCGAGCTGGGACCGTTCGGGGTGACGGTCAACGCGGTCGCGCCCGGGTTCATCGTCACCGACATGACCGCCGCCACCGCCGCCCGGATGAAGGTGGACTTCGAGGCGCTCCAGAAGCACGCCGAGTCGGAGATCCCGGTGCGCCGCGTCGGCCGCCCCGAGGACGTCGCGCACACGATCTCGTTCCTGGTCAGCGAGGGCGCGTCCTTCGTCTCCGGCCAGGTCGTCTACGTCGCGGGCGGCCCGAAGGACTGAGGTGCAAGGAAGGGCCCCTTGTTAACGCTTTCTGCATAGCAGGGCACCCTTCTCACCCCGCCGGCGCGAGCGGGTGGGAGCGTCAGGGGGTGCGGGTGCGCCAGAGCCAGAGCAGGCCGAGCACCGGCAGCACCAGCGGGACGTAGCCGTAGCCGCTGCCGAACCCGGACCAGACCGTCTCGTCGGGGAACAGCGCCGGGTCGGCGAGGCTGAGTAGGCCCACGCCGACCACCCCGACCAGCTCCACCGAGCAGCAGGCCAGCGCGACCCGCCGGCCGGCGTGACCGGCGCGGGCCAGCCCCACGGCGGCCACGATGTAGACCAGCGCGGCCAGCGCCGACAGCAGGTACGCCACCGGGGCCTCGGCGAACCTCGTGGCGATCTGCAACCCGGCCCGGGAGGTCGCCGCGATGGCGAACAACAGGTACACGGCGATCAGCAGCCGCCCCGGCCCGGTGTTGGTGGCCGGCCGGGACGCCTCGGTCTCAACCACCGACGACCTCCCAGGTCTGCTGGAGCCGGACCACCACGACCGGCGTGACCAGGCAGATCGCGCAGACGATCGCCGAGCCCCACCGGGTCGGCTCCATCCGCGCCAGCACCCAGGCCAGCGGCGGCAGGCAGACCAGCGTCACCAGGTAGCCGAAGAACGCGCCCGGCTCGCCCGGCCGCTCGCCGCCGCCGAGGGCGACCAGCGCCACCACGGCCAGCGCGAGCAGCGCCAGCTCCAGCGCGGCCAGGCCGGCGACCTGCACCCGGTCCGGCGGCCGGTTGCGCACCGCCGCCACCAGCGCCCACCCGGCGAGTACGAGCGACAGCACGATCGTCGCCGTCGCCAGCAGCCCGTCCACCGGCGAGCCGGCCGCCGCGCTGGTCATCGACGCCAACGGCGTCGCAGTCTCGGTCACCGGGACAGCCTACTAACCGGCGTAGTACAGGCCCCGGGCCCGGTCCGTTCGCTGTCGCGCCCCGCCCCGCCCCGCGCCCGTCCGCCTTCCCGTGCCCGTTCCCGCCGCGTCGGCTGCGTCGGGTGGGGCGGGCGGGCTAGCGTGGATCACGGCTTCGGGCTCGCCGGGGTCGACGACGGACACCGGGGGTGGACCGTGCTGCGGTTCGGCTTGTTCGGCACCGGCCACTGGGCGGCCGAGACGCACGCGGCGGGCATCGGCGCGCACCCCCGCGCCGAGCTGGCCGGCGTCTGGGGCCGCAACCCCGACCGCGCCGCCGAGCTGGCCGCCCGGCACGGGGTGCCCGCGTTCACCGAGGTCGACGCGCTGCTCGACGCCTGCGACGCGGTCGCCGTGGCGCTGCCGCCGGACGTCCAGGCCGACCTCGCCGTCCGGGCCGCCTCGGCCGGCCGGCACCTGCTGCTGGACAAGCCGCTGGCGCTGACCGTGGCCGACGCCGACCGGGTGGTCGCCGCCGCCGCGCGGTCCGGCGTCGCCTCCGTGGTCTTCTTCACCAGCCGCTTCCAGCCGAACATCGCCGGCTTCCTCGCCTCGACCGCCGCCGCGGGCGGCTGGCACACCGCCAAGGCGGTCCGGTTCGGCTCGATCTTCCAGCCCGGCAGCCCGTACGGCGGCTCGCAGTGGCGTCGTGACCGGGGCGCGCTGTGGGACGTCGGCCCGCACGCCCTGTCGATCATCCTGCCGGTGCTCGGCCCGGTGACCCGGGTCGCCGCGATGGACGGCCCGCGCGGCCTGGTCCACCTGCTGCTCACCCACTCCGGCGGCGCGACGAGCACGGTCTCGTTGACCCTCGACGCCCCGCCCGAGGCCGTCGCGACCGAGTTCGCCTTCTACGGCGAAGACGGCGTCGAGCCCGTCCCGCCCGGCGACGGCAGCTCGCTGACCGCGTTCGGGGTGGCAATCGACCAGCTCTTGGAGGAGATCGACGCCGGCACCCGGGACCACCAGTGCGACGTGCGGTTCGGCCGCGACGTGGTGGCCGTCCTCGCCGCCGCCGAAACCGCCCGCGCCGAGGGCCGCACCGTCACCGTTCCCGACTGAGACCGCGCCTGGGCGGCGGCAAATCGGTCGCGTGACCGGGGTCGCCCGGCCTACTCTGCCCGCATGTTCACGCACGCCCTGATCGACGTGGCCGCTTCGCCGGCCGCGTGGGCCCCGCTGCTGGTGGCCCGCCCGCGAGTCCGGCGTCCGGCCCCGGCCGGCCGGGACGCGACCCGCGCCTGATCGCCGTTGGGCGGTGAACGCCGCCCGCGTCCCCCGCGCCGAGGGCCGTCCGAGTCCCCATCCGACCGGACAGGCCCATTCCGCCGGCTGCCCGCCGGCCGCCTGTCCGTGCCCGTCGCCGCCGGCGACAGACAGGACGACGACCCATGGCGCCCCGCCGTACCCGTGCCACCGAACGCGACCGGTCCCGTCGCGTGCTGTCCCAGAACTTCCTCGCCGACCCGGCCGCCGTCGCGCGGATCGTCGCGGCGGCCCGCCCCGGCCCCGGCGACCTGCTCGTGGAGGTGGGCGCCGGCCGGGGCCGGCTGACCCGCGCGCTGGCCGCCCGGTGCGGGCGGCTCGTCGCGTACGAGGTCGACCCGGTCGCCGCCGCGGACCTGGCCGTGACCTGCGCCGACCTGCCCGGGGTGACCCTGCGCCGGGCCGACTTCCTGGCGGCGGAATCGCCCGCCGAGCCGTTCGCCGTCGTCGGCAACATCCCCTGGTCGCTGACGGCGGCCGTGGTCCGCTGGTGCCTGGCCGCCGACCGGCTGCGCTCGGCGACCCTGCTCACCCAACTGGAGTACGCCCGCAAGCGCACTGGCCACGCCGGCCGGTGGAGCCGGCTGACGGTGCTGACCTGGCCCCGGTTCGCGTGGCGGCTCGCCGGCACCGTGCCCCGCACCGCGTTCCGCCCGGTGCCCCGCGTCGACGCCGGCATCCTGCGCCTCGACCGGCGGCCCGAGCCGCTGCTGCCGCCCGGCGAGCTGCCCGCGTACCGCCGGCTCGTGGAGGTCGGGTTCGGCGGGGTCGGCGGCGGGGTCGCGGCCTCGCTGAGCCGGCACCGCCCCCGCGCCCGGGTGGACGCGGCGCTGCGCGCGGTGCGCCTCGACCGGGACGCCCTGCCCGGCGAGGTCTGGCCGGAGCAGTGGATCACCCTGCACCGCCTGCTCCGCTGAGGGTCACACCCCCGCCGGGTACGTCTCCATCTCGCCGAACGAGGTGAGCGCCGGCAGCGGGCGCACGCCCCGGGTCTCGTCGCACCAGACGAACGCGTCGTAGCGCTCGCCCAGCCGCGTCGGCACGTAGTTGCCCCACGACTCGAAGGTCGGGTCGTACACGACGCCGACCGCCCGGTGGTCGTGCTCCTCGGTGACCCACCCGGGCTGGTCGGGGCCGCCGAAGACCAGCACCGCCCGCTCCGGCAGCAGCTCGTGCAGCCGCCGCTCCACCGAGCCGGGGCGGGCCGGCGGCACCACCATCTCCTCGGCCGGCGAGCCCCAGCGCGGCGCGGCGACGACCGTGCCCCGGTAGCTGCCGAAGCCGACCAGCACCACGGCGTCCGCGCCGTGCCGTTCCCGGGCGAGCTGGCCGATGTTGACCATCCCGTCGGCGGTCATGTCGGTGGCCCGGGCGTCGCCGACGTGCGTGTTGTGCGCCCACACGATCCCCCGCGAGCCGGGGCCGTGGAAGTCCAGCAGCCGGTCCAGCGTGTCCGCCATGTGGATGTCCCGGACGTTCCACGAGTGCGGCCCGCCGCCCATCATCGCCCGGTAGTAGCGCTCCGCGCCGGCCACCACCTCCGCGTTCTGCCAGGCCGAGAAGCGGTCCGGGCCGTCCGCGGCGGCCTGTTCCCGGGTACGCGCCAACAGCCGCACCACCTCCTCCTCGCAGCGGGCCGAGACGAACCGGCTCGCGCTTCCGTACTCCTCGATCCGCCGCCCGTACGGCTCGAAGCACCGGTACGCCTCCTGCGCGGCCTCCAGCGAGGCGGGCTCCTCCTCGCCCAGGTAGTCGAAGATCGCCTGCATGGACTCCCAGAGGCTGTAGACGTCCAGCCCGTGGAAGCCGACGCGCCGCTCCTGCGGGCGCTCCTGGTTCCAGGCGCGCAGCCAGCGGCAGAAGCGGGCCACCTCGACGTTGGACCACATCCAGGTCGGCCAGCGGGTGAAGCGCTCCAGCGCGGCCTGCGGGTCGGCGAGCCCGCCGGGGGCGGCGGTGACCGACCGGTGTACGCGCTCGCAGTCCGGCCAGTCCCCCTCGACGGCGACGAAGCGGAAGCCCTGCTCGGCGATGAGCCGCCGGGTGAGCTGCTCGCGGAGGCGGTAGTAGTCGTGGGTGCCGTGCGTCGCCTCGCCGATCATGACGATCCGGGCGTCCCGGATCCGGTCCAGCAGGGGATCGAAGTCGCTCGGCGCGCCGAGCCGCTGTACCAGCATGTCCGCGGCTACCCGGCCCCCGCCGGGACAAACCGCCCGCCACGCCCGCGCCCGGGCGGGGCGCGGGGGCATGGAGCAGGGCCGAACGGGTAGCCGGCCGACATGACCGTCAGTGGGGTGGAGTTGCAGGAGTACCTGGCCGGGCTCGACTACCCGGTCTCCCGGGAGGACCTGGTCCGCTGGGGGCAGGAGAACGGCGCCAGCACCGAGGTGTTGCGGATGTTGCACGCGCTGCCGGCGGAGGAGTTCTCCACCCCGGCGGAGCTGACCGAGGCGCTGGGCACGCTCGCCTGAGCGTGCCCGCTCAGGTGATTGCAGGGGCCCCCTGTACAACAGGGCGGTTTCTGGGGGTCCTCGCAACACCTGATGGCTTATGTGGTTGTCAGTAGATCACGTAGGCGCTCGGCTGGGTTGTCCCAGCCGAGCGTCT
>NZ_JBIARA010000029.1:0-63613 GCF_042889525.1 Micromonospora sp. NPDC002575 | reverse complement strand
GTTCGAGCGGGCACGGCGCAACTCCAGCAGCAACACCGAGCTCGTCCTCGACGCGCTCCGCGCGCATCTGGCCGAGCTGCCTCGCCTGGTTGCCGACGCGCGTCGGCCGGCGGCCACCGACGCCAGCGAGCCGTTCCCGTGGCGCACCTCCACGCAGCGGCGTACGGCGGCGGCCAAGGTCCGCCGGGTGCAGTTGCCGATCCGGCCCCTGGTCGGTGAACTCCAGGTCATTGACACCCTGGTCGGGTGGGTTCAGCAGCAGCTCGGCGCTGGCCCTCGCTCCCTGGGTGGTCGAATCACCCGGTCTGAGGTGGTGGTGGCCGCCCTGGACGCCCACCTCCCAGCCGACCGACCGCGCGGACGCCGACCGAAAGCGTGACCACGTGGCCACCAGGGTCAGGTTCCCCTGACCCCGGTGGCCACCGCCGGTGTGCTCGCTAGGACTCGTCGAGACCGTGGGGAAGCCCGGCGCCGGGCTGGGCGACGGCAGGCCAGTCGCAGTCGGCGAGCGGCGCGGCATCGAGCAGGGCGGCTCGATCGGCCCGTCGAAGGTGTCCCGGCGTACGGGCACGAACCGAGGCCAGAGCGGCCTCCGCCGCCGCGCTCCGCTGACCGGGTGCCACGGCACCCCGACCATCGCGCTGGGCGTCACGGACGGCCCTGCGACGCTGCTGCTCCTCCGCCTGCTCGACGACCAGGGCGCGGCGGTGCTCGGCGTGCCGACGGGTCGGGTACGGCGGCTCGGCCGGTCCGGTCATCGCCTCGTCGAGCAGAGCGCGTAGGTAAGCCGTGGGGTTGTCGGGCTCGGCCAGCAGCGGACGAGTCCGGGCCCGCCGGACCCAGGCGTCGAGCACCTCGGCCGTCCAGTCCGGACCGAGTGCGGCGCCCAGCGTGGCCGCGACCCGGGGCAGGGGAGCGCGGCGCAGCCACACCCACCGGCCCTGAACGGCCCGTGCGAGGTCGTATGCCCACCCCGACCACTCAGGACGTGGCCGGGCCCGTCGTGACGCGCCACCGGGCATCTGAGCCGGCCTAGGACGCTGTACAGGGTGTGGCCTGGCAGGGCCGCGATCAACTCCGCTTCTCGTTGATGAGCGCGAAGCGCCGTCCTTCCTCCGGCTTTGCCGGTTCGACGACGGAGCGGACGCGATCGACGGCGAGATCAGCAGACCCCGATACAAGCAGGAGTAAACACTCATAGCTGAAGACACCGTGTGGGGGGTGCGGAAATTGGTGGCCTGGTGGCGGGCCTGATCGCGGACGCCGGCGACGGCGCGGCGCATCTGCCGGCGACGGACCTGCTCGCGGTAGTCGACCCAGCCACCGGCTCGGGCTTCGAGGGCGTCGACGCCCTCCTGGGCGGCGGCGAGCAGGCCACGGGCGTGCTCCAGCAGCCCGGCCAGAATGTCCAGTGCGTCGGCCAGGTAGGTGTTCCGGGTGGCCGGGTCGCTGTGGTGCAGCGGTCCGCGGTGCAGCGGGGTGATGTCGAAGGTGGCGCGGGCCTGGGCGCGGCCGGTGGCGCACCGCTCGGCGTAGCTGAGCCGGCGTCCCTGCTCGATGCGGGTGCACCAGCCCAGTGCCTCAGCGCGGCGCCAGGCGTCGGTGACCGGGCGGGTGGAGTCGCAGCCGGCCAGCTCGGCGGTCTCGGCCCGGCCGGGCATGGCGCGGCGGCCGGAGCGGCGGTCGGCGTTGACGGCCAGGACGGCGCAGACCCGGCCCAGGGCGGAGCGCCGGCCTCGACGGCTGACCCGGGCGGCCGTGTCGCGCGCGAGCGCGTCGGCCAGCAGCCACACCGGCCGGCCCCAGCTCTCGCCGGCCTGGAACGCGGTCACCGTCTCGGCCAGCCGGGTAGTCCAGGCGGTCAGCTCGTCGACGCGCGCGCGGGCCTCGGTCACCTCGGCGAGCTGCGCGAACCGCGCGGCGGTGGCGGCGGCCTCTAGGGCCATCGCGTGCTCGTGGTCGGCGCGGGCCTGGGCGAGCCAGGAGTATCCGCACAGCCAGCACGTCGGCACCGGCTCGGGTCCACCACACGCCGCGCACCCGGCGGGCTCGTCGACGTCCAGGCGCTCGCGCAGCTCGGCCACCAACCGGTGCCGGTCCGCCGCATCCTGCCGGTCGGCACGACCACGCCAGCACGGAATACACAGCGGGTCCGAGCCGTCGCCGTCGCGGGGCAGGCCCTGCCGGTCGACCCCGGCGGCGGCGCAGGCTACGCATGGCGTCTGCACACCGGTCGGGTAGGTCGGCCGACGGCGGGTGCCAGCCGTTGCGGCCAGCCGGGTCTGCCCGGTGCGGGTGGTTTCCAGCAGCAGCCGTTGGTTGGCTAGGTGCGTCTGACAGCGCCGCGTGCCGGGGACGACGAGCGCTGCCGTGCCGGTGGCGTAGCAGTCGGGGCAGTACCCCAACGCGGCCACTCGGTCCGTCGGCAGCGTCGTCGGCTGCGGTGCCGTGATCATCGCGGCACCGTCGCAGACCAGCCAGGCTTACGTCCTGGGCAAAGACGAAATGAAGCTGGGCGCGAGCAACCCTCGCTGCGACACGCGGAAACCGTGTCTTGAGACAAGAGTGCACCCAGCCCGAAGGTGGGTGCTATGGTGTCCTCCGAGCTTGTTGGAGCCTCAGACCCTGGTATCCGCCGCCAAGCAAACACAGGGTGTGGGGCTCTCTTGCTGTCTTCAGTTAGAGGTTGAGCTGAGGGGCTCCCTCTCAAGATCGATTTAGACGCGGTAGACGCGTGACCCGTGGATCTTACGGTGACTGTGCCATCGGCTGGGGCACCGACGCGCTCCAGGACCGGCGTTTCTGGCCAGTCCTGTGTGGATCTCGCCGCGAAATCGGTACATACCGGGGCGAGCCTGGCGGCCTTGTGTGCCAAGGGAATCCGAAGGTGCGCGTTCGAATGGGCGGCCCGGTCAATTGGGCCGCCCATTCGTGCGTATTGAATGGTCACGCGGGCAGGTGAATGGTGTCGCAGTGGACGGCGGTGCCGTCTCCGTCGTGGACGTACAGCTCGCCGTAGCGGTCGTCGGGGCCGTCGACGGCGTCGAGCAGCCGCGCGGCCTGGTGGCAGGCGGCGTCGATGTCGGCGGCGACGAAGTAGGTGACGCTGTGCGGGTTGTCGACGTCGGGGTCGGTGACGACGTCGAGGCGGTACTCGTCGGTCGTGGCGGCGACGGCGGTCTCGAATGGGCGGTGGGTCATGGTCACCACGCGCCGATCGCCAGGGCGGCGGTCAGGGCCGCGCCGGCGTACCCGGCCAGCAGCAACGGCACCGCCCGGCTGATCGCCTGGAACTTGGCGCGGACGGCGCGGGAGAGCCACCACAGCTCCCGCGCCCTGGCAAGGGCGGTCAGTTGCGGGACCTGGTCGGCGTCACCGGCGACGATGCGGGCGAGCACGTCCTGGGCGTTGTCGGCGTCGGCGTAGGCCATGAACCCGTAGCCACCGGCCAGGCGGGGGCGGGAGGCCAGCAGGAGCAGCACCACAGCGGTCAGCACCACCGCGGCGGTGGCCGCGCCGGCCGCGAGCGCGGCGGCGGCGGGGAGGTGGCCGCCGGCTCCGGTGCCGCCGAGCACGGCCAGGCCGGCGCCGAGCAGCACCCCGGCCATCTGCAGGTAGCCGCCGGCCTTGGGGTCGATACGGGCGAGCTCGGCGCGGACGGTGGCGATCTCGGCGTCCAGGCAGGCGGGCACGGTGCCCCGCCCGCACGCCGAGGCGTGCGCCCCGGCGCGGGCCAGGATCTCCAGCTCGCTGAAGTGGCGGTCGGTCGTGCCGCAGCCGGTGCAGCGGGAGGTGCTGTCGGCCAGGCCGGGGGCGATATCCACCAGCACCGCGTACGCCCCGGCGGTCGGGATCACGAAGTGGCGGCGGGGTCCGTCTTTGGCGCGCGGCTCGTAGGTGCTGGCGTAGGTCGCGCCGAGGTAGGTCGGGTCACCCGGATCGGGCACCATGTGGGTAGCTCCTGTCATCTGCTGGATGGGGGGAGTTGGCGGGCGGCCCCGGCTTGGGAAGGCAGAGGGGCCGCCCGCGCGTCAGCGGCGGGTGCCGCTGCGCGGGAACGGCAGCACCGTGGCGGTGCGGTCGTCCTGGTCGGTGGGGTGCTCGCCGCTAAGAGCGGCGAGCAGGGCGGGCAGTTCGTCGGGGCGCAGCAGCACCTCGCGGGCCTTGGAGCCCTCGGACGGGCCGACCACGCGCATCTGGCACATGGCGTCCATGAGCCGGCCGGCTTTGGCGAACCCGACGCGCAGCTTGCGCTGGATCATCGAGGTCGAACCGAACTGGCTGGTGACGATCAGCTCGATGGCTTGCACGAGCAGTTCCCGGTCGGTGTCGTCCAGGCCGGCCACGTCGGTGGCCCCGCCGGTCGTCGTGCTGGTGTCGGCGGCCGGGGCGGCGGTGACGGTCGGGTCGTAGGCGGGGGTGGCCTGGGCGCGCCAGTGCTCCACGACGGCGGTGACCTCGGCCTCGGACACCCACGCGCCCTGGATCCGGACCGGGGCGGAGGCGCCCATGGGGAGGAACAGCCCGTCGCCCTGGCCGAGCAGCTTCTCGGCGCCGGGCTGGTCGAGGATCACCCGGGAGTCGGTCAGCGAGCTGGTGGCGAAGGCGAGTCGGGACGGGACGTTGGCCTTGATCAGGCCGGTCACCACGTCCACCGAGGGCCGCTGGGTGGCGAGGACGAGGTGGATGCCGGCGGCGCGGGCGAGCTGGGTGATCCGCACGACGGACTCTTCGACGTCCTTCGGGGCGACCATCATCAGGTCGGCCAGCTCGTCGACGACGACCACCAGGTACGGGTACGGCTCCAGGGTGCGCTCGCTGCCGGCCGGGGCGGCGATCTGCCCGGCGCGGACTTTGCGGTTGAACTCGTCGACGTGCCGGCAGCCGTGGGCGGCCATGTCGTCGTAACGCATGTCCATCTCCCGCACGACCCACTCCAGGGCGTCGGCGGCCTTGCGGGCGTTGGTGATGATCGGCGTGACCAGGTGCGGGATGCCGTCGTAGGCGGTCAGCTCGACCCGCTTGGGGTCGATGAGCAGCAGTCGCACCTCGTCCGGGGTCGCCCGGGTCAGGATCGACACGAGCAGGGTGTTGAGGCAGCCAGACTTCCCGGCGCCGGTGGCCCCGCCCAGGAGCAGGTGCGGCATGGCGGCGAGGTTCGTGGTCACCGCGGCGCCGTCGATGTCCTTGCCCAGTCCCACCAGCAGCCGGTGCTGGTCGCGGGCGGCGCCCCGGATGACGTCGCCGAGGGTGACGATCTCCCGGTGCTCGTTGGGCACCTCCACGCCGATGGCGCTCTTGCCCGGGATGGTGGCCAGCATCCGGATGTTCTCGGTCCGCACGGCGTAGCCGAAGTTCTTCGCCAGGCCGAGGACCTTCTCCACCTTCACCCCGGGCCCGATGGTGATCTCGTGGCGGGTCACGGCGGGTCCGCGCCGGTGGTCACTGACGCGGGCGTCGAGCTTGAAGTCGGTCAGCACGCCTTGCAGCGCCTGCGCGTGGGCGGCGGTGGCCGCGTCTTGGGCCTTCGGGCGGGCCCCGGCGGCGAGCAGCGTCAGCGGCGGCAGGTGGTAGCGGGACCCGGCCACCGGTGCCTCGACCGGGCGGGTGGTCGACGCGACCGGCGCGGCCGGGGAAACCGGCCGGACGGCGTGGACCGTGGGTGCGGGCGCGGTGGGGGTCTGGTCGGCCACCTCGTCAACGACCACCTCGTCGTCGGGGTCGACCTTGGCGACGTCGTCCGACCAGACCGGGGCGGGGGCCGACGCCGTGGTGGCGGCCCGGCGGCGGGTGCCTGCGGGAGACAGGCCGGTCAGCCGGGCCCGCAGGCTGTCCCGGGTGGTGCCGGTGGCCAGCAGCAGCCCGGCGGCGGTGGCGGCCAGCAGCAGCGGCACCGCCGCCCAGCCGGTGATCCCGGCGGCCAGGGCCCGGCCGGTGAGGCGGCCGAGCAGGCCGCCGGCCTCACCGAGGCCGGCGTGCGGGACGCGGGCGGCGACGGCCAGGTCGACCAGGCCGGTCACCCCGGCCGTGGTGAGCAGCCCACCGCCGATGCTGCGACGTACCCGGGCACCCCGGGGGTGCCGGAACGCCAGCACCGCGACGGCGGCCAGGAGGGCGGGCATGGTCCAGGTGACCTGGCCGACGAACAGGGCGCACAGGTCGGCCAGGCCGCCGGGCAGGGCACCGGCCCAACCGCCGGGCCGCCACCACGCTCCGATACCGAGCCCGACGCTGGTCAGGGTCAGGGCCAGGCCGGTCCCGTCGCGGTAGCCGAACGGCGCGTCGACGGTCGGCTCGGCCGCGCGGCGGACCAGCCAGCCGACCCCGCCGGCGGCACCCATCCAGCTAATCGCGGTGACCTTGCCGGTGGTCTTCATGACGTTGGTCTTCTTCCGTCGGGCGGGCCGGCGGGCCGGGCGGCGGGTGCTGGTGGTGCGGCGGGTGCCGGCGCGCGTCGTGGTCATCGGGCCACCTGCGATTCCGCGGAATCCGCGCCAGCGGGGCGGGTGATCACGACGGTGGTGTGCCGGGGGGCGACGGCGCGGGTGCGGGCGAAGGCGGGCACGGCGAGCAGGGACCATACGGCGGCGGTGACGGCCACCGCGAGCTCTCGGTTGTCCGGTGGGCTGGCGGCCCATACCATCGCCGCGGTGCTCACGCCGTGCAGGCACCAGCCGATGCGGGCGCCTCGGGCGCCAAGGCTGGCGGCGGTGAGCAGCACCGCGCCGGTGAGGAGCCAGCCCCACCGCAACTGCTCGGCGGTGGCGGGCAGGCCGGCAGCGTGGCTGTCGAGGTAGGCGTGCACCGGCGTGGTGATGGTGCGGGTGATCGGGCCGGTGGACAGCCAGCCGGCGGCGGCCCGCCCGGCGTCGCCGGCGATCTCGCCGCCGGCGTCGAGCATGGCGATCAGCCCGGCGATCAGCTTCCACAGCAGCCAGAGCGCCCCTCCGGCCAGGATGGCCAGGACGGTCAGGACGCCGGCGACGACCCAGGTGTCGGCCCGGGTGACCCACGCCGGCAGGCGACGCGTCGCCGGGGTGGTCGGGGTGGGGGAGGCATCGTCGGGGGAGTCGATGCCGGCGTCGAACTGCGGTTCCACGAAGGTTCTCCTTCGGTCGATGGGGTGGCGGGGTCAGGCGTCGATGTCGGCGAGGGTCTGGTCGAGCTGGTCGGCGGTGACGAGGACGGTGGGGGTGCCGTCGGGGTCGGCGGGGCCGAGGACACCGGTTTCGGTCATGCGGTCGAGCAGCCAGCGGGCCTGGTCGGTGGTGACGGTCAGCCGGCGGGTGAGCATCGCGGGGGTGGGGATGCCGGTGGTGACGACCAGGGCGACGGCCTGGCGCAGCAGCTCGTCGACGGCGACGTCGGCGGCGTCGGCGGCGGGCTGGTCGCCGGCGAGGGCGTAGTGGCCGTGGCGGGCCTTGACGACGTCGCCGCGGGCCATGAGTTCGGACAGGGCCTTGATGACGCCGCTGTCGGACAGGCCGGTGACGGTGATCAGGTCACCCTTCTTGGTGGTGCCGGCCTTGATGGCCTGGTAGATGTCGCGCGCGGCGGGGGTCAGGCCGGACGGGTCCGGCGCGGCGGCGACCGGGGCGGTCGGCGTGGCCGGGTTGGCGGCGGGGGCCTCCAGGTTCAGGGCGCCGGGGAAGGCGACGACCTTGCCGTAGCCGGCGGCCTGTCCGGCGTCGGCCGGGGTGGTCTTGGGGGTGGCGAACTCGACGGCGTCGATACGGCCGGAGATGAGGTCGTCGAGCTGGCCGGTGAGTTCGGCGCGGGCGGCCTCGACGGCGACGTTGCGCTCGGCGTACGGGGTGCCCAGGGCGCGCAGGGCGACCAGGTCGTCGTCCAGAGGCGCGTCGGGGGTGTGGGCGAGCCACCAGTGGGAGGTGCCCTCGCGGGGGTCGGCGCCGGCGTGGACCGCGTCGAGTTCGTCGTCGTCGAGTTCGGCGAGGTAGTAGGACCGGAACGGGGCGGTGCGGTCGGTGGTGCCGATCGCGGCGACGGTGTAGCCGTAGCCGGGCAGGTCGGGCAGCAGGGTCGGGTCGAAGTCGAGCTTGAGGACGCTGGCGGTCTGGGTGTTGGTGGTGCGCAGCACCACGGTGTTGCCGCGACGCACCGCGTTGCGCAAGCCGTTGCTGCCTCCGAAGGTCGGCAGGTCGCCTTCCTGGCTGGCGAGGATGAGGGCGATGCCGAGCTTGCGGCCGACGCGGCCGATGCGCTCGCAGATGGCGGTGGCCTCTTCGCCGTGGACCTCGTCGCTGAGGATCATGTGGCACTCGTCGAGCACCGCGACCACGCCGGGGCGGTGCGGGCGGGGGGTGAACCCGTTGCGGCCCCGGGCGGAGTTCTCGATGCCGCGCCAGTAGACGAGGCGGTCCAGGCCGCGCAGCATGGCCATGATCTGCTCGTTACCGCGCGCGGCCCAGGTGGCGTTGCTGGCCAGCGCGTCCGACGACGTGCCGCCCTGCGGGTCGCCGTAGAAGGTGGTCACCAGCCCTGAGGCGCGCATGGAGCACAGCAGCGCCTCCAGCAGTCGGGACTTGCCGGAGCCGATGCCGCCGACGACCAGGCCGCCCCAGATGGAGTTGTGGCTAAACAGCTTCCACGGGGCCGAGCCCTCGCCGTCGGCGTAGGGGCCGAGGAACACGGTGCCGATGTTCGTGGCGGGGTCGTAGTCGAGCTGCGGGCCCCGGTAGGGCTGCGACACCTTGATCGGGGACTTGCGGACCACGGTCAGCGCGACCCGGGAGGCGTCGCCGGAGTCGTGGCGCTCCAGGACGATGTCCTCCTGGGCGACGTGCAGGCCGGAGGCGATCAGCGTCAGCGCGGCCATCGCGGTGGCGATCGACTGGCGGCCGGCGCGTAGCTGCACGTTGTAGCGCTCCTTGGTAGCGCTGATCTGCGGGTCGGTGAGGTACGACTCCGGCAGCGCGCCGCCCTTGCTGGCGACGTTCGCGGCCCACAGGGCGGGCACGCTGTTCAGGTCGAACGCCGGCGTCGGCGCGGCGGCCGGGGTGACGTTCGGGATGCGGTGTTGCCGCCACCACGGGGTGGCCAGGCCGAATCCGATGCCGGCCAGGGCGGCGGTCATGGTCCAGTCGACGCCGTTGCCGGCGGCGACGGTCAGCCAGGTCACGGCGGCGGCCAGGCACGTGTACAGCCAGGTCCGCACCCGGCGGGTACGGCTGCGGCGCAGGACCATGGCGACGATGACGGCGGCCAGGCCGGCGGTGCCGGCGGTCGCGGCGGCGACGGCCTCGGCGTCGCCGGTGAGCCACACGGCGGCGCGGGCGAGCCACGCGGCGGACCACACGGCCACGAGGACCTTGTGCGGGGCGGTCTGGTGGCGCAGCCGGTAGCGCATCCGGTCGCGGCGGCGGGCCTCGCGGTCGGCGCGGATCTGCGCGGCGGTGGGTCCCGTCGACGCGGGTGCCGGCGGCGCGGCCATGGCCTCGACGGCGTTCAGGCCGGGCTTGGTGTGGACCATCGTGGATCACCTCGACTCTCGACGGGCAGGGGTCGGTGCGGGGCGGGGTGGCCGCCCGGCCGGAGGGGAAGCCCGGCCGGGCGGCCGACGGGTCACTCCTTGGTCATCCAGTCCTTGTCACCGGCGTCCCGGTTGGCCTGGTACGCCTCGCCGACGACGTCGTGCTTGGCCAGCACGGCGTGCGCGGCCTTGAGCTGAGCGGCCATCGCGGCGGCGGACTCCTGTGCCTGGGCCAGGTGGCCCAGGGCCGGGCCGCCGACCTTCCCGGCGGTCATCCGGGCGATGGTCTGCTCCAGGCTGGTGACCGCCGCGGTGGCGGCCTTGGCCATCGCGTCGGCGTAGTTCTTCGCGGACGCGTGCCCGCTGACCTCGGGATTGGGGGTGCTCATCGGTGCTGCCTCCTTGCTGGGCGGGGCCGCCGGCCCGGTCGGGCTGGCGGGGTTGGGCGTGGAGGGGCGGGCGAACATCGCCGCCAGCTCCTCCGGGGTCGGCGTCGGAATCGACGCCGGGTCGGTGATGGCCGTCGCCGTGTCGGTCGGGGCCGGCTGCGTGTCGGCCTGACCGGCCGCCGGGGGGCCGGGGGTGGGGCGGGACTGCTGGGTGCGCTGTTCGGCGGCGGCGGCGAGGGCGGCGTCGCGGGCCGCAACCTGCTCGACGCGGGCCGCCTCATACGCGGCGCGTTCGTCGTCGACCCGGTCGGCGCGCTTGGTGTTGGCGTTGGCCCACGCGTCGGCCCAGGAATCGAACAGGTAGCGGCGCAGCGGCCCCTTGCTCCAGAAGCCGGTGGCCTTCGGGCGCGGCTTGCCGGTGCGCTTCTCCCGGGCGGTCCACCGCTTGTCCCAGAACTCGCGGCGGGGGCTGTTCTGGCCCTTCGAGGCGTGCATGACGTCCTCGACGGCGTTCTTGAGCACCCACACCAGGGCGATAACGAGCACGAGTGGCAGGAACACGTCGATCACCACGCCGTCACGAAAGCGCTGGCCACGTCGGCGGCGGCCTCGCCGATGGCGTTGACGGCGTCGCTGCCCATGCCCGCCCACACCCCGCCGACGATGGCCAGCAGCGTCGGGAAGGCCAGGGCGAGCCACGGCAGGAACTTCGACGCCTTGGCCGTCTTGGTGGGCCACAGGTCGTGGGCGAGCCACAGAGCGACGCCGGCGACGATCGCGCCGGGAATCGCCACACCGAACGTGCTCGCGGTGCCGGCGGACAGGCCGGTGCCGACCAGCTCGCCGGCCTTGCGCAGGAAGTCACCGGCCCAGCCCGCGGCACCGGCGATACCGGCACCGGCGATGAGCATCAGCCAGCCGACAACCTTCGGGGTCTTCTGCCGCTTCCACTGGACGAGACCGAGGACCAAGGCGAACACGGCCACGGCGACGGCGGTCGCCGACGCAGCTGCCGACGAGCCGGCGGCGTCCTTCGGCGCGGCGGCGGCGAGGAGGGTGAGCGTGGACATCGGATGCCTCCCTTCGAGGCGGGTAGGTGGAGCTGGGAGATTCCGTGGATTGCGAGCGGGAGGTGTTACAGCCAGCCGGGCCAGGGCAGCCAGGCGCCGGGCGGGGTGTGGGCGAGCAGCCCGTAGAGGACGGTGACGGTGGCCAGGCGGCCGGGGCGCTGCACGATCCAGGCCGCGTAGTACAGGACCGTCGTCGCCGCGACGGCCAGCCACGAGTAGCCGATGCCCAGCGCGCGGACCGGGCCGATGCCCGCGCTGGTCCACTCGCCGGTGCGGGCGTAGGCGATCAGCTCCAGCAGCGTCGCCGGCGGGTCCGCGACCACCGACGGGGGCCGCCAGTACGCCGCCAGCCGCTCCCTCAGGCCGCCCCAGATCCCCGGCGAATCCGCCGCCTCGTGACCTTGCGTGAGGACGGTTTCCGGGGCTATCCTCGCGCGCGCACCTGCGCGCGCTGCGCTGCTGGCCGTCCCGGCCGGCACCCTTGCGGAGTGCGGAGTGGGGAGTGCGGTTTCACGCTCCGTCACGGGTACGGGCGACGGGGCCGTGGTGGCCTGCTCGTCGGTCGTGGTGCTCATGCCGATGCCTCCTTCAGCAGTTGCTCGGCCAGGTTCTTGAGCTGCTCGACGGTGTGTCCGGCGACCTGCTCGGCCCGCGCGGCGGGCAGCTCGGCCAGGGCGCTGGCCAGGAACGACGCGGCGGCGGACACCTTCTGACCAGGGGTTTTCGCGGCGGCGATCCGCATGCCGAACGTGGCCCGCTTGCGCTGCGGCCGGGACTCCGAACGCTTCGGCGCCGCCGGCAGCTCGCCGACCACCGACCGGGCCGCGTCCCGAACCCGACGCCGGTCATCACGGCTCTGGCCTGCTGGAACACCGACGATGCGTTCAGCGGCGCGGGTCCTGCGGTAGCCCGACATCACACCTCCTTGTTGATCTTGCGGGGAGTGGGGCTGTTGATCTTGGGCCGGCCCGGCCGGACATGACCGGGCCAGCCCGGTCATGCGACGCGACCGCTGGTCAGTTCGAGGACCCGGCCGACGATTTCCGCCGGCACGGCGTTGAGGACCCGGCGGATCGTGCGGTCGGAAATCTTGGTGATCTCCGCCAGCTCGGCCTGCGTGGCGTCCGGGTTTTCCGCTCGGGCGGCCAGGATGAGCGCCACGGTTTCCGGTCGGACCTTGTCCACCTCGGGCAGGTTGTCCGGCAGCGTCGCCGGAACCGAGGCGAGAGATTTCCGGGCGGCGGGCCGCACGATTTCCGGCTGTCGGCTCGTGCTGGTTTCCGCCCGCTCCTGGGCGCGGGCCAGGGCCCGGCGGGTGCGCTCCAGCTCGTTGACGAGACCGTCGCGGGCGTCCTTGATCGCTTGGCTCTCCTGCTCGGCCGTGGCCCGCGCGAGGGCCTGCCGCTCGGCGAACCGCTGCGCCTCGTCGAGCTGCGCCCGTAGCGCCCGCGCCGTTTCGTCCAGTTCCGCGGCCTGCTCCTGGGCCGTGCGGGCGTCGACACGGGCCTCGGCCAGGGCGTCCTGATGGTCGCGTTCGGCCTGCTCAGCGGCCTCGGTGAGCATCCGGACCCGCTCGGTGGCGGACCGCTCGGCCAGGACCCGGGCGGCGGCGGCCCGGTCTGCGGCGTCGCGGGCCTCGGCGAGCCGGCCCTCGGCCAGCCGGGCCGCCTCCGCCTCGGCGGCGGCCCGCTGCGCAGCGGCCCTGGCGGCCTCGCGCGCCTCGGCCACGGCCCGGACGTGGTCGGCGATTTCCGCCTCGGTGGCGGCCTCGATTTCCGCCCGCGTTTCCGCCTCGGTCGCCGCCCGGGTTTCCGCCTCGCCCGCGCGGGTTTCCGCCTCGGCGCGGGCGGCGGCTTCCGCCTCGGCCCGCGCCGTTTCCACCCGCGCCAGTTCCTCGGCTTCCGCCAGGGCCGCCCGCGCGGCGGCGGTTTCCGCCCGCGCCGCCCGGATCTCCTCCGCCCGCCGGGCCGCCTCGGCGTCGGCCAGCCGCTTGCGCTCGGCCTCGATTTCCGCGGCCTTGCGGCCCCCGTCGAGGTCCCCGAGCACCAGCTTGGAAAGGAACAGGAACGCCAGGGACGGCAGGCAGGCCAGGAACCGCGCCGACCAGGAAGCGTCCGCGCCCACCGCCGACAACTGCGCGGCCAGGGACAGCAGCGCGCCACCCAGCAGGATCACCAGGGCGTAGGACCACAGCTTCTTGCCCTGCCGCAGCCGCTTGCGCAGCGACAGCGTCGCCACCAGCGGCACCAACTCGGAGATGACGGCGTTGGCCCACCCGAACCACTGCGGGGTGCCGTGCGGCATCCACTCCATGGTCCAGTCCTTCATGTGCGTGAAGGCCGCCGCGAGCGCGGCCACCATGATCGCCATGAGGATGACCAGCTTGACGACTTCCTCGACCTTGTCCGCGCGGCCTTCCACCGGCACGTCCACGCCGGCCGCAGGCGTCTCGGCGCTCACCGCGTGCCTCCCGAGGGGGCGGACCGCCGGGCGCTGGCGAGCTGCGCCGGGGCCGGCACCCGCTCGTCGGCGATCCGGGCGCGGCCGGTGCCCAGCAGCTCCCGGGCGAGTTCGTCCTCCGCACACGACTGGTGGCACGCCTCGCCCCGGCCGTCGCGCATCTGCGTGGGGGTGTCGCAAACCCGGCAGGGCCGCGACCGGCCGTGCTCGTAGTGCCCCGGACCGGTCCAGTCCAGGCGCACCCGCACCAGCAGCTCGCCGGCCATCAGCACACCTCCCCGCGCGCCTGCCGGGCCGCCCGCACCCGCGCCAGCAGCTCCCGGCCGTACGGGTCGAGGTCAGCCTCGGCGACGTCCACGGCGAGGGGGTGACGGCGGTCGTCGATCCACCGCGCCAGACGCTGCCCGCCGACCACCGTGGCCACCGCAGCCAGCGCGGCGACCGGGGAGTACATCAGGGCCTGCGGCACCCGCTCGGCGTGCTCGGCCACGGCCTGGCCGGCGAGCACCGCCGCCGCACCTCCGGTGGCCACCACGGCGCCGGCCGTCAGGACCACCCGCGACCGGTCCAGCCGCGCCGGGGCCACCGGCGGCCGGGTCGGCCGGCGCACGGCCTGCCGGTACTCCCGCTCCGCGTCGACCAGACGCCGCATCTCACCGGCGAGCCGGCCCGGCAGGGCCGCGACCGTCGCGGCCCGACGCTCCAGCTCGACGTCCGGCACGTCCCGCAGACCGGCCCGGTAGCGCTCCAGCACGGCGGCGATGTCCAGCGTCGGGGCCGTCATGCCACACCCCCCAGCGCGCGGGCCGTCCCGGCCAGCTCCCGCAGCCGCACCACCGGCCGCTGCTCGATCGCGGGCAGGTCGGCCGCCCGGTCGTACTCGGCGACCTGGTCACCACCGGCCGCCTTCGCCCGGTACAGCGCGAGGTCCGCCGCGCGCAGCACCCGCGACGGGTCGTCACCGGCCATCGCCGACACCGCGCCGACGCTGGCCCGCACCGGCAGCTCCCGCCCACCGGGCAGGACCACCGGCGCGGCCAGGGCCCGCACCACCTCAGCGCCGAGAATCCCCGCAATCGGAGCCGGCGACGGGCAGACCAGCACGATCTCGTCACCACCGAGCCGGGCCACCACCGCGCCCTCGACCTCGTCGAGCGCGTCGGACAGCCGGGCCGCGACCTCGACCAACACCGCGTCACCCGCGTCGTGCCCGAGGGTGTCGTTGACCTGCTTGAACCCGTCCAGGTCGAGCAGGGCCACGTCGTAGGGCTCACCGGCCAGGTCGGCCAGCGCCGCCGACAGACCGGCCCGGTTCGCCAGCCCCGTCAACGGGTCGACGGCCGCCTGCCGGCGGGCCTCGGCCAGCCGGACCCGGTCCGCCCGGACCGTCCGCACCGCCCACACGTGCCCCGCCAGCGACAGCACGGCGGCGGCCGGGAGCAACATCGTCCGCGCCTTCACCGGGTCACCTCCGACCCGGTCGCCGCCGCCCACGCCTGCACGATCTCCCCGGAGATCCGGCCCCGGGCGCTGATCTCGTGCCCGTTGGCCAGGGCCCAGGCGCGGATCGCGGCCCGCTGCTCGGCACCCTCCCGACGGCTACGCGACGGCTGCGCCGTCGTGTCGCGGCCGGTCGTGCGCAGCTTCTGCCGCACCTCGGCGAGCTGGCGAGCCAACTGCGCCTCGGCCTCGGCCAGCTCCTGGCGCTGCGCCTCGGCAGCCTCTCGCTCCCGACGCTGCGCCTCCTCCGCCTCGACCCGACCGGTCAACTCCTGCACGAGGCCGGCGATCTTCTCGGCGAGGTTCCGGGTCCGCGCCGACCCACTCGCGGCGGCCACGCTCAGCAGCGCCTCCACCGTGCGATCGGCCGTCGTCGGGCTCGGCGCGGGGGTGGTGGGGGTGGGCTCCGCACCGGAGCCGGAAACGACCCGGATGCCCATCGGCACCCGCTGCACGGGGGACGGCTTGCCCTGCGCCGCCCGCACCAGAGCGGTCCGACCGGCACCGTTGGCCGGCGTCATCGTCGTGGTGCTCATGCCGGCATCACCGCCGTCGCCGACAGCAGACCCCGCAGCGCCCGCAGCGCCTTGTACTGCGCCGACTTGATCGCCGCCGGAGTCTTGCCCAACGCCTGCGCGGTCTCCTCGATCGACAGCTCCCGCAGGTACCGCAACGTGATGCACTGCCGCTGCACCGGGTTGAGCTGCTCGATCGCCGTCACCAGCGCCTCACGGGTCAGCGCGTCCACCACGGCCGCCTCCGGGCTCGGCACCCGGTCCACCGGAGCCGCGTCCCGCAGCTCCGCCACCGGCCGCTCCCGCCGCTGGTGCGACTGCTGCCAGTTGAGCGTCAGGTTCCGGGCGATCGTCGTCACCCACGCGCCGAAGTCACCACCCGGCCGCCGAAACGAGTTGATGTTGCGCAGCGCCCGCAGGAACGTCTCCGACGTCAGATCCTCGGCCACCTGCCGGTCCAGGACCCGCCGGTAGACGAAGCGGAACACCTGGTCGACGTAGCGGTCGTAGACCAGCCCGAACGCCTCCGCGTCACCGGTCTGCGCCCGCGCCACCAGCGCCGACACCTCGTTGGCCGTCGATCCGGACTGGGGCTGCACCGGCTGTATCCGGGCAGCACGTACCCTCATAGCTGGCATCTGAGCCTCCTCAGGTAGAGATGCCGATCTGCCCTGCGGGTGGCTATCCGCAGGGCATGGGTCAATTGCGGGTGCGATCCGCTATTGACCACGACCGCGGCGGGTGCGATCCGCCGCGGTCATTCCTTTGGGGCTCATAGGTGCGATCCGTTGAGCCCCGCCGTCTTGTCTTGGGACAATGTTGACCCCCGACATGACACCTGTCAAGCTTGTCCCAAGACAATTCAAAGATGGGGAGGGTGCGGTGGCTGTCCACTCGCGCTACCTAGACATCGCCGCCAAGATCCGAGAGCGGATCGAGGCCAACGAGTGGGAGCCTGGTGCCAAGCTGCCGCGTCTAGACGACTTCGCCGCCGAGTACGGGGCGAACAGAGACACCGTCGGCAGAGCCATTGGGGTCCTGGAAGCAGAGGGCTACGTCTGGGCGGTCCAAGGTCGGGGAATCACCGTGCGGTACGGGACGATCCGTCCGCGTCGTCCCCGGGGAAACCTGGTCAAGCGGAACGCCACCGCCCCCGGGTACTCCTTCCCTTCTGCCACTAGCCAGGAGGTGTGGAAGCACCACATCTCGCCCGTAGTGTCTGCTGAGCCCTTGAACGACCCACGGATCGCCAAGCTACTCAAGGTCGAGCCAGGGACGCTGGTAATGCGGCGTTTCCGAGTCACCGGCCCCGAGTCAGAGCCACCGTTCCAGATCAACATCTCCTGGATTCATCCTCGGGTGGCGAACGTTCCTGGGGTGGCCTCGCAAGCTCCGGGACCTGGCGACTGGCTATACCGGCTGGAGATGGCCGGCCACTGGCCGATTAGCTGGATGGAGATCCACCGGGCACGCATGCCCAGTAAGCAGGAGGCTGCCCTGCTGGAGATCCCGACCAACCTTCCAGTGCTGGAGATCGTCCGGGTAGGCACCTCTGGCAGCGATGGCCAGCCAGTCGAGGTGACCGAGTACATCGTCGCCAGCGACCGCGTCGAAACGATCCACGTCCTACACCGTGATGAGTCGGCGCAGGACCCGTGGCCCGATGAGATCAACGAGGGGTGACGGCGTGGCACCAACACTCAGCGTCCAGGTATCAGGGGGCTCTCATGTGGGATTCGTTCGGCAGCGAAACGAAGACGCTTCTTACCTGGGCGACTTCCTGTTCGCGGTTGCCGATGGTCTAGGTGGCCACGTCGCTGGTGATGTCGCCAGTTCCACGGCTATCGAGGCCCTGCGGCAGTACGACCAGGTGGTGGGGCCAGGCGCGCTACCCATCGTGCTCGGGCAGGCGGTCAACGCTGCTAACCATGCGCTGAGGCAGCGAATCGAAGCCGAACCGAACCTCGCTGGTATGGGCACCACGCTGGTCGCCATGCTCAGGGCTGGTGCGGCTGTCGCCCTGGCCAACGTCGGCGACTCTCGGGCCTACCTCCTGCGTGGCGGTCAACAGCACGGCCAGACCACACAGATCACCGAAGACCACCTCTACAAGCACCTGGTCGCTGAGGCCGCCAACGTGCCTCACCTCCCCGACAGGTTGACACGGTTCGTAGACGGCCGGCAGGACGGCCGGGCGCCCGACATCACCTTATTGACCTTGGCACCTGGTGACCGGCTCCTGCTGTGTACCGATGGGCTTAGCTCCTACGTGCCGCATGATGTCCTGCACTCCGCGCTGGCCACCTCGACAAGCACGCAGGAAGCCGTTGACCGCTTGATCGCCTCAGCCCTCGACCAGGGCGGCCCCGACAACGTGACGGTGGTCGTCATCTTCGTTGGCCAGTGATCCCGAAAGTCACCAGTGATCCCGAAAGTCATCTGCCCTGTGATTGGCCGACCGCAGGCTGACGTCAGGCTGCGGCGTCGTGGATGACGTTGTCGATCGCGCGGCGCAGGTCGGCGGCTCGGACGGTGACGGTGGTGTCGTCGGCGACGGGGGCGAGTCCTGCGTCGACCAGCTCGCAGATGAGGGCGCTCGGGGTGATTCCGCGTCGGTGGGCCTCGGCCTCCAGGCGGCTGGACACCTCGGGGGGCAGCCGGGTCGAGTGGACCACCTTCGCGGTGCTCTGGTCGACCTCGGCTCCGCTCCAGTCGCTGTCGTTGAGTGCCCGCAGGGCGTCGTCTCGGCTGTTCATCGCTGGCCTCCTTCGAGCATCTTGGTCACCACGTCGACCTCGGCCGGTTCGAGTTGGCGAGCACCGACTACGAGGTACTCGTCGTCGCCGTCTTCGACCAGGGCGACGGCGATCCACTGGCCGTCGGCCGTCGGGGCGGCGATGCGCAGCACCGCGCCGAGGTGCTGGCGGATGCGTGGGCGGGTCCGAAGCACCTGCAGCACGTCCTGCCATCTGATGCCGGCAGCGCCCAGCGTGGTGTAGCTGGCGTCGTCGAACCGGTAGACCTCGTCCACGCTGACCAGCGTATACGTTCGTAAACGGCTGGTCAGCGTGGACGCGAGGTTTCCGCCCAAGGCTGCGGTGCGGCTTAGATCCCGGCACCGGCGAACAGGTCGAGTTGCTCACCAGGGTCGGCCGGTCGACAGGCCGCCCAAACGGCCTCGCCGGCCCGGGAGCAGGCGGCGACGACATCGGTCCAGCCGGCACCCCGGAATCCGCCGGGGTGGTCGCGCCAGGCGATGACGGCTTGCTCGCAGCCACGGATCAGGTCGGTGGTGACCCGGCCGCTGTCCAGGACGGCGCCCAGGTCGGCCCAGTTCAGGCGCAGCGGTTGGCGGAGGTTCCCGTCGGTGATCTCGATCCGGGTCCGGTCGAGGCGGAGCATCCGGCCGGCGGGCAGTGTCTGGCCGGCGTACTCGGGGGCGATTTGCCGGGCGTCTCGGGTGCGCCAGTAGGTCAGGGGGTCGATGGCGTGGCTGCGTGTGGTGATTCCGACGGCCCAGGCCAGCAGCGGGCGGTGGGTGGCGGGGGTGGCGGTGGCGAGGATGGTTCGGGCGTCGGCCCGGTGGTTGATGGTCAAGGTGCTCTCCCGCGTCGTGACTGCTCCGGTGGGTGCCGTACCCCGGGCCAGCGGCGGCCCGGGGCACGGGTTGGCCTCAGTGGGGCAGGTTGACGTGGTCGTTGTGGTCGGGCTGCGCAGCCGGGGCGGCGTGCCGCTGGGCGGCCTCGTACTCGCGGACCAGTGCGCCGAGCACGTCGTGGACGTTGAGGGTCCGGCCGTTGGCCGTGCGGCAGTGGGCCGCGTAGCCGGCGAGGTCGTTGGTGTCGATCCAGGCTCCGTGAATGGGGTGGAAGCGCACGGTGCTGCTGATGTAGCCGATGAAGTGCTCGCCGAGCATGAGCCGGGCGCGGGTTCCGCCGGTCCCGGGGACGCGGCGGATGTCGCTGACGCGCAGCTTGGTGTGGGGGACGACGAGGCCGGTGTGGGGCAGGGAGGTGGGCTCGCCGGTCAGGCTGGCGTTGATCAGCTCGATCGGGCGCGGCTGGGTACGCAGGCAGGTGCGGCAGGTGATGGGCTCGGTGATGGGCTCACCGGCGCGAACGTTGTCGCCGCTGCCGCTGGCCCCGCACCAGGCCGCGACGTAGCGGGGGCTGCCGTCGGGGCCGGTGATGCTGCTCAGGCTGCCCAGGTGCACGGCCGTGCCGCGTCCGACGCGGACGGGGGCGAGCTGGGCGGGCCTGGTGTGGAAGGTGTTGGTCATGGTTTCAATCCCTTCGACGTGCTGACTGGGGTTGGCGGGAGCCGGGGCCGGCCCGCCGAGGGGTCGGCCCCGGTCGGGTGTCAGCAGTCGTTGGGGGCGACGTCGTGGTCGTCGTCCTGGTCGGCCGCGCCGTACAGCGAGACCGCGATCTCGGCGGGGTGGGCGAAGAGGCCGTGCCGGTAGACCACCTGGTTGTGGATCTCCTTGGCCTGCGGCCCCCACTGGCCGACCAGGTAATCGGCCAACATCGTCCGGGCCGCGTCGGCGAGGGCCTGCGCCTGGCTGCGGCCGACCAGGTCGACGGCGGCGGCGAAGATGGCACCGGCGAGGTCGTAGCCAGCCCCGGCCGGGTGGTCGAGCACTCGACGGTTGGCGGCCCGCAGGATGACCGCCGGCCCGAACTCGCCGGTCTCGAACGGGCACAGCGGGTGACACGGGTTGGCGAAGTGCGCGCCGCAGCCAACGCACTCCTTGTCGTGGTCGATCTCCCGGCGCGGGATCGTCGTACGCTGGGTCATGGAACTCCCTTTCGCAGAGGGGCTGTTCTTCCTGGTCCGGCTGGGTGGTGGCTCACCTGGTCGGACCGTTCCTTGCCCCTCCATCGTACAGGAAAAGGTACAGAAAAAGCTCTCTGGAGGGGCTTTTTCTGTACCTTTTTGCCGTACGCTGTGGGGCATGAGCAGCGAATCTGAGATGCGTCGGCCCGAGGTGTCGGCGGGGATGGCGGCGGCCCGGGACCGGGGTGTGCGGCTGGGTCGACCGCCGGCGCCGGTGCCGCCCTCCGCAGCCAGGGCAGCGGAACTACGCGGTGAGGGCCTGTCGCTGACGGCCATCGCCGAGAGGCTGGACGCCGAGCAGGTGCCGACGCCGTCGGGCAAGGGCAAGTGGACCAAGAGCAGCGTCAAGTACGTGCTCGACCGGCGCGACGCGGTGTAGGCCGTGGTGGGCGGGGTTGCGGGCTTGTCCCGCGCACGGTGCTGGGGTAGGGGTGGGATCTCCTCGTGTCGGCCGATCTCCGATCGACCGGGCCGGCTCTGGGACGGCCAGGCTCGGCGTAGCCGACCGCGAAGCGGCTTGGCCTGGCCGTCCCAGAGCCGGTCTGGTAGCCCTCTGGGCGGCCGACGCGAGGGGAGCCCACCCCTGGGTGACCACTCACCCACCTGGTGCCGGCGGTCGCCCCGGGCATCTCCGAGAGAGGCCCCGCCGGAGGCGTCGTTCTACCGCCGGTCTACCGGCGGGCACTGCCCCGGTGCGTCCACGGGCGGCCCGGCAACGGGGGTGCGGCGTGTGCGCCGGCCGGCTACCTTGATGTGCTCGAACGATCATGCGGGGGAGTCGTGAGCGAGCCACACCAGGCCAGTCCAGAGCGGGACGTCGACGCGGCGTTGGCCGGGTTGCAGGAGCAGATCGACGCGATCACGCGGGTGCTGGGCGATCACCAGCGGGTGTTCGAGGCACTGCGTGCGGCGGGGCTGCTGCCAGATGGTGATGGCGCGGGCCAGGATCGGTGATGGCTGCGCCTCGTGACACGGTCGAGCGGATCATCGCGTCGGTGGACCGGGCCAATGACCTGGCGAGTCGGGCAGAGTCCCTGGCCGCGCAGGTAGCTGGCCCCGCCCCGGCGCAGCCCGTGGACCAGACTGTCCGGCAGCGATTGCTTGCTGCCCAGGCCGTCGCCGTCGAGGTCTACCGTCAGCAGCTCGACGACGCGCCAGGGCCATCGCGGTGGCTGACGGCACAGGGCGTGCCGACTGACGGGCGTTGGACGGTGGGATACGCCCCGGACCGGCCGGCGACGGTCGTCAACGAGCTGCGTCGGCGTGGGTTTACCGACGCCGAGATCGTGGCCAGTGGCCTGGCCGCGACCAGCCGCGGCGGGCAGTTGGTCGACCGGTTCCGCAACCGCGTGATGGTCGGGGTGCGAGACCACCGTGCAGCCGGCGCACCGGTCGCCGGGTGGGTCGGGTACGCCCCGCCCGGCGCGGCGACCGACGCGGCACCGGTGCTACACAGCCCGACCACGGCGGTCTACCGGCCGGCGGACTGCCTCATCGGCCTGGCAGAGCAGCCGGAGCGGGCGGGCCGGGCCGTCGTGGCCCGCAGCGCGGTGGAAGCCATCGCCTTGGCCGAACGCGCCGCCGAGCTGGGTGAGGACGCGCCGCTGGTGGTAGCGCCCGCCGGGCCCGCGTTGACCGGATCGCAGGTCGCCGCGCTCACTGCGCACGCCGACACGGCGGCCGGCGTCACCGTCGTCCTCGAAAACAAGCACGACCGGCACGCCGAACGGGCCTATCAACTGCTCGCTCCTGCCGTGGCCCGGCATCCGAGCAGGCCAGGGCCGCTCGGGTTCGCGTTTCCCGGTGCTGGTGCGGTGGTGGAGTCCTTCCCGCTGGTGGAGGCTGCGGTCACCAGCCGGGTCGCCCGGGCCGTGCGGGGGTTCGTCACGCGGGCGGGGCGGGCGGTGGCCGCTGACTCCATCCGCGCCATGCTCGACGGGCAGCCCGCCGACCTCGTACGCCGGTGGGCCTCGTACGCCGCTGACCGGCTGGGTGTGCCGGTCATGCCCACGCCGCCGGCACCTGCGACCACGACTCCGGACACCGCCGTCGACGCACCGGCACCGGTGATGCTCAGCGGCGCTGCCGCGACGAACGGCCCTCCGTCCGCTCCTAGTGAGCAACCGCCCACATCAGCACCGGAGCAGCAGCGATCAGAGACGGAGGAGCGGGATGAACCGGTACGGGGCTCAGGCCCAGAAGCACTGGCAGACGTACCTGCCCCAGCGGTACGCGACCATCGAGGACCCGAACAGCTTCTTCTCGACCTTGGGGGAGCAGGCAGCGACGGCGATCGAGCAGCGGGCGCGGGAGCTGGCCGGTCCGGACCTGCCGGACGAGGGCTACCTCGGCAAGCTGGGCCGGCTGAACGCGGCGCAGCGAACGGCGGAGGAGGAGATCCTGCCCGAGCTGATCCTGATCGACCCGGCGACGGACGGCCCGCCGGACGAGACGCCGAGCACGTCGACGACGTCGGCGGGCCCGACGTGGACGCCGCTGGTGGAGGACCCAAACGACCCGTGGTGGCAGCGGGTCGCGGAGGAAGAGGACGACCAGAACGACGACCCGGTGACGCCGACCCGGTAGCCGCTCCGGTCGACGACGTCGGCGCGGCCGGCCCTCGTGACACTGGGCCGGCCGCCGCCGTCGACCAAGCGCCTGCCGCGGCGACGGTTGATGCCACGGAATCGTTCCGGCCCAGCGGCCAGCAAGATCTGGCGCCCGCCGGCGAGATGGCCAAGCTCCGGGCGAACCTGGCCGCCTTGCGGACCCTGCGGGACGTGCAGGCCGCCGGTCGCCCGGCGACCGCCCAGGAGCAGGCCGTGCTGGCCCGCTGGTCCGGGTGGGGTGCGGTGGCGGGGGTGTTCGAGGCTCGCACCAACCACCCCAACTACGTCCGCTTCGCCGAGCAGCGAGCCGAGTTGCGGGAGCTGCTGTCGCCGGCGGAGTACGCCGCGGCGGAACGCACCGTCCTCAACGCGCACTACACCGACGTCGCCTATGTGCAGGCGATCTGGGACGCGGTGCGGGAGCTGGGCTTCGACGGCGGCGCGGTGCTGGAGCCGGGCTGCGGGTCCGGCAACTTCATCGGCCTGGCCCCGTCCTCGGCGCGGATGGTCGGGGTGGAGCTGGACCCGGTGACCGCCGGCATCGCCGCCGCCCTGTACCCGCACGCGGAGATCCGCGCTGAGAGCTTCGCCGAGACCCGCGCCCCGTCCGGGGCGTTCGACCTGGCGGTGGGCAACGTGCCGTTCGCGCGGATGCCCCTGCTCGACCGGCGGCACAACCCGGGCCGGCACTCGCTGCACAACCACTTCATCATCAAGAGCCTGCACTTGACCCGGCCCGGCGGGCTCGTCGCGGTGCTGACCTCTCGTTTCACGATGGACGCCCGGCACCCGGCGGCCCGGCGGGAGATCGCCGCGCTGGCCGACCTGGTCGCCGCAGTGCGCCTGCCCTCGGGCGCGCACCAGGCCACCGCCGGCACGCAGGCCATCACCGACCTGCTGATCCTGCGCCGCCGCGAGCCGGACCGTGAGCCTGCGGCGATGACCTGGGAGCAGACCCGCCCCCTGGACCTCGACACCGACGCCGAACAGCCTGAGCACGTCAACGGCTACTTCCTCGATCGGCCGGAGCGGGTGCTCGGGCAGATGGTGCTGGGGCGGGGCATGAACCGCGACGGCGAGCTGATCGTGCGCGCGGGCGGCGACACGGCCGAGGACCTGGCGCGGGTACTGCGCGACGTCGTCGACGAGGCCCGCCGCGACGGGCTGGCCATGACGCCACGTGACGACGCCGACCGGCCAGCCGAACCGCTGGCGGTGCTCGCACCGACCGACCGCGCCGAGGGCCACATCGAGGCCCTGGACGACGGCGCCTTCACCACGGTCGCCGATGGTCAGGTCGTGCCTCACGAGGTGCCCGCCACGCAGGCCGACGAGTTGCGGGCGCTGCTCAGGCTGCGTGACACCGTGACCGCCCTGCTGTCCGCCGAGGCGGCCACCCTCGACGACGGCGACGAGCACGGAGGCCCGGCCGCCGAGGGCACGCCGGCGGCGCTGCGCGCGCAGCTCAACGACCGCTACGACGCCTATGTGGCCACCTACGGGCCGCTCAACCGGTACACCCGCCGCCCGACCGGCCGCACGGACCCGGAGACTGGCGAGCCGAAGTTGGCCCGGATCAACCCGCCGATGGGCAAGTTCCGGCAGACCGACCCGAACGCCGCCACCGTGTTCGCCCTCGAACACTTCGACGAAGCCACCCAGCGCGCCACCAAGGCCGACATCTTCGCCCGGCGCGTCATCCTGCCCCGGGCCCCGCAGCTCGGTGCCGACACCCCGCAGGACGCCCTCGCGATCTGCGTCGACACCCACGGCGAGGTGCGGCTGCCGGAGGTGGCACGGCTGCTGGGTGTCAGCGAGCCGGAGGCCCGCGCCGCGCTCGGCGAGCTGGTCTACGACGAACCCGGCACGGGGCGGCTCGTGGAGGCCCCGGAGTACCTGTCGGGCAACGTGCGGGTCAAGCTGCGCGCCGCTGAGGCCGCCGCCGAGGAAGACCCGCTTTTCGAGACCAACGTGCGCGCCCTGCAACGAGTGATCCCCCGCGACCTCGGGCCGGGTGAGATCGACGCGGCGTTCGGTGCGCCGTTCCTGCCCGCCGCTGTCGTCGAGCAGTTCCTTCGGGAAACGCTGCGGGACCCGGGGCTGCGGGTGGAGCACGTCGGCGGCTCCGACTGGCGGGTCCGCGGCTTGCGCTCCGGCGTGCTGGCCCGCTCTACCTGGGGCACGCCGGGCATGGCCGCGCCGGACCTGGCGCAGCGGCTGCTGACCAAGACTCCGATCAGGGTGTTCGTGGAGGTGGAGGAAGGCAAGCGGGCCCTTGACGTGGAGGCCACCGCGGCGGCGCAGGCCAAGGCGATCGAGCTGGAGGAACGCTTCGGCGCCTGGGTGTGGGAGGACCCGGACCGGGCCGCCGAGGTCGCCACCCGCTACAACGAGATGTTCAACGCCACCGTGCCCCGCTCCTACGTCGGGGTGACCCGGTCGCTGCCGGGCATCGCGGTGGGCTTCGTGCCCCGCCCGCACCAGGTGGAGGCGGTGGCCCGCATCGTCGCCGAGCCGGCGGTCGGACTGTTCCACGCCGTCGGGGCGGGCAAGACCGCCGTGATGGCCATCTCCGCGATGGAACAGCGCCGCCTCGGTTTGGTCAACAAGCCGGCGATCGTGGTGCCCAACCACATGCTGGAGCAGTTCACCCGCGAGTTCCTCCAGATCTACCCCCGAGCCCGGCTGCTGGCCGCCGGCCGCGACGACATGAGCACCCAGCGGCGCCGCCGCTTCGTCGCCCGGGCCGCGACCGGCGACTGGGACGCCATCATCATGGCCGCTTCGTTCTTCGAGCGGCTGTCGCTGTCCCCAGACGAGCAGCGCGCCTTCCTCAACGAGGAGCTGGCAGAGCTGCGCGAGAAGATCGTCCGTGCCGGTGAGCAGGCCATCGCCAGCGGCGAGAGCCCCAAGCGCAGCAGCACCGTCAAGCGGCTCCAGAACACCCTGGCGCGCAAAGAGGAACGGATCAAGGAGAAGCTGAGCAAGGCCCGAGACCCCGGGGTCACGTTCGAGCAGACCGGCATCGACTTCATCTACCGCGACGAGCTGCATGAGCTGAAGAACGACACCATCAACAGCGCCATCCCCGACGCCGGCCACGACGGCTCCGACCGGGCAGTCGACTTCCGCATGAAGCTGAGCTACCTGCGCCGCAAGCAGGGCCTTCGGGTGGTGTGTGGTGCCACCGCCACCCCGATCGCCAACAGCGTGCGAGAGCTGTACGTGGTGACCCGCCAACTCCGCCCGGACCTACTGGCGGCCAGCGGCACCACCGACTTCGACACCTGGGCCGCCACCTTCGCCAAGGTCGTGACCGCGATCGAGGTGTCGCCGACCGGGCAGGGCTTCCAGATGCGCGCCCGGCTCGCCAAGTACACCAACGTGCCCGAGCTGTCGCTGATGATGCGGACCTACGGGGACGTCCGCACACCCGAGGACCTGGCGCTGCCCACGCCACTGCTGACCCGACGAGACGACGGCGAACGCGGCCCGCACATCGTGACCCTCGACCCGTCACCCGAGCTGGAGGAGTTCATCTCCAGCCTCGACGAGCGCGTGGAGGACATCCGCAACCGCCGCGTCGAACCGGAGCAGGACAACATGCTCAAGGTCTCCGGGGAGGCCCGCGCCGCCTCCCTGGACATGCGCCTGATCGGCGGCGCGCAGAACAGCCCCGGCAAGATCGACGCCGCTGCTGACCGCATCGCGGCGATCTGGCGCGACACCCGCGACACCGTCTATCTGATCAACCCCGACGCCGCCACGCCGGTGCCGCACCCCACCCCGGGTGCCCTACAGATCGTGTTCTGCGACCAGTCCACCCCCAACCCGGAGAGGTGGAACGTCTACGACGCCCTCTCCGACCTGCTCGTCGACCGAGGGATGCCCCGGGAGAAGATCCGCTACATCCACGAGGCCGACACCGACGCCAAGAAGGCCAGCCTGTTCAACGCCTGCCGCTCCGGGGATGTCGCCGTGCTCATCGGCTCGACCGCCAAGATGGGCGTCGGCACCAACGTTCAGGCCCGCGCGGTCGCGCTGCACCACCTCGACTGCCCGTGGCGGCCCGCCGACGTCACGCAGCGCGAGGGCCGCATCCTGCGCCAGGGCAACCAGAACGCCGAGGTCAGCATTTACCGCTACGTCGTCGCCGGCAGCTTCGACGCCTTCTCCTGGCAGACCGTGGCCCGCAAGGGCACCTTCATCGACCAGATCATGCGCGGCACCTCCGCCCGAGAGATCGAGGACGTCAGCGACGAGACCCTGCAAGCGCACCAGATCAAGGCCATCGCCACCGGCAACCCGCTGCTGATGGACCGCGAGCAGGTCGCCCAGGACCTCACCCGGCTCGAACGCGCCGACCGGACCCACCACAACACCCAGGCGGCGCTGCGTCGGCAGATCGGCGAGCTGAAGGCGTGGATCACCAAGGACACCCGCCGTGTCGAGGTGCTCGACGACGTCATCGCCCGCCGCCAGGACACCCGCGGCGAGAAGTTCGCCATGACTGTCGCCGGGCACCGGTTCACCAAACGCGCCGAAGCCGGCCGGGCGCTGCAACACGCCCTGACCGCCACGGCGCAGGGCGTCGCCTCCACCGACCGGCGGGAAGCCTCCGGCGTCGCCCAGCTCGGCGGCTTCGCCGTCGACGCGGTGTTCTGGTCCGGCCGCGACGGCATGCTCGTCGCCCTGCGATTCGACGGAATCCCCGACTCCTCCACCACCATCGGCCTCACCTCCGCCGTGGAGGGCGACCCCACCGGCCTCATCCGCCGCCTGGAGAACCAGCTCGCCGACCTGGATGGCGCGCGAGCCACTGTGCAGGCCCGCATCGCCGGTCAGCACGAAGAGATCGCCCGCGCCACCGAGCAACTCGACCAGCCGTTCCCACGTCGAGACGAGCTGCTCGACACCCGTCGCCGGCTCCGCGCGATCAACGCGGTCATCGACCTCATGGCCGACACGACCCCACCACCGTCCTCCGTCCCGCCCGCAGTGCCCGTCACGGTCGGCGACTGGATGCCGGCGGGCCTACGCGACAGCCTCACTCTCGACGAACAGGCATGGCTGGACCGACGTGTGCAGCACGTCGCCGGCAGCGGCGCAGTCCAAGACGCCGCCCGCACCACCGACCTGGCCGCCTTCTCCACCCCGTTCGACAAGGCGCTCACCCACGCCCTCGCGGACCCCAGCAACACGGAGATGGCCGTCGCAGTGATGCTCAAGTGCGACGACCCAACCTGGCGCCAGACCCTCTACAGCGCCGCCGGCCAGGCCACGCATCGGGCAGTACGTGATGCGCCACCTCCGCCGTTGCCGTCAGCCGAGCCCACGCCAACTTCCACTGCGGCTACAACCGCCGCTGTGGCAGCTATCGCGTTCCCGTCCGCCACCGCTGCCGCGTTGACGCCAGCGACAAAGCGGCCCGAAGCGGCGGTAGCTCGCGGGAACACGCCAACGGCCGAGCCTGATCTTGACCGGTAGGGGGCCGATCGGCGAGCGTCCCCTTTTCGACTGTCGCGCTTTCAAGAAGGTGCTGCCGCGCCGCTTCCGGTCCTCGCGCCGTAGCCGGCGCTGCGGTCCGGGTCGGCTTGCCACCGGTCAACGGTGGCCTGGGAAAGGCGGCAGACCCTACCGGCTGGGCGAGTCGAGCCCCGCCTCCACGGCCGTCGCCGCAGGTACCCGCCCGGCTACGTCACTGCTGGTCTGCGGGGTGGCAGCCACCGCATCACGGGTCGAGACGGGAAACGCCCGAGCGGCCGTCGCCACAGGGTCACTGCTGGCCACAGTCTCCGTTGCTCGATCAACTCGGGCCAGGATGCCCGTCTGGTCCGCTGGCTGCTCTCCACCGAACACCCGCATCGTGTCCTTCCGGTTGCGGTAGGCCGCAAGCTGGTTGACGGCATAAGTGACCTGCCTGATCGTCTCCGGCGTGGTCGACTCGCTGTCGAGCTGATCAGCAGTCGCCTTCCGCTCCGTCCAGTAGGCGACCGCCGCGGCACGCAGACGCGCACCGTCAACGCCGCCCGCACGCTGAATCCCCGCTCGTTCTGCGGCGGCCGGAACCACACGGCCGGACGGCTCCGGGCGGGCCGGCTGTTCCGGAGCGTTTCCCTGGCTGCGGTCTCTCCGCACCGTGCCGAGGTCGACTCGCCCGTCGAGCTGGTCCTGCACCACGCGACATGCGAACGCTCCTGGGGTCCGGGCCCGGTCGACGAAGTCGGGCACACCGCGCAGGAGCCGCTGCACATCGTGGCCAGCTTGCTGCGCTTGTTCCAGCGTGTACGCCAGAGCGCCCCACGCCTCGCATCCGAGCACCCGCTCGGCCCGCTGCCCAGACGGCCATGCCTTGCGGACCTCGGCAGCCATCCGCTCCTGCCTGTCACGCACCGCCTCGGTGGACATCGTCGGCCGCCGCGCCCGGTCCGTGGCCTCGCGCACCGCCCGGTCGACAGCGTCGGACAGCACCTCGATGTCGTCTGGCTCGCGCGCCGGCTCGGGCTTCTCGGCTGCCCGGCCTGCCCGCTTGGCGAGCTGGTCGACGACCGTCTGCCGGGCCTGCTGCGCCCGGGGATCGACGTGCTGCCACGTCGACGCGGCCCGCCACACCCGAGCGATGTCCTCCGTTCCGGCAGTCCGCCACCACGCCGTCCGCATCGCCGGCCGCCACACCGCCGCGTCGGCCTGCTGTGCCGCACGCGCCTGCGCGCGGGCCTGCCGGGCCTGCTCCTCGCTGGCTCTCGCGGCGCGGTGCAGTTGCGCGATGCGGGCGTCGATAAGCACCTGGGCTAGTTGGCCGGCGGCCTGGATCGCGACGATCATCGCCGCGGTGGCCCGCTGCTGGATCTCGGCCATCTCGTTGTCGGCCACTACCTCTCCCCGTCTCTCATCGCTGCGTCTGCTGATCCGCCGGGTCGACGCGGGCACGAGCCCACGTCACGTCCGGCTCCTCGCGCCCGACGCGCGGGCCCGGAACCTCCCGCTCGACGTGCGCCGCGCCCTGGGCGAGCAGCGGCATCAGGTGCGCCGCCGCCCTGGCCGCCGCCCCGGCCGCGTGCGCCTGCTGCTCGGCCGCGCGCAGCTCGGCCAACGCCACAACCAGCCGGGCCACCTGCACGACCACGGCGAGCAGCACCGCCGCCTCCCCGCCGTCGCGGGCAGGACCGGTGACCATCAGCGCGTCGGCGACCCGACCCAGCTCGACGGCGATCGTCGACGCCGCCGGTGCCGGTGCGCGACGCGGTGGGGCCGCCGCTCGGGCCAGTGCGTCAGCCGCCCGCGTCACCGGTCCCCGCCCGGACGGCTCGGTGGCCGCCGCGACCCGGGCCAGTAGGTCGGCGCTGGCCCGGGCCACCACCGGCCACTGCGGTGAGCCCGGCGCGACGCCGCCCAGCCGTCCGCTGATCGCCTCCAAGGCGGCGGCCGACGACCTCCACACCGCCATCCGGTCCTCACCGCGCAGCGTGGGCGATTCCGCGGAATCCGCCGTCTTCCACTGCCCGGCCACCGGAGGGGGCACGTCGGGCCACCGCTTACGAATCTGGGTCAGGCTCAGGTCACCGTCCAGGCTGCGCCCGGCGTACCAGTGCGGCTTGCCGGCACCGGCCGGCGGTAGCGCCACGGCGTATCCGACCACCTGGTCCCGGTCGGTCGCAGAGGTGCGCGCAGCGACCAGGAGGCCGGCGCCCTTCATCCGCGCGACCCACTCGGCCTCGCTGGTGGCCCCAGCGAGCGCCGCCCGGACCTGGCGGCGCAGCAGCTCCCGGTCCGGCGTCTGGTCGACGCGCCGGGCCCGCTCCACCTCGGGCCGGGTCAGCTCCGGACGCCGAGTCGCCCCGGCCCGACCGGGTGTCCACTTGCCCAGCCCGAACTCATCCTCCAAGAGATCGGCGACCTGTTGGCTGCGCCGCTTGTCCTGCCGCAGCCACACCGGCGCCCCGTCCTCGGCGGCGAGGGTGACGACCAGGTGCACGTGGTCGTTGCCCTTGACCGACAGGCCGTGCCGCACCGCAATCCACCGGCACCCGGCCCGCTCCGCGTCACCAGCGAAGCCCATCTCCTGCACGAATCGGCCCGCGATGCGCCCCCACGTCGCGTCGTCGAGCTGCCCCTCCTGGGCCGGCAGACTCAGCGAGCACTGCCACACGTACTGCTTCACTCCGCGCTCGCCGGCGGCGATCTGCGGCGCGTCCAACCGCGCCGCCAGCTTGTCCAGCGACCACCGCTCGCCGTCGCGGTCGTGCCGGCCGGGAGCCAGCCGCGCCACATCGTCGTACCCGGCGACCAGGTGCGGAGCGACGTGCTCCTCGGCCTTCCCCGGGCCCCACAGGTACTCCAGCAGTCCCCGGACCCGGGTGCCGTAGGTGACCTTCGGGATCATCAGCGTCGACCGGTCTGGGCGGCGGCAATCGCGGTCACGAGGTCGTCGACGCGGGCCGCGATCCGCGCCAGGTACGCCGCCGTGGCGGCCAGGTCCCCGGCCGGCTCACCGGTCGAGTGCAGCCGTGTCACCGCTTGGTTGAGGTTGGTCGCCGCGCCCCGCACCTGCCGGTGCACGCCCATCAACTCGACCAGCAACGGGCCCGTCTCCCCGCCCCCACCTTGACCGGGCGGGGCGGGCACGAGCGGTGCCGAACCGGCCTCCGCCAGGTACGCCGAGGTGGCCATCCGGGCCGCCGCCGCGTTCGCCTCGACCGCCGCCCGTTCCACCTCGGACAGCCGCACGGTCACCCGGTGCACCCGCGGATCATCATCGGTATGAGCACGCCGCCGGCGCTCACTGGCACCGAACCGGACCACACCGACCTGCGGCGACTCAGCCACGTCGACCACCCTCCCGGCGGGCCGACGCCGCCCTGATCTGCCCGGCCGCAACGCGGCCCGTCTGACCAAAAGTCAGACTTTTACTCCAACTTGCTCCGACGGCACCCGGGGTTGGTGCCGTCGGAGCGGGCCCGGCAGCGCGGTCTCCCATCCGGACCACCACGGACCCAACCTCCTGCGGCGAGTGACGGTCCGGGGGTCCGGGGGCTGGCCCCCGGCACCACCTGCCTCCGACGACGCCAGAACGGCTCGCTACGGCGCTGCCGAAGGGCCTTGTGCGCGCAGCCTGAAACCGCTGCGGCGTCCAACGCGCTGGACGGCGCGCGGCAGAGCCTCGTCTCGTGAGGGTCGGAAAAGGTGGCCGGCCGCCGCCCAACGTCAGGGACGGGAAAGCGGTACCGCGCGTATCGATCTTGACCGCTAAGCTCGGCGTCCACAGCCACCACTGAGTCGTCCGGGGGAGGACCTCATGGCCGAACAGAGCGCCAAGGCCGTACGCAGCGAGACCGAGAGGGCGGCGCTGCACCTGCTGCGCGAGCGCGCCACCCTGGTCGGTGAGGCGGCCACAGCGCGGCACGAGCGTGACCAACTCGCCGGGGCCCTGCACGAGGCCAGCACCCGGTACGCCGAGCGGTACGCGGCGGCGGTGCAGGGCGGCTGGACTGAGGACGAGCTGGCCAGGCTCGGCCTGGACGCACCAGAGCCCGGCCCGAGTCGACGTCGTCGCGCCCCGCGAACCGCGACGCCCTCCACGCCCGGTGAGCAGGTGGCGGTACACGACGAGTCCGGGCAGCCGTAGCCAGGGCACCGGTGCTGGCACGACGACGGCCTCCTTCACTGCGGTGGAGGAGGCCGTCGCGTGTGTCCGGCTCACGTCGGCCCCAGCGGAGCGCCGCGGTTGCGCATCCACGCCACAGGATCGACTGCGTTGGCACCGTTGGCGTGGTAAGGGCCCTCGGGGACGTCGACATGGACCTCGAAGTGCAGGTGCGGGCCCGAGCTGCCGCCGCTGCTGCCCACGAACCCGATGACCGTGCCGGCCGTGACCCGCTGACCGATGGACACCTCAGGCCGACGGATCATGTGGCAGTAGCGGGTGACGACGTCGCCCGGGTGCCGAATGTCGACGTACCACCCGCAGCCACGCCGGCTCGTGCTGCCGTCGCGGTCGCACGTGGTGTACCAGTCGCACTTGACCTGCTCCACCACGCCGGACGCTGCCGCGCGGATCGGGTCGCCCCGCACGTCCTGCCTCGACAGGTCCACGCCGGCGTGGAGACGGCCGCCTCGCGGACCGAAAGGGCTGACGATGGTGGCTCGGATCGGCTGCACCCACCCACCGGGTCCGACCGGCACCGGGCCGAGGTCGTCGGCCCCGCAGGGGGCGGTGGGGTCCCCGCCGCCGATGTCGTCAATGTTCGGCAGGCCGAGGATCTGCGCCGCGAGGGCCTCGGCGTCGTCCTCCCACTTCTGGTACGCCTCCGGTGTGCCAGAGCGCTGCACGGCCTGCGCGGCGTCGGTCAGGCGCATGCGCTGCCAGCCGTCGACGTCGACCAGCGCCTCGTAGAACTTCCCGGCGGCGTAGCTGGGCGTCATTCGCTCGTGGACGCTGCCCCAACCGGGACGCTGCTGGAACAGCCCGACCGAGTCGTGGTCGCTACCCACGCCGTCGTGCGGGAGGTTCAGGGACTCGGGCACGGTGCTGTTGGCGAGGTTGCGCAACGTGCTCTCCTGCATGGCCACCGCCAGGGCGATGACGTAGCCTCGGGGTGCGACGCGCCGCTGACGCCCGACCGACACGATCACCGTCGCGTGGGTGGTCTGGGCGCTGTTCCACTCCCCCACGCCCGGCACTGGCGACGCCTGCGGCGCGGACGGCAGCTCGCACGCCGCCGCCTCGGCCTGCATCTGCCCGAACAGCATCACCGGGAGCCCCACCATCCCCCCGCAGAGCATGGCGACAGCGGCCAGGATCGCCACGGTGAGCGCGACCGACCGGCGGGTCATCGCACGGTCCGGACGAAGTCGTTGTCGACGGCCACCCAGCGGCCGTCGATCGCCGCGAGGGCGACGCTCAGCGTGCCCGCGTCGGTGGCCACCCGGTACGTCGCCCTGCCGTCCTTTGGTGGCTGGACGGCGACCGGCCGGCCGGTGATCCGCGTCGCCGGCACCCGAGCCGGGTCCACCGTCCGCAGCGTCCGGCCGAACGCAGGCTCGCAGAGCGGCGCGATCTGCTCCCACCACTGCTGCGCCGTCAGGTCCGGGCGAGCCCACGCTGCGGCGAACGCCGCCGCCACCGTCAGCGCACCGGAGGCCGGTGGAGTACGCGCCGTCGGCGGATGGTCGTGGTCGTCCTCGCCGGGCGGCTCCGCCGACGCCGAGGACGTACCGGCCTCCGCAAGAGTTGGTCGACTCCGCTCAGGTGCCGATGTCGGCGCGGCCGGCGGCCCTATGCATCCTGCCAATGACACCACCGCGACGACCATTGCGCACATTAGGCAAAGGGATGTGACCCTTCTGCAAGCCAAGTCGACGCCTCCCCCGTGCAACTAATCGCGTCCATAGCAGCAGAGCAATCACCATAGATCCACCTGGAAATGCGGTGCTACTGTCTGGTACTCGTCGGTGACCTTGATCGGGGGAGGGATCACATGACGGCTAAGGCAACGGGTCGAGAATCAGAGGCGATCGAACGGTGAAGAGGGGCGCGGCGGCCATCCGCACTCGCCCCCGCCCCGGCACCCCACCCCAGTTGCCCCTCGCGGTGATTCCGCAGCATCACCTCCAGCAGGGGTGGCCGCCCGTGTGGTGGGTGGGATGCCACGGCGGCGCGGGGACCAGCACCTGCGCCCGGTTGACCGGGTACGGCGTGGACTTCGGGTCGGCGTGGCCTGCCATGACACCGGACATGCCGACCGCTCAGGTCGTGCTGGTCTGCCGCGTCTCAGCGCACGGCACGTGGGCGGCCACCGGCGCGGTCGAGCAGTGGCGCCGCCGCGCCGGCATGTCCCACACGACCTCGATCCTCGGTGTCGTCGCGGTGGCGGCGTCACCCCGACGACCGCCGCGTATCGCCACCGAACGGCTCCAACTGCTCGGCGGCTGGGTGCCCCGGGTGTGGCGGGTCGGCTGGGTCGACGCGCTGCTCGCCGCCGATGACCCGCACGACGTCGGCATCCCCCCGGACGTCGAGGCCCTGCGCAACGCAATCTGGCAGACAACCACCCGGAAGGGATCACGATGACGCTCGTCGAGGGCTTGGAGCAGATCCACATCGCGGCGGTGCTGGCGGCCGTACCGGACCCGGGCGGCGGTGAGGCCCCACCGGGCGTCAGCGAGAACGTCCTGCAGCTCCTCAAGTGGATCGCCTACCTCGCCACCGCCGCGTGCGTCGGCGGCCTGCTCTACACCGCAGCGAAGATGGCCATGGCGCACCGTCGGGGTGACGACACCAACGTCTCCCAGCTCGGCTGGGTCTTCGCCGCCTGCATCCTCATCGGCAGCGCGTCCTCGATCGTCGCGGCGCTGGTCGACTAGGAGACGGAATGTCGCACCCAACGCAGGACTTCGCCGGGCGTCCCCCGTGGGCGCGGCCAGGGTTCGTCGCCGCCGTGGCGCTGATCGCGCTCGTCCTGGTGGCCGGCCTCGTCGTCGGCCTGGCGGTCGTGCTGCGCCCCGACGATCCCGCGCCCCCGGTTGGGGTGGGTCCCACCGCCACGGCGGCCCCACCCGACAACACCAGCACGGACGGGCAGCGGACCACGCCGCCCACCGCCGCGCCGGACGATGTGACGTGGGAACTCGTGGGGCAGACGGCGGTGCCGGTCAGCGCCTCGGCCGGCCCCCGCACCAGCGACGGAGGCGTCGCGTCCGGGTATGCCCACACCCCGGTCGGCGCGCTCGTCGCCGCCGCGCAGCTCGTCGTGCGGTCCGGCTTCTCGGCCGGCCGCGCATCGTGGGAGCCCACGATCCAGCAGCAGTTCGAGCCGTCGCCGGACCGCGACCGGCTCCTGGCCACGCTGCGCGAGGCCGGCGAGCCCCCGGCGCAGCCCGGTGAGCTGAGTCAGATCGTCGGATACCAGTACCAGTCCTACAGCCCCGACACGGCGGTGATCGGGCTGGTGCTGCGCGCGCCGTCGGCCGGGACCCCGCGCTACCACGTGCTGTCGCTGACCCTGCGGTGGCGCGAGGGTGACTGGCGCATGGTCGCCCCTCCCGGCGGCGCCTGGACGGCGATCAACCGGGAGACGTCCGACCTGGTCGGGGTCGTCGAGTGGGGGGCGCGGTAGGTGTGCGTTCCCGTCGTCGACCCGCTCTGCATCCCCGGTAAGGCCGTCGAGAGCGCCGCGGGACGGTTCCTGGAGGAGATCGCCGAGCAGATGTCCGAGGCTGCCGCCGAGATGCTCCGCGCGATGGTCACCGGCTGGCTCAGCATCCCCACCCCAGACGTGACCCAGGAGTCCGGCACCGTCGCCTACCTGCGGGCCTACACGTCCTGGGCCGTGGCCGCCGTCGCGGTCGGCGCGGTGCTGGTCGCCGCCGGACGCCTGGCCTGGGAACGCGACGGCAGGGAAGCCGGCACCCTCGGCAAGGGGCTGGTGACCATGGTGGTGCTCGCGGGTGCTGGCGTGCCAGCGGTGCAGCTACTCATCAGCATCGGCGACAGCTACTCGAACTGGATCCTCGACGCCGCCGCCGACGGTGACCTCGGCAACCGGCTTCTGACGCTGGCCCCGGCCACCGCCACCAACGGCCTGTCCGCCCTCATGGTCACCGGCCTGTCGATGATGGTGTTCATGGGCTCCCTGGTGCAGTTGCTCATGCTGCTCGGCCGTGGCGTCGGCCTGGTGCTGCTGCCCGGGCTCCTGCCGCTGGTCGCCTCGGCCGGCATCTCCCGGGCGGGGCAGTCGGTGCGCGACCGGTATCTGACCTGGCTGCTCGCGCTGGTGCTGTACAAGCCGACAGCGGCCACGATCTACGCTGCGGCGTTCTGGCTGCTCGGCCACGGCCAGGACCTCACCACGCTGCTCACCGGTCTGGTCGCGTTCTGCATGGCCATCGTCGCCCTACCCGCGCTGATGAGGCTGCTCGCGCCCGCCGTGTCCGTCCTGTCCACCGGCGGATCCGGTGGTGTGACAGCCGCCGCGGTGTCCAGCGGCGGTCAGGTCGCCTCCGGCGCGATCCGTCTCAGCAACGCCGCTGGCGGGTCAGGCCGGGGCCAGGGCGACGCCGGCACCAACGGGCCCGGCGGCGCGACGCCGTCAGTGCCTTCCCCCCGCCGCCCCGCAGGAGGCGGAGGTACACCGACTCCCGGCGCGGGTGCCACCGGCTCCGCCAGCACAGGCACCGGGACGGCAGCGGCGGGGGCCGGCTCGGCGAGCACGGGCGCGGCCGGAGCAGGCGCGGGGGCCGCCGGTGCCGGTGCCGGGGCCGCTGGTGCCGGGGCAGCCGCCGCCGGGCCGATCGGCATAGCGGCCGCAGCGGGCGTCGCCGCAGCCAAGGCCGGACCCACGGTCGTCCGCAAGGTCGGCGGCACCGCCGCGACCGGAGCGGTGGAAGGTGAGGGATGAGCAGTCAGGTGCACGACCGTCCGGCTGAACAGCGCACCTACGGCAACTGGCGTCTCGGCCGGGGCGCTGGCCTGTTCGGGTTGGGCCCCGCCGGCACCATCGCGGCGTTCCTGGTGATGGTGCTCGCCGCCGCGATGCTGCCCGTGTCCACCCTCGCGGCGCTGATCACCGCCGTGGTCGGCGTGCTGGCGCTCGCCCCGCTGGCGATCCGGGTCAACGGACGCACCGGGTTCCAGGTTCTCACCGCCCGGGTCGCCTGGTGGCTGACCCGGGCCCGCCGTCACCACGTGTACGTGTCCGGGGTGGCCTCCCGCGTCACCGACGCGCACCAACTGCCCGGAGTGCTGGCACGCTCCGAGGTATACGAGGTGGAAACCGGCCGCGCCGGCCGGCTCGCCGTGGTCGTGGTGCCGCAGAGCCGCCACTACACCGTCACCCTGCGGTGCGCGCCGGAGGGCATGGACCTGGTCGACCAGGCGGTCATCGACGCCCGGGTCGGGCACCTGGCCGTCTGGCTGGCAGCGCTGTCGCGCGAGCCCCACCTGGTGCAGGCGCAGGTCACGGTCGAGACCACCCCGGATCCCGGCACCCGGCTCGCCGCCGAGGTGGCCGCGACGTCCCGGCCCGACGCCCCCGCCCTGGCCCTGCAGGTCCTCGACGACGTCGTCCGCTCCTCCCCGGCCGGGTCCGCCACCGTCGACACCCGAGTCTCCCTCACCTACACCGCCCCGCCGGGCCGGTCCATGTCCCACGAGGACGTCTGCCGGGAGGTCGCCGCCCGGCTACCGCACCTGCACGCTGGGCTCACCGGAGCCACCGGCGCCGGGATCGTGCCGATGTCCGCGCGCAGCCTCGCCGCGGTCGTCCGCGCCGCCTACGACCCGGCCGCCGCGCTGGACCTCGCCCGCGACCCGCACCTCGCCCCCGACTGGACGCAGGCCGGCCCGGTCGCCACCCGGGAAAGCTGGGACTCCTACCGGCACGACTCCGGCGTCTCGCGCACCTGGTGCATGGTCGAGGCCCCACGCGGGGTGGTGTACTCGCGGCTGTTCTCCCGCCTCACCGACCCGGACCCGCAGCTACTGCGCAAGCGGGTCACGATGATCTACCGGCCGTACTCCCCTGCCGAGGCCGCCCGGCTCGTCGAGTCCGACAAACGCGACGCCCGGTTCCTGGCCAGCAAGAAGCACCGGCCCAGCGCCCGCGACCTGACCGACCTGGCCGCCGCCGAACAGGCCGCCGAGGAAGAGGCCACCGGGGCCGGCGTCGTCCGGTTCACCGTGCTGGTCACCGCCACCGTCGCCGACGAGAAGCACCTCGGTGAGGCCACCGGCGTCATCCGGGCCCGCGCCGGGGAGGCCCGCCTGGCGCTGCGGCCGATGTACGGCTGCCAGGCCGCCGGCTTCGCCGCCAGCCTCCCCGCTGGCGTTGTCCTGCCCACCCACGCCACGATCCCCTTCTAGGCGGCGGCGATGACCATCAGCACCAGAAACGACACCCCGCCACCGCCACGGCGGCCAGGCAGCCGGCGGCCAGGGCGGCTCGGTCACGGCGGGCCCGGCGGCGGCCGGTGGTCATGGATCGAACCGCCGACCGAGTACCGGGGCACCACAGTGCAGGTCTGCGGCCTGTTCCCCTTCGGCACCGGCGCGTCAACGCCCATGATCGGCGTGCCGGTGGGCCGGCACCTCTACACCGGCTCGGCGGTGTGCTTCGACCCGATCTCCTGGTACACCCGCGCCCGCCTGATCAACAACCCGTCGGTGTGGATCGAGGGTGAGCCCGGCATGGGCAAAAGTACGGCCGTGCGGCGCATGGTCCTCGGCCTCACCGCCCAGGGCGTCACCCCGCTGATCCTCGGCGACCTCAAACCCGACTACGCCGAGCTGGTGCGCGCGCTCGGCGGCCAGGTCCTGCGGGTCGGCCCCGGTCTGGACCGCATCAACCCCCTGGACGCCGGCCCGTGGCGGCAGGTCCTCGACCGCGTCGACGACCGCACCGGCGCCGTCGTCCGGGCCGCCGTCACCGACCGGCGGCTGAACATGGTGGTCGCGCTGGCCACCCTGGTCCGGCGCGGACCCGTCAGCTCCGACGAGACCACCGTGCTCGCCGCCGCGCTGCGCTACCTCGCCGACCGGGAAACCGACACCCAGCCGGTGCTCTCCGACGTCCTGCGCGTCATCCGCACCGCCCCGCCGGAGGTCCGCGCGGTCACCCTGTGGCAGGAAGACCAGGACATCCCCCGGTTCCGGGAGGACACCGCCGCCCTGCACCGCACCCTGCTGGCGCTGCTGCACGGCCCCCTCGGCGACACCTTCGAGGGGCAGACCACCACCGCGATCCGCCTCGACACCCCCGCCGTGTGCGTCGACATCTCCGGCATCGACGACACCGACGAGCTGCGCACCGCCGCGACCCTCCTGTCGACCTGGAGCTACGGGTTCGCCCAGGTGGAAGCCGCGCACCTGATGGCCGACCTCGGCCTGGCCCCGGCCCGCACGTTCTTTACCGTCCTCGACGAGCTGTGGCGGGCGCTGCGCGTCGGGCACGGCCTGGTCGACCGCGCCGACGGCCTCACCCGCCTCAACCGGCAGAAGGGGACGGGGACGGCGTTCATCACCCACTCCCTCGCGGACCTGGAGGCCCTGCCCACCGCTCACGACCGCGCCAAAGCCCGCGGCTTCGCCGAGCGGTCGGCGGTGCTGATGATCGGACCCTGCTCCGAGCAAGAACTCGACGCGGTCGCCCGCGTCCGGCCGCTATCGCTCGCCGAGCGACGCGAGGTGCTGTCCTGGTCCGCGCCGCCGTCCTGGACCGCCGCCGAGGGCAGCGAAACCGTCGGCCGGGGAAACTTCCTGATCAAGGTCGGTTCCCGGCCCGGCATCCCGGTGCACCTGGAACCCACCGAGGTGGAGAAGCGCCTCGGCAACACCGACTTCCGCTGGACCATGACGTGAGCAGGCCGGCCGGGCCGCGCGGCGGCCACGACGACGCCGGCCTGATCGCCGGCGGCATCGCCGCCGGGGCCCTGATCCTCGCCAGCGCCGTCTGGGTGCCGGTCGCGCTCACCCGCCCACCCGGCTACACCGGCGGCGGGCCGATCCGCGTCGCCGCCGCGGTGCTGCGCGGCGACATCACCTGGACCACCGCCTGCACCCTCGTCGCCGTCATCGAGGTGACCGTCCTGGCCGGGCTCGCCACGGCCGCCGTGGCGGCGCTGCGATGGCGACGTCGGCGACGCACCCGCGTCGACGCCGCAGCACGGAAGATGGCCAGCCGAGCCGACCTCGCGCACCTCGGGCCGACCGGCATCGCCGACAGCGGCCGGCGGCTACGGCCCAGCCTCGCCGACGTCGACCGGCCCGACCCCGACCAGCTCGGCGTGCTGATCGCCACCACCGTCGCCGGCGGAATGCCGCTGCGCCAGTCCTGGGAGGACATGGCCGTCGACATCTGGGGCCCCCGCACCGGCAAGACCACCTGCCGGGCCATCCCCGCCATCGTCGCCGCGCCCGGCCCGACCCTCGTCACCAGCGTCAAGGGCGACATCGTCGACGCCACCCGCGACCTGCGCGCCGCCCGGGGCACCGTGTGGGCGTTCGACCCGCAGCACATCCTCGGCGCCGAGCAGGGCATGTGGTGGAACCCGCTGCGCGCCGTGGCCACCATCACCGACGCCCGCCGCCTCGCCGAGCACTTCGCCTCCGCCGAGCGGGAGCCCGGCGTCAGCCGCGACGCCTTCTTCGACCCGTCCAGCGAGGAACTGGTGGCGAACCTGCTGCTCGCCGCCGCAGTGTCCGGCCGCGACATCCTCGCCGCCTACCGATGGGCCGTCAGCCCCCGCGACGACGAACCCGCGATGCTGCTACGCGAGCACGGCTACGACCTGCCCGCCGACGCTGTCGCCGGGGTGGTCAACATGCCCGACAAGACCCGCGGCGGCATCTACGCCGGCGCGCAGAAGATGCTCATGTGCCTCACCGAACCCGCCGTCACCGCCTGGGTCACCCCACCCACCCGCGGCGGCGTCGGCGAGTTCGACCCGGCCGCGTTCGTGACGTCCACCGACGTGCTGTACCTGCTCTCCCAGGGCGGCCCCGGCTCCCCCGCCCCCCTGGTCGCCGCCCTCACCGACACCGTCCTGCGCGCCGGCGAGCTACGCGCCCGCGCCTCGACCGGCCGGCGCCTCGACCCGCCGCTGCTGAGCATCCTCGACGAGGCCGCGAACATCTGCCGCCTGCGGCAGCTCCCCAGCCTCTACTCCTACTACGGCTCCCACGGCCTGCCGATCATCACGATCCTGCAGTCCTACCCCCAGGGCGTCGACGTGTGGGGCCGCGAGGGCATGCGCAAACTCTGGTCGGCGGCAAACGTCCGCACCTACGGCGGCGGCGTCGCCGACCCGGACTGGCTCGAAGAACTGTCGAAGCTGATCGGTGAGCACGACGTGACGACCCGGTCGACCAGCACCAGCGGGTCCGGGTGGGGCCAGCGGTCGGTGTCCCACGCCACCCGCCGCCAACGCATCCTCGACGTCGCCGACCTGCACGCCCTGCCACGCGGCCGGATGGTCGTCTATGCCTCCGGAGCCCCACCGGCCCTCGCCCGCACCGCCCCCTGGCAGGACGGGCCGTACGCCGACGCGATCCGCGCCTCGATCGCCCGCTGGGACCCCGACAACCGCACCGACTGGACCCTGTCCCCCGACGCCCCGCCGGAGCCCACCGCATGACCAGCCCGAGCACCGGACCAGTCGCCGACCTGACCACGCTGCTCGACCAGCTCACCGGGACACCCGACACCCCCGCCGCCGAGGACGACGATCAGGGCACACCGCAGCCGGTCTTCCACGACGTCGACCAGTTCGTCGGCGGATACCTCGCACAGGTCGTCGAGCGGCGGGTCGCCTCCGGACCTACCCCCGGCATCAACTGGTGCCCCCGCTGGTGGGCCCACCCCGAAGCGCTGTCCCGCCTCTACGCGCTGTGGCGAGCCTGGGAAACCCTGCGCGTCAACGACCCCCACACCGGCATGAGCATTTGGTGGCGTGACCACCTCGACCCCCACCTGGCCGCCCTGACCGGCGACCTCGGACCGTTCGCCCGCTGCGGGACCCGACACCGCGACCCCGAGGCCCTGCCCGTCGAGCCCGCGCCAGCCGAGGTGCTGGCGCAGCTCCCCGACGCCTGACACACCCCTACCGGACACTGGAGCCATGGACACCGTCGCGCAGTTGACCATCGTCCGCCACGGGCAGAGCGCCGCCAACGTCGCCTTCGCCGACGCCCACGCACGCGGTGTCGCCGAGCACGGCCTCACCGGACGCGACGCCGACGTCGAGCTGTCGCCGCTGGGCTGGCACCAGGCCACCCAGCTCGGCCGTTGGCTCGCCGCCCAGCCCGTCGACGAGCGCCCCGAGCACGTCGTCTGCTCGCCCTACCTGCGGGCCCGGCAGACGTGGACCCAGGCGGCCGACACCGCCGCAGCCCTCGGCGCCACCCTGCCACCCGCCGACGTCGACGACCGGCTGGTGGACCGGCTCATGGGCGACCTGGAACTGATGACCCCCCTCATGATCGCCGAGCGGTTCCCCGCCGAGGCTGCCCGGCTCGCCGCCGACGGCCTCTACGCCTACCAGCCACCCGGCGGCGAAACGTTCGACCACGTCGCCGCCCGCGTCCGCGCCGCCCTGGCCGACCTGAACACCGGCCACGCCGGCCGGCGGGTGTGGGTCGTGGCCCACGACGCCGTGGTCGTCGCCGCCCGCCACATCCTCGAAGGGCTGCCGTTCGTCGACCTCGACGCGATCGTCGCCACCACCCCGATCGCCAACACCTCCCTCACCCGTTACGCCCATGCTGACGGCCAGCTCGGCCTGGTCGAGTTCGCCGCCACCGCCCACCTGACCGGAGAGGACCGCCATGCCCCCCTCAGCCGATGACACGCCCCTGCTGGGTCGCCTCGACACTCCCGCTCCCACCTCGGAGCAGGTCCACGAGCACCAGGTCGTGCGCGACCTGATCGCGCAGGCGCTGGCTGCGCAGTCCGCCCGCCGCCACCAGCTCGAACAGGCCGACGGCGATCCGGCGCTGGTCGCCCAGGTGACCGCCACCCAACATCGGCTCGCGCAGGCCCTGCAAACCCTCGACCCCGCCGACGAGCAGCAGGTCGCCCGGTGGCGGCAAGAGTGCGTCGACCTCCTGCGGGAGAACAACCGGTGAGCCAGCACGACGGGGTGCTCTCGGAAGAGGACAACGAGCGGATCTTCCGCGAACAGATCGTCCCGATGTTCCTCACCGGTGCCCCCGCGCAGGATCACCCCGTGCTCGTCATCGTGGGCGGACAGACCGGTGCCGGTAAGACCGCGATCACCGCGATGGTGAAGCGCGCCCTCGGCGCGAACAGCGGCTTCATCAACATCAACATGGACTTCTACAACCCACTGCACCCCGCCTTCCACCGCTGGCAGGCCGAGGACGAGACCACCGCCAGCATGAAGGTCCGCCCCGACGGCGAACGCTGGTGGGACAAGGCCCAGCAGTACGCCATCGAGCACCGCTGCCATGTGGTGCTGGAGTCTGCGATGCGCTACCCCAGCGAGTTCGAGGACATCGCCCGCCGCTTCCACGAGGCTGGTCACCGGGTCGAGGTCGCCATCGTCGCCGTGCCCGAAGCGCTGAGCCGGCTGGGCATCCTGCACCGCTACTGGGAAGAAGTCCAAGCCGTCGGCCGGGGACGGCTCATCGACACCGCCATCCACGACGAGTGCTACCGCGGAGTCCTACGCGGCGCCCACGCCGTTGACGGCGGCGACCTGGCGCACGCCGCGTTCGCGTTCCGCCGTGATGGCGAGGTCGTCTACGCCAACACCATCACCGTCGACGGCACCTGGGTGCGCCCGCCGACACTGGCTGCCGCCATCGACGGTGAGCATCACCGCCCTTGGACCGCCACCGAGCGCGCCTGGTACATCGAGCACTCCCACGCGCTGAGGGTCGCTATCGATCCCCGCTGGCACCCCACCCTCGACGCCATCGACGCCACCGCCGCACCCCTGATCAATCCGCGTTCCACAGCCGTCGCCCGGCTCGCCGCGCTCGCCATCCCCCGCAGTACCCGACACGCTCTGCACGACCAGACGACTGGACAGGCAGCGTCCCAGCCGGCCCCAACCCCCGACCAACCCCAGCAGCACGCGGAGCGGTAGTAGGGCGGATTCCCTGGAACGAGGTGCAGGGCTTCTGCCTCGTACCCTCGTCTCGTGGTGTCGGGACGGTGGGTGCGCAAGCGCGGCGGCGAGCGGATCTGGCAGGAGTGGGCCCCAGACACCTGCCCCAACGGCCACCCCAGCCCACTGCCCGCACACGGCGAGTGCCCGGCCGGCTGCCGGTGGATGGGACGTGTGTGGAAGTGCCAGCAGGAAGAGTGCCTGCACGTCGTGGTCGACCCGGACCACCTACCACGCTGCCCGAAGAGTTCAGACTGAGCCGAGAGCAGCGCCAGGGATTCCGAGCTACCCGCCTGCCAGTCCGGCCACGCGCCAGGCAGTCCGTCGGGGCGTACTCATCGTCGGGAGTGACGGAGATTCACCGCTGGTAGTCCCGTTCTGGCTACACCGACACGGAGAAAGCGAATCTCGCGGTGCTTGCACCCAACTTCATACATCTTATTGTGGACGACGTACACCCGGTGTCAGGTTTGACGGGTAGGGAGCTTGCGCCCCCTACCCGCCCTACCCCGTCAGCGGTGAGTTCTGGCTACCAACCACGTCACCGTCGACTGACCCAACACTGCGAGGGCCTTCGCCGCCACGGCGAGGCCCTCGCGCTGTTGGTAGGCCGCCACCAGGGCGCCCAGCTCCAGCGCAGGCCTCACGATCTGCCACACCCGCTCGGTACGCGAGGTGACCCGCGGAGGGTCCTGCCCCTGCTGCTCCTGCACCGCGCTCTCTCCCATCCGGCCCCGAGGTTCGGAGCACCGCGCGGTGCCGCTCCGAAAGCCGGCCGGACGCGCGAGAGAGAACACAAGCAGTCACAACAGCAGTGCCGAGGATTGACGGTAGCGGAGCAAGCCGACACAGCCACACCAATGCCCCGCTCGACACGCCGTGTCCGCGCTGTGGGAATACTCAGTCGCAGCTCCCCTGTGCACGTTTCCGCAGCTAGCGGGCTTAGCGTGCTGGCAGCCCACCAAACGCGGTGCGGGTGGCTCGACGCAGGGGCCGGTCAAGCTGGAACTTGATCGCCGTGCGTTGCCCTGCCAGCTTGGCGAGCCTCACCTGCGGGATCGCCGGCCGGCGGGTCCCGGTCAGTACAGCGCTGGTGGGCGAGCCCTCGCCTTGGCCAGCCGCTGGGCGCGGGCGTGCAGCTCCTCACGGGCGACCATGGGCGGAGCCCAGCCGTCGGCCCAGGTGGTAAGGAACCGCTCGGCGGCCTGCTTGCGGGCTGCGGCGGAGCTGGCCTGCTGATAGGCCGGGTCCGCGAGCAGGTCTGCGGCGAGCTGCTCGTAGTGCTCGTCGATGTCGGCGTACCGCTGGCGGGCCATCTCGTCGGCGCGTTCGCAGGCCAACCGCGCGGCCGTGTGGGTGACGCGCTCGTCGAGGTCGGCGGGCAGGTGCTGCTGGGCGAACCTGAACCGACCACCGCCGCCGGTCTTCTCGGCCCGGAACTGCCGCATCGCGAGCAGGGCCTGCACGGCCGGCTCGGCCAGTTCCTCACGCTCGCGCTCGCTGAGCCAGCCCGACCGGTCGTCGTCCTCGCCACCGAGGCCGCGATGGTTCGCGGTGAGGAGGGCTTCCCACTCGGCGTACCAGGGCGCGGTGTGCTCCCAGAAGTGCACGACACCCCCAGCGACGAACGCCATCTCGATGCCCTGCAACTGGCCACGACGGGCGAGCAGATGCCGGGGCGGATCGTCCACCAGGTCGTCGTCCGGGTCGAACGGGTCGACCGCCAGGTACAGGGCGGGCGCACCCGTCCGCTGCGCCAGGGCCAAGAAGCCCGGTAGGTCGATGTCCTCCCCGTCGAGCTGAACCTCGGGCCCAAGGTCGTGCAGCGGCACAGCGGGCACCACGGCCAGGGCGTGCTGCTCGGCGAAGGCGGTCGCCGTCGACCGCAGGCTGCTCACGTCGTCCACGATGGAAACGTAACCGCCGCCACGACCATCCCCGTGGTTCGCCGCGCTGGCGCTGACGGTTTCGGCCGCGCCCGGGTTGGGCTGGCCGCTCCCGGTACGACAGGGCCCCCCTGGAGCGATGTATCGCTGTGTGACCGGTCGAACCGTCAGGTCATTGCCTCGCCCTCACTTTTCCGTCACTCTGTCTTACGTGACGAAAAAAACGGACCGGGCGACGGTGGCGGCGGGGTCACCGGAGTGGATGCCGTGTGAGGTCTGCGGCATCGAGTTCAAGGTGCGGCCGAACCGGCCGGGCCGGCGCAAGCGGTACTGCAAGCCGGCGTGCCGGGCTCAGGCGTACCGCGACGCGCGGGCCCCAGGCGACCAGCAGCGCCGCGAGGCTGTGCTGCAGCAGTTGCTGCTGTTGCGCGGCGTCGACCTGGCCGTGGTCCGGACCCGGCTGTCGCTGCTTGACGGTGACGCCCTGGCCGAGCTGGCCCGGCACACCGAGCGGTTGAGCGCCGCGGTGATCCCGCCGGCGGCCGAGGTGTCCCCCGCCGCGTCCACCGGCCCGGTCGACCAGAACCCGCTGTTTTCCGTCGCCGACCCGGCCGTCACGAAAAGTTCTTCGGGGCCGGTGGCCTCACCGGCGGCCGGCGCGTTGGTCGGCGGGCTGCGTCCCACCGCCGAGCAGGCGGCCATCATCGACGCATGCGTGACCGGTGAGAACTTGGTGATCGAGGCTGGGGCGGGCACGGGCAAGACGTCGACGTTGCGGATGGCCGCCACGAGGATGGGCGGTCGGGGGCTGTACATCGCGTTCAACCGGGCCATCGCCGGCGACGCGAAGAAGTCCTTCCCCCGGCACGTGTCCTGCTCGACGGCGCACTCCCTGGCCTTCCGGGCGGTCGGGTACCAGTACAAGAAGCGCCTGGACAGCCCGCGGATGCCGGCGCACCAGGCCGCGGTGCTACTCGGCATCGACACCGGGTTCGTCGTGTCCAGGGACCACACGATCGAGCCGGCGCAGGTGGCCCGCCTGGCGATGGAGACGGTGGCCGCCTACTGCCGCACCGCCGACGACGAGATCGGCCCGCAGCATGTGCCCGAGGTCAACGGCGTCGACGGGCTCGCCGCGACCGCGCTCGCGGAGACGGTTCTGCCGTACGCGGTCGACGCCTGGGCCGACCTGCGCCGGGTCGACGGCCGCCTGAAGTTCGCCCACGACCACTACCTGAAGATTTGGGCGCTGGGCCGCCCCCGGCTCGCGGCGGACTTCATCCTGTTCGACGAGGCGCAAGACGCCGACCCGCTGATCGCCTCGGTCGTCCAGGCGCAGGACTGCCAGCTCATCGCGGTCGGCGACGAGTGCCAGGCCATCTACGGGTGGCGGGGCGCCGTCGACGCTTTGGCCACCTGGCCCGCGCAGCGGCGGCTCTACCTGAGCCAGTCGTGGCGTTTCGGCCCGGCCATCGCCGCCGAGGCCAACAAGTGGCTGACCCTGCTGGGCGCGAAGCTGCGGCTGACCGGCAACCCCGGCTTGGCCTCCCAGCTCGGCGGGCTGGAGTACCCGAAAGCGGTGCTGTGCCGCACCAACGCCGAGGCGATGAGGCAGGCGATGTCCGCGATGGACGAGGGCCGGCGTGCCGGCCTGGTCGGTGGCGGCGCCACCATCCGCAGAATGGCCGAGGCCGCGCAGAAGCTGCAGTCCGGCCGAAAGACCGATCACCCGGAGTTGTTCGCGTTCGCCACCTGGGCCGAGGTACAGGAGTACGTGCGCCATGACCAGGCCGGCAAGGACCTGGCCGTGTTCGTTCGCATGATCGACGACTTCGGGGCCGAAGAGATCATCCACGCCGCGGACCGCCTCTCCGACGAGCGCTACGCCGAGGTCGTCATCTCCACCGCGCACAAGGCCAAGGGCCGTGAGTGGGACAGCGTGAAGATCGGGGACGACTTCCGCCAGCCCACAGCCACCGAGGACGGCCGGGCCGGTCGGGTGCCGCGCGGGGAGGCGATGCTCGCCTACGTGGCGGTTACCCGCGCGAAGCAGACCCTCGACCGGGGCGGACTGGCCTGGATCGACGACCAGCTCGCTGGCGTCGCCCGGCCTGGCCGTCGCCGCCGAGACGACCGGGACGACGAGGACGACTACTGAACCCGAGCGATTTCCGTCATCTGCCACCGCGTGACGGAAAGCGCTCGGAGGTGTTCGTGCGCCCGGCTCGATGTCGCGACCGTCGCGAGCGAAGTCCCGCCGGACGGCGCTGCGCGGAGGCGCTTCTCGTTGGAGGGCGAAGGGGCTACTGGGCCGGCGGCGCGGTCCGGGCGGCCTCGACGACGACGCGGCGGAAAACCCAGGTGGTGCCGACCTTCGCGCCGAGGAGCTGTCCGCGTGACGAGCACACCTACGACCCGGAGGACCCCCCGTACTGGGACGGCGGCCAGTGCTTCCACGTCGACTGCCCGCACCCGAAGGTCACCGAGGATCTGGTACGTGGCTCTGACGGCCGCTGGCAGGGCGAGCGGGGGCTGTGGCGGATCCAGGAAGCGGCCCGACCGGACTCCTCCAGCCTGTTCGCCCACCGGGAGTGCGCCGACGCCGCCCTGGGGGCAGGCAACTGGGTCCGGATCGACTTCCGGGTGAACGTCGACGACTGACCCCGGACACAGAGCCGGCCCCGCTCCCCTCGTGGGGGGCGGGGCCATGTTCGTCTACCCCCGCATGCGCGGGGAGCAGTCGCTGATCGGTAGCGACAGGGGATCACCCTCGGCGAGCCGGGGATGTGGTGATGCTACCGCCCACCTGCAACGTAAATCGGGTTTACACGCGCCGGCTCTCTGATGTAAGGTAGGTTTACATCGACCGGAGGGGTTCCCATGGCAGCCATCGGCACTGACCGCGCCACCCAGATCATCAACGACGCACACGCCGCCGGCATCACCGACGAGCAGCTCGCCCGCCTCGCCGGCTACCCGACCGCCGACTTCCAGTACATGTCCGGCCGCGAGGCAAGCCAGCTCGCCATGGCCATCATCGAGCACGCTCAGGAGCGCAAGCAGCGCGAGACCGCCCTCACCGAACTGCGCCGCATCGCTGCCCTCGCCGGCCACAACCCCGACGTGATCGCCGCCAAGGTCGCCGCCAAGACCACCGACGAGATCAACAAGCTGATCGCCGACACCACCGCCTACCTACGCGGCAAGGGCATCGACACCCGCCCCGAGCAGCCCGCCCGCCCGGCCACCGCACGGCAGATCAACTACATCATGGACCTCCTCGCCCGACGCAAGCGTGCCGGCGACGGCGGCGGTTTCATGACGGGCCCCACCACCCGCGAGGGTGTCGCCAAGATGACCGCCGAGGACGCCAGCCTCTACATCGCCTCGCTGACCGAGAACTACTGAGGAGCCTCCCCCCATGCCCGCCGCCACCGACGACCTGGCCGCCGACGCCGCCGAGGCCATCGCCAGCCACTACGCCGCCGACCTCGCCATCCGCGACACCCTGCCCGCCGACCCGACCAGCAGCACCGAGGCCAGCTACGTCGACCAGCGGGCCCGCTCCTACCGGGCCGCCGTCGACGTGGTGACCGCCGCTGTCCGCGCCGGGGTGCCGCACTGGCGCATCGCCGACCTGGCCGGTTGCGGCGGCCTCACCGTCATCGACATGATCGACGATCGGGCGGCGCGCACGGCCGCCTACGTGTCCGAGCGGCACCGCGCCCGCCGGCACCTGGACGCGGTGGAACGGGCCATCCGCGACCACGCCCGCCGGGTCATTGGCGCGCAGGACGGGCGCGGCAAGGCGCAGCTCACCCGTGAGCTGGGGATCTCCCGGCCCACCCTGGACGCATGGCTGGAGGTCGACGAAGGCTGACCCCCGCACAACACGAAGCGCCCCCATTCGGCCGTGAGGCTGGGCGGGGGCGTTGCCTCTGCACATCCAACCTCCAGCGTGTATACCGGGATACATTTGATGGTGTATAGTGGTAGACACAGCGATGAGTGAGGGAGTCGAACATGGTTCCCAAGCGGATACACCACAAAGGCATCTTCTGCGGCCACGCCCCCGCCAGCCCGGCCCCGCGCCGCTTCGGCCGCCGCGCCCGCCTGACCAACCCACACCAGGAGATGACCATGAGCACGATCGAACAGGCCACCCGCATCCTGGACCTGATCCGCAGCGAGGCGACCATCCTGCGCGCCCTCGCCGACGCGATCGGCCGCGACGACCGCCCCCACCTCGCACTGGCCGCCGCCGGCGACCGGGCCCGAGAGATCGCGCCGTGGGCGGCCCTGGGCGAGGCGCTCGCCCTGACCTGGCCGGAGATGACCGGCGACGCGCCGCTGCCGGTGATGGAAACCGACGAGCAGGCCGCCGAGCTGCTCGCCGTGGTGCGCGACCACCTGGCAGCCCTGCGGCATCAGGCGGAGCAGGTGGTGCCCTTGGACGAGACGGACCACCACGAGCTGGCGCAGGCCGCTCGGCGGCTGGCGGTGCGGGCTGCCGAGATGCGGCTGGCCGCCATCGTCGACGACGTGCTCGGTGAGGCTCAGGACGAGGTGCCGCTTCCGGTCCTGGCCGTGGCCCGGCGGGCTGCGGACCAGCGGGCCGCGGACGCGACGGGCCGGCTGCGGAACGCGGTGCGGCGGGAGGTGGGTCGGCGCGGTCCGGGCCGGCGGCGCGAGGTGATGCGGGAGGCGGGGATCACCCCGAACGCGCTGTACGCCTGGGTGCCGGCCGGGGATGCGTGACCCAACGCAGATGTGTATACCGGGATACGCCTGATGGTGTATAGTGGTAGACATAAGGGGGGAGACCCCCGAACGATTGAGAATTCCAGAGAGAGGCCCACGATGGGACCAACCCCACCCGCCTACTGGCACCTGGAGGACATCGCAGCCACCGGCGACCTCGCCAAGGACTACGGAGTCAGCAACTCCACGATCGCCAACTGGAGCACCCGGTACCCGGACTTCCCCCGCCCCCTGCTGGAACTTTCGACCGGCCCGGTCTACTCCCGCTGGCAGGTTCGCCAGTGGCACGACGGCCGCGAGTGGCAGCCCGGCAAGCACGGCAGGTGAGACAGACGGGCCACCCGAGATGATCACAGCACCTCGGGTGGCCCACCCCATCGTAGGCCCCACGCCACGGAGGAAGATCATGGACAAGCTGAGCGCCCTGCGCATCTACAGTGCCGTCTACCTGGCCCAGGCCGCCCAGCTCGCCACCCTCCTGGTGGCCCGCCAGTGGATGGAAACCATGCCTTTCCGCACCGCCACACAGGAGGATCTGGAGCAGCACGCCCGGATGGCTGCCGCCTGGGCCAGCCGGGGCTACATGCCGAAGGAGGCCGCACCTCTCATCGCCGACGGCATCACCGCTGCCACGGTTGGTGAGATGGAGGACCATGCCGCAGACAGCGTAGGTGGACACGAGGCCCTGGCTGCCCTGCGCGCCGCCGAGCTGATCGGCACCGGACAGCTCATCGGCCCCGACCGGCTGATCCGGGTGCAGGACCCCGTCGACCCAACCCACGAGATCATCACGATCCGCGACGAGGACTAGCCTTGGCCGTGGACGTACTGTCACGCCACGCAGGCAGAACTGGACCTCGGAGATCAGGGCCAACCTGACCCCCGGCCGGGTCGTTGAACGGTCCATGAAGGAACAGCAGGTACGACAGACAGACCCGGCCCGCTACTACGAGGCGTTGGGGCGGACCCTGGCCGCCCTACGCGAAAGCCAGGTACTCAACGGAGCACACTCTCTCGACTGGTGGCCGGGCCTGGGTGGGATCACCTGGGAAGTCGAGTGGCAGGAAGGCCCGTTCGCGCACGAAGCCGTCAACGCGCTCTTGCGCGCCGTCGACGACGACGAGGGAGCAGCCCGGCACCCGCTGCACGGTGTCGTCCGTGAAGGCGACGCAGACCCGGACCAGCACTACGCGCACCTGATCGTGCGAGGCGTGCCAGTGACGCTGCGCGCGTTGACTCCGGTCGGGAGCCGGGAAGCCCTGCGCCGCATCGCCCAGCCGTTGGGGTAGCCGAGGGCTGGCCGGGACGGATTCTTCGGAATCAGTGGCGGAAAGACGACGCCCAACCGCCTGCTGTTCAGCGGTCGGCGTGGTCGAGCAGCGGTCCGGCGGAGTGCCCGTCGCTGGCGGTGAGGTACGCGGCGAGAGTGTAGGCCGGCGCCCGGTCGAGGCGCTGCCCGCCATGGTCGTAGCGGCGGGTGGTCCGCGCATCAGCGTGGCCGAGTTGCTCCTGGACGTCCTCCAGGCGGGCGCCGGCGTCGCGGGCGAGGGTGGCGCAGGTGTGCCGCAGGACGTGTGGGCTCATCTTCACCGGGATCTTCGCCGTGGTGGCGAGGCGGCGCAGCAGCCGCCACACCGCACCCCGGTCGACCCGGGCGCCGCTGGTCGTGGCCACCAGTGGCCGGCGCGGCCGGGCACCGGCTTGCCCAACCAGCATCGGCATCCGGGCCTCGGTGAGATCGGGCCGGCCAGCGAGGTAGGCGTCCAGACGGCGGGTGACCGGGGCGGGCAACGCAACCAGGTGCGGGCCGCCGCCCTTGGCGGTGAAGCGAAGGACGCGGTGGTTGCGGTCATAGCCGAGCTGCTCGACATCGGCGCCAACGAGCTCTCCCACGCGCAGCCCGGTGTAGAGGAGCAGGGCAACGATCGCGGCGGTGCGGGCGGCTTGGGGGCCGGTGTCGGCGTCGGCGGCAGCGAGCAGCGCCTCGGCCTGGGCGCGGGACAGCCCGGCGGTACTGGGCCGGGTCGGGTCGGTCTTCGGCTTCTGCTTGGGGTTGATGGCGGCAGGGTTGGCGCGGTCGGTGCGGTCCTCGGCTATCAACCAGGAGTAGAACGCCGACACGGCGGCGAGGCGGCGGGCCCGGGTCGCCGCCGACGCGCCGCCCGCAGCTTCCTGCACGCGGAGCCAGGCGTGGGTGTGCACCCGACGGGCCTCGGTGAGTGGGTCGACGCCGCAGCCGGCCAGGAACCCGAGCCAGTGCCGCAGGTCCCGCTGGTAGGCGTCGCGAGTGTGCGGCGAGGCGTAGGAGACCAGCCACTCCCGCAGCAGCTCCTCCAGCTCGTCATCGACGGCACCCCCCGCGGTGGGAACCCCACCGTGGGGGGCCGGGACGGCGGGCAGCACCTCGCCGGACAGAACGGTCACCGAATCCTCCGTTCGCGTTGCTCGACGCGCAGGCACGCCGGGTGCCAGCGGGCGTATCGGACACCGTCTATCTCGTCGACGGTCGGCAGCTCGACGTCGAGGTGGGGGGTGACGCCGTCACCGGAGCGGCGCGGCCGGGCCGGACTCTTCCGGGTGATGGTGAGGACCTGGCCGGTGGCCAGCGCGGCGACGTCGGCTTGGTCGACGTCGTCGGCGACGATCCGCACCTGGATCATCGGCTGGCCGCGATCGGGTCGGGCAGGTTCAGGGCGGCGGCGAGGGTCGGCCACAGGCGGTCGTCACGGCCCCAGACCGGGTCGACGAGAGTGACGTACCAGGAGTCGGCCAGCGAGCGCACGGCGGCCGGGCTGCACTGGTCGTCCCACAGCTCGACCCCGGGCGAGCCGCCGACCCAGGTGTGGGCCGTGCCGAGGTGGAGGGTGACCGGCAGGCGGATGCCGCTGTTGGTGCGCTCGTGCAGCAGCACCAGGTCGGTGGGAGTGAACGCGGTGATGAGCTGGTCGAGGGTGGCGTCGTCGCAGTACCCGCAGACCGCAGCGCGCTGCTGCCAGCCGTCGTCGATCTCGGCGGGCTGGGAGAAGTCGGTCACGAGCCCGGCGCGGTTGACCGCGGCAAGCAGCGGGATCAGCGGACCCGTCTCCTCATCGGGCGGGGCGCCGTGGGTGGGGGTTTCGTCCAGCTCGCCGGTCAGCCACCGCGCGGTCAGCTCACCCAGCTCGGACAGGCCGGTGGCGCCCTCCCAGGTCAACGTCATGTCGGCTCCAGTTGATGTCGGCGGCGAAGGCAGCCATCCGCGCGTACTTGGCGGCGGTGCCGGTGGTGGTCACGGGCGGTGCCTCCCCTGTGGTTCGGGGATGATCGGAGGTGGCGGGTCGGGACCATTACGGGTGGTCCCGACCCGCGCCAACCCCGGCGAACTGCCGGGCGGTCAGATCCGTTCGAGGTGCGTGGCCATCAGTCCCGCAGCCCGGTCGCGGCGGCCCGGACCGTGGCCAGCCATCCGGCGGGGTCGCGGGGCGCGGCGGACATGCCCGACATGATCCGGCGCAGCGCCTCCCCGCGGTCGGAGTACCCGACCGTGGCGAGCTGCTCGTCGTCGCGCAGCACCAAGGCGACGGCGAGGGTCTCGCTGGTCGACCAGCCCCGGTACCGGCCGCCGTGCGACTGCACGTACCGAACCCGCCCCACGGTCTCCTTGCCGAAGCTGTCGGTGACGAGCTGCAGCGCTTCCTCCATCACCTGCTCGCGGTGCTCCAGCTCGTCCTGCGCCCGCCGGTACGCCTCGACCTCAGCGGCCAGCCGTCGGCAGCCCTCGGCGTGGCCATCCTCGTTGTCCGAGGGGTAGCCGTTGTACGGGCCGCGGTCGGTGATGCTCTGGCCGCAACCGTGGGGGCCGGCGCAGGTGAAGAACACGTACCGGTTGTAGCCATAGCTGGAGACGGGCCCGGCGACGAGCTCGAACGCCCGCTCCCGCTGCACGTAGTCCTCGGACCACTCGATCTCCAGCAGGTCGGCGATTTCGTCCCACGAGGATCCCTCGCCGCGCAGTCCCTTGGCGAACGTGTACGCCTGGTTCTGGGCCAGGCGGGTCACGGACAACGCGGCCTGCAGGCCGGCGAGGGGCCGCGGCTCGGGGAAGCCGTAGTCCGAGGTGGTCATCTGGCTGGCCGGGACCGCCGCGCGCACCGCGCGCTTGACGAGCTGCCGGACGGCGGCCATGTCCACGGTCGCGGGATCCGTAGTGCTGCTACTGGTGTTCACAGTTCCTCCTGGGGATGGGGTTGGTAGCGGGCCTGGCGGTGCGGATCGGGGGTGACGTTCTCGTGCCTCAATAAGATCACTTATGGAGGCATCGACGGCGGATCTGGACCGGGTGTCGATTCCGGGGAATTGTCCTGGCTCAGTCAATCTGATGCCAGACCATCGAACCTGATGCGGGAGGCCGACGGAGTTGATGCGACGACTCGCTGAACCTGATGCGGCCCACGTCGTCGCGTCGACCGCCGCTCCCCCGACTTCTGTGTGCATCAGGTTCACTGAGTCGGCCGCCGGCCCGACCGGCTCAACGAATCTGATGCAGAGCAGGTCAGAGCCTCGGCTCGGCATCAGTTGGACTGAGTCAGGACAGGAATCGGCGGGTCAGAACGGCGGGCTGTCGTCCAGCTCGACGGCTGGTGGCGGGGCCAGTCGCAGGAGGGCCTCGCCGAGGGTGTCCCCGACGCCGACCGCGATGACGGTGTCGTGGTTGTCGTAGGCGTTGGCGGCGTAGAACCACTCCTCCGGCTCCTCCACAACCTCGCCGTCGGGGCCGACGCGGCCGGGCCAGCCGGGCTCGAAGACAAGCTCGATGCGGTGACCGTCGCGCAGCAGCGCGTCGGCTGGCAGCCGGTCGGCCGGCTCGGGCCGGTCGACCAGGACGCTCGGGTCGATGAGCGCTGCGACCGGCCGGCGGTGGCGGGTGAGCACCTGCACGCGGGTGTCGAGGCCGTGGACCTCGCCGACGAGGCGACCGAGCTTGGCTCGGGCGTCGGACACCGGCCAGGTCGGCAGGTTGGGCGAGATCTCGGCGACCTCGCTCATCGGCACCAGGGCGGCCCACTGGTACCGGTCGCGGGTGATGAGCGTGATGGTGCCGGCCTCGGCCGCCGTGACGATCTCGGACCAGCGAGCCCGAGCGTCCTCGACGTCGACCGGTCCGCCGTGCCGCTCGACGAGCGGTCGCAGCCCGAAGGGAACCGTGGTGTTGTCCATCCTCAAATCGTAAGGCACCTTGCAAAGATTTTGCAAGGTGCCTTACGGATCGATAGTAAAGCGGGTCAGCTCTCGTACCAGCGGGTCACCGGGAACGCACCCGGGGCGTCGGCCGGTGCCGGCTCCAGGCACCACTCCTGCTCCGGGCCGACTACGGTGTCGCCGGTGTTGACGACCCACTCGTGGTGGATCTGCGCGTACGGGTCGCCCCGGTCGGCGGGGGCCAGAACCTCACCCCACACCTGGTTGGCGTAGCGGCGTAGGACGGGCAGCAGCCGGGCCGGGTCGTGGTGGCCCAGGGCGATGATGCCGCCGTCCTCGCCGATGTCGGCCAGCGCGATGCCGTTGATCTCGGCGGTCATGGTCACCGTGGGCCAGACCGGGGCACCGAGCAGGTCACCGAGCATCGGCTGGTGCGCGCAGAACACGATCCCGCCGTACTCGGTGGCGAGGTGCCGGGCGAGGTCGGCGTAGCCGGTGGCGCGGATCCAGGCCGCGCGGGCGGCGTCGTCGCCAGCGGCGAGCAGGGGCAGGCGGTCCGCCTCGTAGACGCCGAGGCTGACGGTGGTCAGGGTGGTGACCATCCACGCTTCGTCCGAGCAGCGGGGGTCCGGCACGTAGCGGGCCGGCAGGGTGCGGACCCACGGGTCGGTGGGGTTGACGATCAGCCCGGTTTCCTCGGTCAGCTCCCGGGCCGCCGCGTCGGCCGGGTTCTCGCCCGGCTCGATGTGGCCGCCGGGCAGCGCCCACCCGCCGCCGTCGCGGCGCTCGATCATGACGATCCACCGGCCGCCGCTGGTGTCGGTGGCGGTCACCGCGGCGTCGGCGCACTGCGCCTCGCCCCAGTGTCCGAGGCGGTTGCGGCCGTAGCGGATGTGGGTGCGCTCGCCGGGGTTGACCGGCCGGCCGTTAACGACCCGGAACGGGATGGCGGCGACGGCCTGCCGGGCGGGCCAGTCGATGCGGGTGGGGTCAGTCTGCGGGTCGGCCCAGCCCTCGGCGGTGCCGTGCAGGTACACGTCGGGGTGGGTGTAGGTACGGAGGTCGGTCATGATGGGTCTGCCTTTCGGGTGTCTCGGGGTTGCTGGTCAGCGGTTTCGGGTTCCGGAGGTAGTGGTCGGGGTCGTGTTCCAGCACGACCCCGATCGCGTGAACAGTGGGGTGGCGGCGGGGGTTCCGCCGAGTACGGCCGCCAGGGCGGTGCCGGGCGTGGCGCCGGCGGCGACCCGCAGCAGCACCTCGCCGTGGCAGAGGAGCACGTGCTCGCGGCACCAGCACGCGATGTCGACGTTGGCGAGGTCCCGTTGCGCGGCGGCCACGAGGTCCGGTTGCCGGTCGAGGTCGTCGACGTACGCGGTGACCGCGTCGGCCTGGTCGTGCTCTCGCCCGCAGCGGCGGCAGTCTCCGACGCGGTGCGGGTTGGCGTACCGGCTCGCCTGCAGTCCAGGCGCGGCGCGGCCGACGTAGACCGCTCCGGCCGGGATTCGCCCGTGGTACAGGTCGCCGAGCACTCGGACCCGCCGCGGGGAGGTCACTGCGTGTCCCCGTCGGTGAGTTCGGTGGCGAGCCGGTCCCGCCATGCCTGCAGCTGCTTCATGGTCAGGGTGAGGTTCACCGTGCGGATGCCGTCGCCGGCTTCCAGGCTGAAGCCGCGCTCGTACCCGAAATCCGACCAGTCGATGTACCGCTCGTCGTTCTCCTGGGGCCAGTAGGCGCCGGGCACGTCGGCGAAGTCGTCGGCGGTGATGGTGGCGGTGAGCGCGTCGTGCAGCTCCCGCATCTGGGTGGGGTTGAGGTCGAAGTCCACCGCGTCGGTGCCGTCGCGGATCTCCAGATTCCGGCCGCCGTCGGAGGTCCGCACCGACCAGTCCAGGTACCCGGCCTCGTCGCCGTCACCGAGGTAGAGGGCACCCCGGGCGGCTTCCCGGGCGCTGGTGGCGAAGGTCCGCAGCTTCGTGGCCAGTTCCCGGGCCTGCTGCGGGGTGTGCTGGGCGGTGTAGGGCTGCCAAAAGTCGGCGGCAGCGTCTTCGTCGCCTTCCACACCGGTGACCGCGACCCGGGTCGCACCGTCGTGGTCAACCAGGTCCATCCACAGCGTCCCAGCGTCGCCGCCGGCCTCCCGCATCGCCGTGGTGGCCACGTGGCGGCGGGTCGCCGGCCCAGCGGCGGGCTGCTTGTCGCGCAGCAGCCCCAGGAGGTCCCGCACGGTGACCGGCAGCTCGTTGTCGACGACGGTCACCTTCTCCCGGGCCAGATCGGCGTCGCCGGCGAGAAGGTGCTCCAGCCGGTCGGCGGCCCGGCTCCACTTGGTGGGCTCGGGTGGGCGGTGCCCGGCCTCGGCGAGGTCGGCCAGCTCGTCGAGGTGCGCGGCGGCGGCCTCTGCCTCGGCCGGGTCCAGGTGCGGGGCGGCGTAGCCCGTCAGCTGCCCACCGTCGACGTGCTCGGCGTTGGTGACCGGGTTCCAGCGGTGCGGGGAGGTGCCGACCGCGACGTACCGGCCGCCGTCCCACCGGTCGCCGCCGTCGCCGTAGTCCATCAACGCCAGCACGGTGGTGGGGCCGCCCATGCTGGCCACTCGGTCGGTGCCGTGGCAGGTGTCGCCGTTGGCGTAGCCGAGCAGGTCGGGGACGCCCAGTGAGGGTCGTTCCGGGTCCTCGCCAGCAGGCGAATGTGCAGAGGTCATGGTGTCCTTTCGGGGTTCGGGAACTCGGTGCCGGCCGCCCGCGTCGTCGCTCATCCAGTTCTTGTCGCCGGCGTCCGGCGCGGCGGCGTACGCATCGCCGACGGCCGTGTGCTTCGTGAGGATTTCGTGGGCGATGGCAAGCGCGCTCGCCATCACTGTGGCCTCGGCCCGAGCCGCACTCAGGTGCCCGATCGCGCCGGTACCGACCTGGCGGCGGCCCATCGCCGCGATGGTGCTCTCCAGGCTCGCGGCGGTGTCCGCGGCGGCTGCGCTCATCGCTGCGATGTAGGTCAGGGCGGCAGCGTGCGAGCCGACTTCCCCGGCCGCCATCATCGCCCCCGCACCGGTGCCGGTCACCTCAGCACTCCCCGGTCAGGTCGGCTACGTACTCGAGCGTCGCGTTGCCGTCGGCGCGGGCGGTCCACCCGTGGCTGACCACGCCGGCGTCGACGAGGACGCCCGTGGCCCACGTGCACGCCTGGTCAACGTCGGCGGCGGTCAGGGCGTCGTGGTCGGCGTGGGGCTTCTCGCCGGCCAGCAGCAGCCACAGTTCGTCGACCGGGTCGTGCACCAGCCTCCACTCCGTCACCGGCCCGGTCCCGGCCGCCGTGGCGGTCGGCTCCCCGGCGTGCACCGCGAGGTAAGCCGGTCGACCGGGCAGCAGTTCCCCGTCGGACCACCCGGTGACCTCGATGCGGTGCCGCTCGGCGAGCAGCTCGGTGGCCCACGCCTGGGCGGCGTCGACGTCGTCGGGGTCGGTCAGGTGTTCCGCGTACGCGGCCGGCTCGTCCACCCGCAGGTCGTAGTGCAGCAGCCAGCAGCACGCGTCCTCGGCGTCGAAGGACAGCGACACCCGCTCCGGGGTGGCCTCGTCGACCTGGCCGGCGGACTCGCCGTCCGGCGGGTCGATGGCGGCCAGGCGTTCCTGCTCCCACTCGCTCGGGGTGTAGCCGGCCTCTTGGACGAGGCGGTCCAGCCACGCCTTGTCGCTCTCGGTCCAGGACCGGTAGGTGGCGCGGGCCTGCACCTCGCGGCGGGCGATCCCGAGGGCGTGCGCGGCCTGCACCCGAGTGGTCCAGTCCGCCTTGCGAATGTCCTCCCACCAGCGGTAGTTGGGCAGCCCCGGGTCGGGGCCGACGCCGGCGGCGACAAGCCACCGGTGCGCGAGCTGGGCGCACTCGTTGCCGGGTGCCCACAGCCAGGCGTCGATGATGTCCTCCGCCGACTTGGGCAGCTTCGGCGCCCGGGCGGCCAGCAGCGCGGCGGCCTCGGCTCGGGCGGTCATCGACTTGCGGCGCTCCCTCTCGTCGGTGATCCGCTGCTGCTCGGCGGGGCTGCGGTTGTCTGCGGCCTTGGGCTTCCGGCCGGTCGAGTAGTACGTGACCGACCCGTAGGAGTCGATGCCGGCGGCCAGCTCGCCGGCCTTGCGGGCGGCGTCGACCGCCTTCGCGCCGGTCAGGCGGCGCTGCCAGTAGTCGTTGCCGAACTGCTTGAGTGGGTCGGCGATGACCGGGGTGCCCTCGGTGGCCAGCTTCTTGCTGGCCGCGTCGATCGCCGCCTGGCGCTCGCGGATCCGCTGGACCTCGTTCACCAGGTCCGCAGCGCTCCAGTGGGCCCGGCGATCGTCGCGCAGTTGGTACGCGGCGAGCATCAGCTCCTGGTCGCCTCCGGCGGCGTCGACGAACGCGAGCGCGTCCTTGATCTGCAGGGCCGGCTCCTGTCCGTCGCCCTGGTCGTCGTCGGGTCTCGGGCCAATCTCCAACGCGGCCAGCATCGCCTCGGGCAGCTTGAGCAGCTTCAGCCGCTTCGACACGTGCGACTGCGAGCAGCCGACCTTGCCCGCGATGTCGCGCTGCTTCCGCCCGGCGGCTTCCTGCTCGGCGAAGGCGCGGGCCTCCTCGACGGGGCTCAGCGGTGCCCGGGCCACGTTCTCCGCCGTCATCACGTCCAACTGCGCCAGCGGGTCGTCGGCGATGGCGTCCTCACGGACCAGCACGTTCAGCGTGGCCTCCGGGTCGTCCCCGTAGACCCGGCCGGCTGCGGTACGTCGGCGGGCGCCGACCAGCACCACCCACTTGGCGCCGGCGATCTCCTTGGCGTGCTTCGGCCACGCCGCGGCGACCCGGTCCGCAGGGAGCACCACCGGCGGTTGGATGACGCCGACTTCCCGAATCGACGCCTCCAGGTCACCCAGGTCGCCCAGCACCTTGCGCGGGTTCGCTGGGTGGGTGATGACGTCGGACAGCTCAGCCGACTCTGGTCGCATCGGTGCGACGACTACCGGACTTGATTCTTGGGAATCAGCGGCCCCATCGTTGTGCAACTGACCCTCCTTTGACTCCGTCATGAGTCCTCTCTACCAACCGTCGAGTTGCCTGCTTCTGCGGCGGACCGATTGGGCTGCTTGATTGTTCGCGTTCGGTCGACCAGACCCGGCCACCGGACACGCGCGGCCTGCCGCGTCATCCCGGCCGCTTCACCGATAGCCGGGTAGTTGGCGCCGCATCGCGCGGCCTCAAACGCGGCGGTGGTCGCCAGCTCCTCCGCCGCTGCACGGATGGCCACCAAGGCAGCGAGCTGGCGCAGGTGGATCCGCTCCTGAGACGCACCGGCGCTGTCGTGCGCCGTCTGGCTCGTGATACGTGATGTCAGATCGGAAACGAGGTCCTGCACCAACCCGTGGTCGATGTCGTACACGCTTGCCTGCGCCGTGGTGCTCACCTTCTCTCTCGGCGTAGCTGGTTCGCTCGTGTGGACAAGGCGTCTTGTCATACCGTCCACTCTGGTGCTGACAATATGGCTTGTCAAGTGATGAACGTTGGTACGTGCTCTATAGCGCGTCATATTGCATGTCTCATCGTGTGCACGCTGCCAGGCGTGCTTGGTTGCGCCACCGCTCGCGCGTTGAGCGGTGATGTTGCTGGTCATCGTGGGTGTGATCTTCGGCGCGCGCCGCCGCGCGGCACCTGGCGCGAGGGGGCTCGTGGGTGATAGGCACACGGCCGAAGACGCAACCTGCGCGATGAGAGAAGGCAGACCGATGACGTTCGGGCAGATGGTGGGCGCCGATCCCGACCTCGTGGCGGCGATGGAGCTGTCGCGCCGACTACGGCCGTCCCTCGGCCGCGTGCTGGCGGTGCTGAACGGGAAGGGCGGCCAGGGCAAGACGTCGGTGACCGCGAACCTGGGAGGTCTGCTGGCGCTGGCGGCGGAGCAGGCCAACTCGCCACGGCGGGTGCTCCTGGTCGACTGCGACCCGCAGGGCAACCTCGGCCTGGACCTCGGTTACCTCAAGCCGGAGGATGTCCCCGTCGACGGGCGGCTGCCGGAGGGTGTGCAGGTGGGCGACGACGGCAAGGGCCTGATGACGGCCCTGCAGGCGGGGATAGTGCCGCACCGGCTGCGCGACGTTCGCCCATGGCTGGACGTCATCCCCGGCGGCTCGGCCCTGGACGAGGTCAACGGCATGATCTTCGGCAAGACGGCGCGGGGCCACGCCCACCAAGCCCGCCTCGCTCTGGCGGAGGTCCTGGCGACGGTCGCCGATGAGTACGACTGGATCCTCATCGACTGCCCGCCGCGTGAGATCAACCTGCAGGACCTAGTCCTTGTCGCCAGCCGGGCCGCACTGGTGCCGGTGAGCTTCGACCAGGCCAGCCGACAGGGCCTGTCCGGCGTTGCCGAGCGGTTCGGTCGGGCGCTGACGATCAACGAGCAGCTGGAGCTGCTGGGCGTGGCCATGTTCGGGTTCCAGTACCGCGTCAACCGCCAGGGCGACGAGGTGGGGCAGCGGCGGGAGGTACGGCGCGAGCTGGAGGAGGACCTGCGCGCCGCCGGCACCGACGCCCTGGTGTTCAACTCCGTCATCCGCTACATGCCGTCGGTCGCCAAGGCCTGCCGCGACCGTGGCCAGCTCGTGCACGAGCTGGAGCAGGTCCAGGGCCCGAAGTGGTGGGAGGTTCGCGCCGGCACCGCCAAGGGCCGGCCGGTGCCCAGCAGCGAGGCCGGGAAGGTCGCCCAGGAGTACGAAGAACTCGCCGGCGAGGTCTTCACCCGGTTCAGCCAGTTGGGGCGGTGAACGTGAGCGAGCAGGAGAACACCGACGGCTACACCCCGCCGGCACCCAAGCTGCGCGGCTTTGGCAACCGGGGATCGTCCCTGGCAGGGCTGGTCAGCGCTGACCGCACCTCGGCGGTGTCGGCGCTGACCGCGGCGGCGACCAGCCCCCGCGTGCCTGATGACACGGAATCAGCGAGCCCGGCCCCTGCCACCCGGGCTGAGGCGGCGCCCGCAGCCACCGAGGAACCGCCGGCGGCAGGCGCTGGCCGTACCGAGGCTGCGCCCGCCGCTCCGGCGCGGGCAGCATCCGCGCCAGAGGAGACGTCGACGGGCCCCGCCCGGGCCACCGGAATGCCGGACCTGACGGTGGACATGGACGATCCCGCCGCGCTGGCGGTCAGCCCGACGGTCCTCAGCGTCCCGGCACCGTTGATGGCCCGGTTCGAGCGGGCACGGCGCAACTCCAGCAGCAACACCGAGCTCGTCCTCGACGCGCTCCGCGCGCATCTGGCCGAGCTGCCTCGCCTGGTTGCCG